>JAFDBP010000080.1 GCA_019313245.1 Deltaproteobacteria bacterium
AGCCAGCGCCTCGCAGAGGATCTGGCAGAGGTTTCGGTCGTCATCCACACATAGAATGGAGCCGGGCGTTTCCCTCACAGGCTGAAATATCGTCCTGAGGGATCCGAGCCTTGAGGTGATTTCCACTCAGTTGCGTATTCGTGAGGTTCAGAGCGCTTTTTCGCCCGCGGCCGCGCCATTCGAGCCTGCGATTGGCAAACTTGATCCCGCGAGCTCGATTCGGCGGGCGAGCTCGGAACTCGCGGTCCCGGGCAGGCGCGCGCGGGCGGCGTCCTCGGCACAAACGCGCGGCAGCAGTACGGACAGGCCGACGGCCACCACGAAGAACAGCGAGAGCAGCGCGAGGAAGATGCGGAGCAGGGGCGGCACGGGCTATTTCCCGAGCTCGCGCGCGAGGATCTCGCGAACCGCCGCGGGATCCGCCTTGCCCTGGGTCTTTCGCATGACCTGCCCCATCAAGAAATTCACCACCTTCTTCTCTCCGGAATGGAAGAGTTCGACGTTCTCGGGATTTTCGGCGAGCACTTCGGCGACGGCCCTTTCGAGCACGCCCGCGTCGGAGACGGCGGCGAGCCCGCGCTCGGCGATGAGGCTCTCGGGATCTCCGCCCGACTCGACCAATTCGGCGATCAGGCCCCGCGCGCTCTTCACCGTGGTCTTGCCCTCGTCGACCATCGAGATCAACTGCGCGAGCGCCTCGGGCGAGAACGGCGAATCGTCGAGCGCCATCTCCAACTCTTTGAGCGCCTGCATGACGTCCCGCAGAATCCAGTTCGCAACCGTTTGTGGCGCGCCGTGTCGATCCGCGGCGGCCTGAAAGAAATTGGCGATCGCCGGCGACGCGGTCAACTGGATGGCGTCCTGCTCGGAAAGGCCCCACTCGTGCTGGAAGCGCTCCGCTCTCTGTTCGGCGAGTTCGGGAACCTCCGACCGCACCCGCTCGATCTGCTCGGGCGCGAGGAGCATCGGGATGAGATCGGGATCCGGGAAATAGCGGTAGTCGTCGGCGTCTTCCTTGATTCTCAGCACCGATGTGCGCCCGGACTGTGGATCGTAGGCGAGCGTGCACTGCCGCACCGCGCCGCCAGCGCGCAACGTCTCGCTCTGGCGCTCGATCTCGGCGCGCACCGCATCTTCGATGAAGCGAAACGAATTGAGGTTCTTCAGCTCCGTGCGCGTGCCGTACTCGTCCGAACCGTGCGGCCGCAGCGAGACGTTCACATCGCAGCGGAGGTGACCCTTCTCCATGTCGGCGTCGGAAACATCGGTGAATCGCAAGATCGACCGAATCGCCCGCAGATAGTCGGTGGCCTCTTCGGCCGATCGAATGTCCGGCTCCGAAACGATCTCGATCAGCGGCACACCGGCTCGGTTGAGATCGACGAGCGTCGCGTCGGCACCCGCGATGGCGTCGTCGTGGATCGACTTCCCGGCGTCTTCCTCCATGTGGATGCGCGTCAGGCGCACGCGCTTCTTGCTCGCGGCGCCCCCGGCCCCCTGCGTCGGGATGTCGACCCAGCCGCCGGTCGCGAGCGGCTCTTCGTACTGTGAAATCTGATAGCCCTTTGGGAGGTCGGGGTAGAAGTAATTCTTTCGCGCGAAGATCGATCGCTGGTGGACTTCGCAGTTCATCGCGAGAGCGGCGCGGATGGCGAGTTCGACGGCGTGCTCGTTGAGCACCGGGAGCACGCCGGGCAGCGCGAGGCAGACCGGGTGCACGCTGTGGTTCGGCTCCGCGCCGTACAGGATCGGAGCCGGGCTGAAGAGCTTGGACTTCGTGCGCAGGTGGGCGTGGACCTCGAGCCCGATGACGACTTCGAATTCGCCGCCGGATGCGCTCACGAAACACCTCCGGGACACGCCGTGTGGTGATCGGTGATGCGCTGGAAGGCGTCGGCGATCCGAAGCGGGGTCGCCTCGTCGAGGGCGGGTCCGAGAATCTGGAGGCCGACCGGCAGTCCGTGAGCGAAACCGCAGGGCGTCGACAGGGCGGGGATCCCGGCCAGGTTCGCGGAAACCGTGTAGATGTCCGACAAGTACATGGTCAGGGGATCCGACGTCTTCTCGCCGAGCCGGAACGCGACCTCGGGCGAAGTGGGCGTGACGATTGCGTCGCAACCCGCAAAGGCCTGTTCGAAATCGCCGCGCAACAGGGTTCGCACCTGTTGTGCCTTGCGGTAGTAGGCGTCGTAATAACCCGCAGAGAGGAAATAGGTTCCGAGCAGGATCCTGCGCTTCACCTCCGCGCCGAACCCCTCCGAGCGCGTTCGGCAGTACATCTCGGTCAAGCCCTTCGCGCCCGCCGTGCGATGGCCATAGCGGACGCCGTCGAAGCGCGCGAGATTGCTCGACGCCTCCGCGTTGGCGATCGAGTAGTAGGTGGCGATCGCGTAGCGCGCGTACGGAAGGCTGACCTCCAGCGTCTTTGCGCCGGCGCGCTCGAGCCCCGCCACGGCCTCGCGCACCACCGCCAGGACGCCCGCGTCGACGCCTTCCGAGACGAAATACTCCTTCGGCAGCCCCAGGCGCAGACCGGAAAGGTCACCGCTCAGCGCGGCCGAATAGGCGGGCGCGGGTTCCGGGATCGAAGTCGAGTCGCGGGCATCGTGCCCCGCGATCGCCTCCAGAACCCAGGCGCAATCCGCCGCGGTCAGCGCGAAGGCGCCGATCTGATCCAGCGACGAGGCGAACGCGACCAAACCCCAGCGCGAAACGCGCCCGTAGGTCGGCTTCATGCCGACGACGCCGCAAAACGAAGCCGGCTGGCGAATCGACCCGCCCGTGTCGCTGCCCAGAGCCGCGGGCACGATGCGCGCGGCCACCGCCGCCGCCGATCCGCCCGACGACCCGCCGGGCGTTCGATCCAGGTCCCAGGGGTTTCGGGTCGGCCCCTCGACTGAGTGTTCGGTCGAAGAGCCCATCGCAAATTCATCCATGTTGGTCCGGCCGATCACGACCACTCCGGCGCGCTCTAGCCCCGCGACGGCCGTCGCCGTGTAGGGCGAGACGAACCCCTCGAGGATGCGGGAAGCGCAATGGGTGGGTTCCCCCGTCTGGACCATGTTGTCCTTGATCGCGATGGGCAGACCGTCGAGCGGAGAGCGAACTTCTCCGCGCTCGCGGCGCGCGTCGGATGCTTCCGCCTCGCGCAGTGCCGCTTCCGCGCGCAGGCCGACGAATGCGCGAAGGCTCTGTTGGGAGGCCTCGGCGCGGCGCAGGCACCCGCCCACGATTTCGACGGAAGAAGTCTTGCGACTGTCGAGTGCCGCGCGAAGCTCGCGCAGAGTCCCGATCCCCTCGGCCATTCAGCCCTCCGCCTCGGTGTCGATCACCTTGGGCACGAGGAACGCGGACGCGACGGCCTCCGGCGCGTTGGCGACCGCGCTGTCGGGGTCCATCGCGACCTCGGGCTCGTCCGGGCGAGTCGGCGTCGGCAGCGAGATCGGGTGGGCGGTGGGAACGACTCCGGCCGTATCGATTTCCTGAAGCGTATCGATGTAACCGAGGAAGGATTCGAACTCCCGCACCAGCCGATCGCCCTCCTCGTCCGAGAGCGACAGACGGGCGAGCGAAGCCACACGCTCGACTTCTGCGCGACTGATGCGTGCCATCAGTCGAGCCTAGCACGGGCTCCGAACCGTGAAGCGTGATAGCCTCGCCGCACATGACAGACCTCTCTGAAATTTTTGCCAGCCAGCCAGAGGCCATCCAGAACGGAATTCGCGACCTCGGCTGGAGCGAGCCCACACCGGTGCAGCGAAAGGTGTTGCCTCCGATGACCGAAGGCCGCGACCTCATCGTCCAGGCGCATACCGGCAGCGGCAAGACCGGGGCTTTCGGGATACCGATCGTCGCTCGCCTCGACACCTCGATCGCGGCCTGCCAGGCCCTCGTGATGAGCCCGACCCGCGAACTCGCCAACCAGGTCGCGGTCGAAATCGAAACCCTGGGCAAACACATCGGGGCGAACTGCGTGCCCGTCTACGGCGGAGTCGGATATACCCAACAGCTCGAGGGTTTCTCGGCCGGCGCGCACGTCGTGGTCGGCACGCCGGGGCGAATTCTCGATCACCTCGGATCGGGCGCCCTCGATCTGGACCAGGTGCGCATGTTGGTGCTCGACGAAGCCGACGAACTGCTCTCGCTGGGTTTCTGGCCCGACATGCGCGAGATCCAGAAGCACCTGCCCAAAGAAAGACAGTCCTGCCTGTTCTCCGCGACGATTCCCGAGCGCGTGCGCTCGCTGTCTCGCGTATTCCTGAACGACCCGCTGTTCGTATCGCTCTCGAACGACCAGCTCTCTCCCCAGCAGATCGAACACTACTATGTGGTCACCACCGCCCAGGCGAAGGAGGCGAACCTCGCGCGGATCATCGAGGACGAGGATCCCGAGAGCGCGATCATCTTCTGCAACACCAAAGACGACGTGCGTTTCGTGACTTCCTATCTGCAGCGGCGCGGCCTCGACGCCGATCAGATCTCGGGCGATCTCTCGCAGGTCGCGCGCGAAGACGCGATGCGGCGGATGAAGAGCGGATCGCTGCGCTTTCTCGTCGCAACCGATGTGGCGGCGCGCGGCATCGACATCAGCGACCTCAGCCACGTGATCAGCTATTCGGCGCCGCAGTCCCCCGAAGTCTACGTCCACCGCACGGGGCGGACGGGGCGCGCGGGCAAGGCGGGCGTCGCGATCTCGCTGGTTTCCGGACTCGACATCGGGAACTTCCGCTATCTGCAGAACGTCAACCAGATCCAGATCAAGGAGCGCAAGCTCCCGACGGAGATCGACATCCTCGCGCGGTTGCGCAAGCGCCTCGCCGTGAAGGTCGAGCACGAGATCCGCTCGCTTCCCGAGCAGGACCGGCGCGCGAAGATCGATCGCTTCATCCCGATGGTGGAAGATCTGATCTCGACCCCCGATGGCAAACGCGACCTCGCGGCGCTCTGCGCGTTCTACCTGCAGGAGCACAAACCCGAAACGACGGTCACCGTCGGCGAAGAAACCGAGCCGCCCGCGCCCGAAGAGTCTCCCCACAAGCGCCCCCGCTCGCGCAGGTCGAGATCCGGCGGCAAGTCGAAGTCGGGCGGCAGGTCGCGCTCCGGTGGCGGATCGCGGGACAGCAGCCGCCCGCGCAAGCGCTGAGGCGCGGCCGGGCTCCCGGCGAAATCGCAGGCCGCGTCAGATTTCGAAGCGGCGATCCCCAGCGCCGCCGGCGCGCCCACCCAGCAGGGCAATCGCCCGTCGAGCCGGTTCGACCACCACGAGCGGCATTCCCAGGAAGCGGCCGAGATCGGAGCCCAACAGGGGCGACGCCTCGCGCAGCCCCTTCTCGATCTCGGGCTGTCGCGCGTGCCCCCCGGTGTGAACGATCAGACCATCCGCGGGCCGGAAGACCGCGCGCTCGTCGCCATCGATCCGCACCCCGGCGATTTCGCCGGAGAGATCGGCCAGCACCAGCATCGACCTACCGCCGCCGGGTCGCACCAGCAGCCAGTCGATCGCGCCGTCCAGGCTGTCGAAACGCCGCAGACAGTCGTGCGCGAGCAGAGCCGCCGGGGCCGCGTGCCGGGCCGCCGCGACGACGCCGGCACTCGTCACACACGCGACCGCGAGCCCCGCCTCGTTCACGCCCGCGAGCGGGGCGATGCGCCAGGGTTGCGTCAGCTCGATCGAGCGGAAGCCGCTCTCGGGTCGGCTGCGCCGCACGATCGCGTCGGTGGGCAGCGCGCGCGCGAGCAACCCGCCCCGGTCGGCAATCTCGGAGGCGGCGGCCAGCATCAGCGCGTCGGCGGGAGACGCGGGCCCGCGATTGCCAGCGAGATGCGCGATCAGCCACGCGAGCGGAACGCGCGACGCGCGGGCCAGCGCTTCCATCGCTTCGGCCTGTTGCGGGTAGAAGCGCCGGATCTCCTGCCGCGCGTGACGGCACGCGTTGGATTCGGCCAGCACGCGCAGCCGCAGCCGCTGCCAGCGCGACCGACTGCGATAAGCGGCCTGCAAGGCCGCGCGGCATTGGGTGCCCTGATCGAGGCCCAGATCGCGAGGCGCTCCCTCGCACTCGATCAGCTGGATCACGAATCCGCTCGAAGCCCGCTCGAAATATCGAGGACCTCGTTGAGCGATCCCGTGCGGTAACCCTCGAGATCGAGCGAGACCCAGCGAAAACCCAGCGGCTTGATCGCGGAGAGGATCGCGCGCGCCATCTCGGGCGCGAGGGCGCGAGCGAGTTCGTCCGTCGCAATCTCGATCCGCGCCATCGGACCGTGATGCCGCAGTCGAACCTGGCGGAAGCCCAGCGCGCGCAGCCTCTCCTCGCCGCGCTCGACCTGAAGCAAGCGCTCGGGCGTGACTTCGGTGCCGTAGGGAAGCCTCGACGAGAGGCACGCGGACGCCGGCAGTTCGGCGGTCGGCAGACCCGCTTCGCGCGAGAGCTGGCGGATTTCGGCCTTGTCGAGCTCAGCGTCGAGAAACGGCGACAGCACCCCGCGCTCGTCTGCCGCCCGATGGCCGGGTCGAAAATCGCCCGTGTCGTCGACGTTCACTCCGTACGCGACCGCGTCGAAGCCCATCTCGTCGCGCAGGCTCCCGAGCACTTCGAAGAGTTCGCTCTTGCAGTGATAACAGCGGTCCGGCGCGTTCACCCGGTAGTTCGGATTCGAGAGTTCCCGCGTGGCCACGAACCGGTGGGGGATGGCGAACTCGCGCACGACCCGCTCGGCCATCGAGCGGTGGCTCGCGGGGTACGACGGAGATTCCGCGGTGACCGCGAGGGCGTCCTCACCCAACAGCCGGTGCGCCGCGTAGGCGAGATAACTCGAATCGACGCCGCCCGAAAAGGCGATCAGCACCCGGCCCGCGGCCCGGAGTGCAGCGTCGAGAGCGGCGCGCTTGGCGCTGAGATCGGGGGAGGCTTCCACGGCGCCAAGGTAAGAGTGGGCCGTCGGGGGGTCAACACCCGCCCGGCGTGGCCTCGGGCGCGTCAACCACTATGCTTGCCGCTCGGGTAGGGGGAAAGATGGGCAAACTCAGGGTCGCACTTCTGTTTGGGGGGCGCTCGGTCGAGCACGAGGTCTCGCTCGTCTCGGCGGCTTCGATACTGGGCGCGCTCGATGCCGCCCGCTACGAGGTCACCCCCGTGGCTGTCGACCCCGACGGGCACTGGCGTCTCGGCG
>JAFDBP010000081.1 GCA_019313245.1 Deltaproteobacteria bacterium
AGAACCCGGACGCCCGGGGTGAGCGCAGCCTCGGGGCCGTTTTCGACGGGGACGATCACGCAGCGGGATCCCGCCTCGCGGGCCGCAAGGGTGAGCGCGAGTGCGCCCCTCACCGGCCGCAGACGCCCGTCGAGCGCGAGCTCGCCCAACAAGCCGAGGCGCTGCAGAGACTCGGAATCCAGCGCGCCCGACGCCGCGAGGATTCCGACCGCGATCGGGAGATCCAATGCGGCCCCGCCCTTGCGCAGGTTTGCGGGTGCGAGGTTGACGGTGATGCGGCGATCGGGGAACCGCTGTCCGACACTCGCGATCGCGGCCCGGACGCGCGCGGCACTTTCTCTCACCGCGGCTTCGGGCAGCCCCACGATGTCGATGCGCGGCAGCTGCGAACTCAGGCGGACTTCGACTTCGACGGCGACGCCGTCGACGCCGAGCAGGGAAGCGCCGATTACGCGGGTCATCTCGCTTTCCACGGGACCGCGGAACAGTCGGGGGTGCCATCCTGCGAGGCGCCGGTTGGAGACAGGGCTCCGCTGGGACGGGGCCCTGCCTCCGACTCTTGGAAGGCTCCGCCAAAGGGGGCCTCTAGTGTTGTGGCCCGATGGCGCCGAATGTGTCAGAGATCGATCGATTTCCCGGGCGAGGCCGGCGGAAAACCCGCCGCGCGGCAGCTCGCCCGACCCCCGGGGTCCGGCCCGCTAGCGGTGCTGCACGTCCAGCACGCCCAGGAACAGCCCAAACATGATCAATTCCGAGCCGCAGATGGATCCCACGGCCGAAGGCGTGGCAATCGTGATGATCTCGCGCGGAATCAGATCGCCGAAATCGGCCGACATCCACATGCTCACGCTGTAGAGACCGCTGATCAGGCTCGCGAACAAGATCAGCAGACCCACCAGCACCACTCGCTCCATGCTGAGTGCGTCGAGGATGCACTTGACCAGTTTGTCGGCGGGAAGGAAGCCTTTGCGGATCCCGTAGAACTGAGCCAACAACGCGAACAGGACCGCCTGCAAGCCGACGACCACGAACGCGCCGGCGTACACCAGAGAGGCGATGTCGAAGCCGGCTCTGCCGATCGTTACCGGGCCGCGTATCAGAGCCGCACCGAAGACCAGGCCCAGCAGCATCAACGCCAGCCCCGGAATCAAGAACAGGTAGCGCGGGCTGAACAGGAACATGAGCCGCAGATGGCGCCAGCCATCGCGCCACGGGCGCAGGTGGGGTTTTCGCGAGCGGCCGTCGGGCGCCAGGGTCGTCGGCACCTCCGTGATCTTCAGCCCGATCAATTCAGCCTTCAACACCATTTCGGACGCGAATTCCATCCCCGTACTCTTCAGGTCCATCTTTTCGAATGCCGTCTTGCTGAATCCGCGCAATCCGCAGTGGAAATCGCCGATCTGGCTCGAGAACAACACGCGACCGACTGCACTCAGGATCGGATTGCCGAAGTAGCGATTCTTGAAGGGCATCGCGCCGGGCACGATCCCCCCGCCGAAGCGGTTGCCCATCACGAGGTCGTTGCCTCGCCGCAGCGCATCGACGAACGGCAATAACTGGTAGAAGTCGTAGGAGCTATCGGAATCGCCCATGATGATGTAGCGACCGCGCGCTTCGCCGGCCGCGGCAGCGCACGCCGCGCCGTAGCCCCGCGTGTCGACGTGGATCACTCTCGCACCCAACGACGTCGCAATCTCGACGGATCCATCCGTAGAGCCGTTGTCGCCGATCACCACTTCGCCGTCGATGCCGTGTTCTCGCAGGAAGCGCAGCGCGTTTCCGACGCAGTCGCCGATGGTGTCAGCCTCGTTGAGGCAAGGCATGACGATGGAGAGTTCGAACTCCAACGGATTCCCCCGCTCATCGCTCGCGCGGCCCGGATGTCGATGGGATCGACCCGTTGGCCGTGAAGGCGAGCCCACTCGCCGGCATTCCCGATGGCCTCGTTTCTCGAAAAACACCGGGGCATTTTCGCGCAATCCGAATATACCCGTTTCGCGTCGGAGTCCGTCACTCGCGCTTCGTGCACTTCTCCCATTGCGACTGGCTCGCGGCCATTGGGCTTGTCCGCATGCTCGCTGCAGCCGCGATGGCGCTCGTCATTTGTGGGCGGCGACGCGGAGCGGACCGAGAAGCCGCGTGGGCTAACTTCCGACCCGAACCCGTTTGCAGGCAGGTCGACACCGTGGGACTGGGCGCGGAAGCCGCATGACGACTCGATCGGAGACCGGTTGGCGCCCCGGGAATTGGGTGTGTCTGGGATTATTGTTCCTCCTGGCCCTGCTCCCGCGCTTGTACGGTGCCCAGACCGTGGGTTGGGATTGGAACGCTCCCGGCAGTTTTACCCTGATCAATTTCGACGAGGCGGGCTCCTGCCGGGCGGCTCTGGGAGGCTTCGATTATTCGACCTTCGTGGGCCGGCAGACGATTGCCATCGCGGATCTGCTGGGCAGGGGGCCGGAGCCCGGTATTTCCGGCGATGCGAAGGCGGTCAAGCGCTACTGCCACAGTGCGGACCACATCCTGATCGCGCGCACCTATTCGGCCGTTGCGGGCGCGCTGACGGTGGTGCTGGTTGCCGTCATTGCGTTGCTGTTGTCGCCATCCCAGCCCGGCATCGCCTGGACCGCCGGCGCGCTGTTGGCCCTGTCCGGTTACCACATCAGCGAATCCCACAGCGGTACCGTCGATGCACCGTCGGTGTTCTTCATCTACGCATTTCTGGCGCTGATGGTGTTCTCGGTCAGTCGCGGTTCGCGTTGGGCGATTTTCTCGAGCCCGCTGCTGTTGGTGCCCGCGATCTGGACGAAATACTGGGTCTTTGCCGCGTTTGCCTATGTGGCCCAGATTCCCGCGAGAGCGTGGCAATACGTCACGCACGGTATGAGTTCGGGGCGCGTGGTCGCCGTCGTGCTGGCTACGGCGGTGTTGTTTGGCATGTCGACCAACAGCGCATTCCAGGCGACGAGACTCTACCCACTGCTCGCGCTCTATTACACAGTCATACCCTGGCATCGGGTGAAGAAGCCGATGGTGGCCGTTTGGTTGTTGGTACCGGTGCTGGCTTACGCGATGTGTCAGATCGACATCATCGCGAGTTATACAACCGGCAGCATGACCAGTCGATTTGGTACGGGCTATGGCGCCATCGGTTGGCACAAGTGGCTGCGCAACCTGGTCAATATGCCGATGGTATTGCTGGTCGGTCTCGGCTTGCCCGCCTGCCTGTTCATTCCGGCGGGTATTCGCGCGCTGGCCCGCCGCCACGCGAACCCGCGGGCCTGGTTGTGCCTCGCGCCTCTGCTGGTCTTCGGATTGTTCATGGCGTTTCTGGCACCCGTGACCTACTACCGCCACTACCTGGCCCTGATTCCCGTTGCGGCCATCTTGGCTGCCTGCGGCCTATTCTCCACTTCATGGGTCGGACGCCGTTGGTTCATGGCGTTTTTCTTTGTGTGGCCCGCCCTGTTGGCGCTGGATCTCGTGCTCGACTACCACCGCGATCCGCGTATCGAGTTGCGACAATGGTACGCGCAGAATCGTGCTGCCCAGGTATTCGTCAGCTTCTACGTGGGTCCGCCACCGGGCAATAGCCAGATGTTCCGTCCCGAGTACGCCTTTGGCGATGCGGCGACGCTCCGACGCGCGCAGTATCTCATCTTGAGTGAAAACTGGTACGACACTGCTTACGCGAACGAATTGAACGGACCGGTCGTCGGCGATCCGGTGCGTCTGATCAAGACGAAACCGGAGTACGTGGAGTTCTACAGAACCGCCCTGGCGAATCGCCATCCGCATCTCGTGCTGGAAAAGTCGATCGACGTGCAGAATTTCATGCCGGAACTGCTGTTCCACCGCTGGCTGTACGGCACGTTTCAACTGTTCGTGGGAGACATCAAGATATTTCGCGTCGTCGACTGAGCGCCATCGGTGCACGGCGGATTCAGCGCACGTGGCAAGGCCACAGCCTCTAGGGCAACACCCAGACCCGGGTGTGGCGCGCTTCGTAGCTTCCGCTCGGAAACGGAAGGATCTCCGTCCCCCCAATGGCCTCGAGGAAGCGGGCGATGGCGTGAAATTCCTGCTCCACCGAGTAGTGGGGAAAACCGAAAGAGGCCGCGAGGTCAATGGGCTCGGGATCCGCCCACTGTCCATCGTAGAGATAGCGAGCGTGCACGTTGGGAGGCGGTCGGTTCTGGCCAGTGGTGAACACCACGGTCTTGATGCTCTTTTCGGCGATGACCTGTGCGAGCGACTCCTGAACGTGATCGAGCAGATAAACTGCGTCGTCGCCAAAATAGGCGTCGGTCTGCAGGGCTCGGCGACCTGCCGAGTAGAAAGCGGTGCTGGGAGTAATCAGCAATCGATGGCGGGAGTCGACCCGGTCTTTGAGTGCCTCGTAGAGCATGCGCCAGTGCGTGGCGTAGTTGGGCCGGTATCTCGCATCGAATGCAAATTCGCCAAAGCCCTTTTTGAAATTCGCGACAGTCGGCCAGGTCGCTGCCGCCCAGGTCTTCGAAAAGCGGCGATTCCCCACGTTGAATGCGGAGTACGATGCCAGACTGGAAAGCAGGATGATCGCCACCAGGGTCAGCAGCGCGGCTCCACGTCGAACCTCACTCATTTGATCGATCGCGCGATCGAAGGCGTGAATCACCGCAATGAGAAGCAGCGGCATCAGCAGGAGAAAGCTTCGGGGAAAGATCGTTTTGAAGAAGAGAGCGTAGAGCGCGACGAAAACGATGGGCGTCAGCAGGCAAAAACCGAGCCAGCGTAGAGTGTGGTCGCTTTGCCGAGCCCGGTTCTTCCACTGCAGATGGGCAGCGTAGGCGACGGCTGCCAGCACCAGCCCGACAAAGATCGCCGAACTCGAGCCCAGGATGACGTCCCACAGAAAGCGCCCGAACACTTCGAAGTAATTGCGCCCCCCATCGGGATCCGATTTCAGCGGGCCACTCACGACGGATCCAATCCGTTCGCGCTCTCTCGCAAGAATCGATCCAGCCGCAATCAGCGGAAGCGACGCGAAGAATGCCGCACGTCGAATCGAAGGCAGCCATGCACTGCGGCCGTCGCTCTCCCGATTGGCGAGAATCACCACCAGGCCGAGGGGGATCGACAAGAAGATCAAGTCCTCGTGGGTGAGGGTCGCTGCGGCCACGAAGCCACCCGTCAGGAAGATGGCGACATCGCCGCCCCGTCGCCCCTTGCACTCGTTCGACAACCAGACGCACAGGTAGGCGCAGAGCGCGAGGAAGGTCGAGCAGGTGTGCGCCAATTCCTGCCGGGAAGACCAGATGGCAATCGGGAGCAGCGCGTAGGTGAATGCGCAGGCCAATGTCGCCGCTCTGCGCCTGAAGAAGACGTGGGCCAACGCGGCCACCAGGAGAATGTTCACAGTATCCAACAGTGTGTTGGCCAATTTGATCGCGTAGTCGGTATGGCCCAGCAGGACCAGCGCAAGGGCGTTGAAGGCGAGTAGAACCGGGCGGAACACCTGGGTCGAGTCACCGATGCTGAAGACGCAATTGCCCTCCAGCCACTGCTCGGCCAGCGAGTAGTAGAGAATCGTATCGTTGCCACCGATGCCGGTAAGCGTGAGGCCGTGCAGTCGAACCGCGAGACCGATCGCCGCGATGGAGGCCAGCGCCAGCAGCCAGAAAACGCGATGGCGTGTGAATTGCTCGATCATGCGCCCAATTGACCAGTCCCCGGTGTCGACCCCATATCCTAGGCGATTTCTCGCAGGTGTTGAGCCGGCCAGACCGCGCACTCGATCGATTCAGTCCGGTTCACCTTCAGTCACTGATTCCGAATATCGACCAGCATCTTCAGCGATGGGGAAGCTCGTCATGCTCTCCGACCTTACTGACGGGGAAAGAAGCTGTATTTTTGGCAGCGCTCGATAAGGGGCATTCGGTCGAATGAATTCGATTGGGAACGAACCGACAAATGCAGGTCATCGTTCCTCTCGTCGCTGCCCACTTTTCTTTCGGGTATTCTCACTGAGCGAATTTTGCGTTGCACCGCGAAGGTGCCCCGGATGATATGCAGCATCTCGCTGTGGAAAGGCTCGGAGCCAATGGGAAATGCCAGTGAGGTTCGTGCTGGGACGGATTGGTTTGTAGCTGAATCAAGTGAAACGACCGAGTCGCTACGCCGACGATCCAGGGCTGTTGGTTTCATATGATCTACATGGTGATCGGTACAAAGGCGCAGTTCATCAAAATGGCGCCCATCATGGTTTGCCTGGAGCGCCGCAATATCCCCTACCGCACTGTGACTCTGTCTCAGCACGGGGCCATGGGGCAGGATATGCTCCGTGCATTCGACGTGGTGACGGATGTCGTTGCGCCTTTTGGACGCGAGCAGCCAGTAGACTCCATTGCCAGTGGTCTGGGATGGATGTCGAAGGTGTTGTTGTACGCGATTCTGCGTCCCAATTTCATAAGGCGGAATAT
>JAFDBP010000082.1 GCA_019313245.1 Deltaproteobacteria bacterium
AGATGCCACCGAATCGGACCACGCAGGAGGAAGGCAGCGCTTGAAGCGCGAGTTGCTCACCCTCGAGAAGCCGCTTCCCACTCCAGTGAGCGGGTGCGACCTCGGAGGATTCGTCGACCCACTCGCCATCGCTCTGGCCGTAGACGGCCGTGCTCGACACGAAGAGCAGCCGGGGCTTCTGCCGCTGCTGGTGGAGCGCGTCGATCAGACCGCGCAGCCCCTCCACGTAGGCGCGGCGGTAGAGAGCGTCCTCCGAACCATTGGGAGAGACGAGGTAGAAGACGGTGTCGAGGCCTCCCGGCAGATCCCGGAGGTCTTCGGGCTGAGCGAGGTCCGCTGTGATGATCTCGATCCCGGCGCGCAGCGAACGCGGATTTCTGCGCAAGCCCCAGACTTCGTGGCCATCGGCGAGCAGGAGGTTCGCGAGTTCCTCGCCGACGTATCCACAACCCGCAATCAAGATCTTCGCCATCGCAGTTCTTCTCTCGAATGCCCGAAAATTCTAGACGCTCGGAGGGTATACCGGCAGCCAACCCGGGAAAACCGCGAATGGGGTAAAAGGTCGATCCGGCGCGTTTCGGGCGACAAATTCTCCAAAGCTATACTGAATCCGATGGCGCCCCTGATTGGAATCTCCACCTGCCTCGACGATCGCGGTCGCTGGAAGGCGAAGCGCGACTATCACTACATCGACTCCGCCTACGCGAGTGCCATCGAAGCAGCGGGCGGCACTCCGGTTTATCTCCCCGTTCAACGCGATCCGTCGGCGCTGTTCCGGAGCCTGGACGGATTGCTGATTCCGGGCGGGGACGACCTCCCCGCGCCGCGCGATTACCCGTCGGGCGTCGATTTCGAACTCGCACCCGCGAAGCAGCTGGATTTCGATCGGCGCCTGATCGCCGAAGCGCTCGAACGAAGCGTGCCCGTGCTTGGGATCTGCTACGGGATGCAGTTGCTGGCAGAGGTCCGCGGAGGGGCGCTGCTCTACGACATCGAGACCGATTTCCCGCAAGCGGGTCCGCATCGCCTGGCCGAGCCCGACGGACGCCACGCGCTGCAGATCGAGGCGGGAACGCGGATGTCGCAGGTGCTGGGCGAAGACCCGCCGCCCGTCAACAGCCTGCACCATCAGGGCGTCGATTCGCCCGGAGCGGGCATGCGGGTCTCGGCGCGCGCCGAAGACGGCCTGATCGAGGCCATCGAAGACGAAGGCGCGCAATTCTGTGTGGGCGTTCAGTGGCACCCCGAGAAACTGGCGGGAATCCATCGCGACGGGCTGTTCGGCGCGTTCGTCACGGCTTGCGGATGACGCGCGGGCCCCTGGCTGCGAGGAACACCGCCGCGCGGAAGGCGTGCGCGCGGATCCGCGAGGCGGAATACTAGGCCGATGCTTCGAGCCGCGGGGTCCGCACTCTTCTGGATCTTCATCACATTGTCGTCGTTGGCAATGTTCCCGGTGGCGTTGCTGTGTTGGGCGCTGACCCTGCCCTTCGACCGCCGCAAGGTGATCCTCCACCAGCTGACCTGCTTCTGGGCTTCGCTCTACACCTGGCTCAACCCCGCCTGGCCGGTCGAGGTCACGGGGCGGGAAAAGATCGATTCCCGCGAAGCCTACGTGATGGTTGCAAACCATCAATCACTGCTGGATATCCTGGTGCTGTTCCGGCTGTTCCGGCATTTCAAGTGGGTCTCGAAGATCGAGAATTTCAGGATCCCGTGCATCGGTTGGAACATGTACCTCAATCAATACATCCAACTGAAGCGCGGAGATCGCTCGAGCACCTCGGCGATGTTGCGCAGCTGCAGAGAGAACCTGGCCAACGGGAATTCGATCATGATGTTTCCCGAGGGCACGCGGTCTCTGACCGGCAAGCTGCGCAGCTTCAAGACCGGCGCCTTCAGTCTGGCCAAGGACGCCCGGCGCCCACTGCTCCCGATCGTGGTCCACGGAACCGCCTCTGCGCTTCCAAAGCGCGGCGTGATCCTGCAGGGTCACCACCGGATCCTGATCGAAGTGCTGGATCCGCTCCCCTATTCAGATTTCGCGAACGAGGATGTGGAAGCATTGGCGCAGCGCGTGCGAGAGCTGATCGGCGAGCATCTGGAGAAAGCGCCAGTTCGCGCCAGCTGACGGTCTAGTCGGTGCCGCCAGCCCGATCGGCCAACTCGATCGGCAAGGGGATTTCGCGATGGAGCCGCTGGGAAATTCTCCCGGCTCATTCTCTACACATCGTCATCTCGCTCGAGTAGAAGCTTTTCGAATCCGTCCGAAGGAACGGGCTCCGAAAACAGGAAACCCTGACCGGTGTCACAGTTGGCCTCACGAAGATGCGCCAACTGCTGCTCGGTCTCTACGCCCTCGGCTACGACCTGGAGCTTGAGACTGTGCCCCAGGGTGATGATCGCGTCGGTGATCGCCGAGTCATCGGTATCTGTTGCGAGGTTGCGAATGAACACCTGATCGATCTTGAGTGCATCTAGCGGAAAATGCTTCAGATAGCCGAGAGACGAAAAACCGGTCCCGAAGTCGTCGATTGCAATCCTGACACCGAGCCCGCGCAATCGCCCGAGCGTGATCGTGACGGCTTCGACGTCGAGCAGCAGGCTCTCCGTGAGTTCGAGCGTCAGGTTGGGCGGACTCAGACCCGTATCGAGCAACGCGCGCTGAACCGTGCTGAGAAAGGCGCCGTCCTTGAACTGGCGACTCGATACGTTCACCGAAATACTGAAGAGCTGGTGCCCCGCGTCATGCCACGCCCTCGCCTGTCTGCAGGCCTCGTGCAGCACCCACTCCCCAATCTCGATGATGAGACCCGACTCCTCGGCCAGCGGAACGAATTCGACGGGGGAGACCACGCCGAATTCGGGATGAATCCAGCGCAGCAGCGCTTCCGCACCCAGGACTTCGCGCGTCTGGAGGTCGACGACCGGTTGATAGAATACGCGGAGCTGATCGAGTTCGATCGCCTTGCGCAGGGCGCTTTCCATCGCGAGGCGCTGGATCGCCATGGCGTTCATCGAGGGTGTATAGAACTGGTAATTGTTTCGCCCTTCGCGCTTGGCGTGGAACATCGCCGCATCGGCGTTCTTGACGACCGTTTCGAGCACGTTCCCGTCAGCCGGATAGATGGCAATGCCCACGCTGGCCGTGACGAAGACTTCCTGGTTCCGGAGCGTGTAGGGTCGCGTGATCTCGGAGAGAAGACCCTGAGCGACTCGCGCCGGTGAGTCGACACCGGAAAAGTTGGTGAGACAGAACGCGAATTCGTCCCCGCCGATTCGCGCGACGGTCCCGGTGCGAAGCCTGTCGCTGAGGCGCTGCGCGACGGTCTTGAGCAGCTGGTCTCCCGCGTTGTGGCCCAGGGTGTCGTTGATCTGCTTGAACTCGTCGAGATCCATCAGACAGATTGCGACCCGATGCCCATCGCGCTGAGCGCGCCGCAGCGATTGGCGCAGGTGTTCCATGAACAACAAGCGATTCGGAAGGCCCGTCAGGCTGTCGTAGTAGGCGAGGGTTCGGTTCTCCTCGATCCTTCGAACATTCGTCAACGCAACTGCAGCCTGATCGGCGAGTTGGCGCGCGTACGCGAGATTTTCGGGCTCGTGAGAGCCAGCTTTTCGATGGCCCAGAAGCAACAAACCGGCCAGCTCTCGATCGATCCAGAGCGGAAGCGCGATGGCCTCGACCATGCCCAAATCCGCCAGGGGTTCGAGGTAGTGGGGAACGTCGGTGCCTATGGCGATGAGCGAATCTTCGACGTGATCGCGCAGCCTCTCGGCGTCCTCCGCCGAGAGTGGATCCATTTCGCTGCGAGCGTAGTGGCCCTGGTCTGGAACCGACAGAAACGACGTGGCGGTCTCGGAAGCCGCGGTTTCCATCAATAGCAGGGATACGCAATCACTGGCGTATAGATCTCCGATCCTCTCGAGGATCGGAGAGGCGATGGCACCCGCATTTACCGCGGAGAGGATCGATCGGTCGATTTCGATCATCTGATCCAGCGTGCTGAACTGTTTGCGAAGTCGACACGACATCGAGTTCAGCGAAGATGCGAGTTCCTCGAATTCGTCACCGCTTTCGATATTCACGTCGATATCGAATTCGCGATTGGAGATCCGCTGCGTTCCGCGAATGAGCGCTTCGAGCGGGCGGAGGAGCCTCCGGATCTGGCCCAGGCTCAATAGCGCGACCACGAGTATCGTGAGCAGAATCACCAATGGAAAGATCGCCCGAAATCGATCGAGAGGAGCGAGCACGACGCGAGAAGGCTCGCTCAGGACCACCATCCAGCTGGTTTCGAGGAAGTTGGGTTTCAGGAAGATGCTTCGATAGCTGACGAGATATTCTTCGTCGTCGACTTGCCGCCGAAAATTTCCCGGAGCGCTGTGCGCGAGGCCCGCGGGAAGGGCACGGGGCGCAGGCGAATCGTCGGGCGCGGAGCAGGCAATGACGACTTCGTCCGAGTCCAGCAGGCAAAATGCCATCACCGGAATGGTCAACGCCTGGCGGGCGTTTCGGGCGAGCCACTCCGCGTTCAGCTCCGCAATCACGCGTTCGATCTCGCCGCGTTCGATGGCGACCTCGAGCACCCGGCGGATCGATCCGTCGCTGCCCTCGCGTTTCGAGAGCAGGCTCTTGCCGGACGCGAGGTGCTTCGCTTCTGCCGCTCGGTGCGGAGTCGGGGCCAGTGGGGGGCCAAACAGCGGCCGCGCGACTCCGGCTCGGTCGACGAGCGTCAGCGCTCGAAAACGCTCGCGAAGCGCCGTCGACCGCTGCGAATCCGTCGATTGGGGCGAAGCGTCACTCGCCTCCGCAGCGACCGACTCGATCTGCTCCAACTCCGATGGCAAGCTCAGCAATTCGCGCAGGATCGCCATTCCGACCGCTTTGCTGTCTTGCCGCAGCCTCTTTTCCGATTGCTGGTAGAGTTGATCCGTGACGTGGGAATAGGAGAGATAGAGCGTGATGGCGAGCGGGACGACGGCGCACGCGACGAATAACGACAGCAGGCGTCGGCCCACCTTGCTCTTCAGCGATGTCCACCCCGGGATCACGACTAGAGTTGTCTCCAAGCGCTCGATTTGTCGAAGAAAATCGGGGCCGCACCGGCGCCCGGACCGCCTCGAAACGCAAACCCGCGCCCCCGCGTCATCGGCCTTCCGGCACGTCGGTCTGAGGGTGTAGATCGACCCGCTAAACCGGTGTTGTCGAACGGGTCTGCTCGAGCAGAGCGGATGATCTCCGCGCGTGTTCGAGAAGCGTCCTGGCGAGAGGGATCCGGCAACCGAGAGGCAGCTTTCGCGATCCGGGATGCGATCGAAACAAACTCATAATCGAATAGTTGTGCCGATTTCCTGCGAGCGCGCTGCCGACTCGTGAAGGCTCGGGCGCGGCCGCGACGCCGATTTATGCCGAAACCCCGAGCGCGTGAGCGTATAATGCAGCAGCTGCTCTTCAATTCCGAAGCATCGGTCCCGCCGATTGCAGACCAACTCGGATTCGGGTGTTCGATGACGAATGTCGAAGCGCTGGCCTGGCTGCTGCAGGTCGACGGGCGCCTCTACCAGACCAAGTCGAAATCGACCAAGCCAGACGCCTGGGTGGCGGTCGTCAAGGTGCCCGGCGCGGGCGCACAAAAGGGCAAGCTGATCGTCGCTCTCGGCGAAAGCGCCGAAGAAGCGACCACCGTGGCCGAAGAACAGTGGCAGACACTCTGGGAAGACCTCAGTAAACTGCACTGAGTGACCAGTTCACTTCGCCACGGGAAACTCCCCCCCGAACTCCTTCGCGAGATTCTCGCCGAGCAGGGCGATCTGCCCAGCGAGGTGCGCCTCGGGCCCGCACTGGGCGAAGACGGCTGCGCGATCGACGTTCCCGCCGGAACGCTGATTGCCGCGACGGACCCGATCACCCTGACCGGAAGCGACGTGGGCGCTCACGCGGTCACGATCAATGCCAACGACATTGCCGTCATGGGCGTGCGGCCGCGTTGGTTCCTGGCGGTCGTGCTGTTGCCGACGGGCAGCTGTGAGAGCGACGTGCGGGCGCTGTTCGCTTCGATGCGCTCCGCTCTGGAAGGCATCGGCGCGACCCTGGTGGGAGGACACACGGAGGTGTCTGACGCGGTCAATCAACCGATCGTCATCGGGCAGATGATGGGATTCAGCCCGGAACACCGTTTCGTCCAGACCGGTGGCGCGCGGGCGGGTGACCGGATCGTGCAGGCCGGCCTCGCACCGGTCGAAGCGGCCGCAGTTCTCGCCGCCGAGGTGAACCCGCGACTCGACGCAATCGATCCCAGAATTCTCGACCTCGCGCGGCGTGCCGTCGCGCAGCCGGGAATCTCCGTCGTCGACGCTGCACTGCTCGCCACCGAGGAGGGAGCGACGGCGCTCCACGATCCGACGGAAGGCGGGCTCTCGGCGGGACTCCACGAACTCGCCGAGGCTTCAGGAGTCAAGATCCAGCTGGACGAAGCCGCAGTACTCTGGTTCGAGCCGGGCCGAGCGGTCTGCGGCGCACTCGGCGCCGACCCCTGGGGCGCCCTCGCATCGGGTGCCCTGCTGGCGGCGTTTCCACCCGATCGTGCGGCAAACGCCTGCCGGCTGCTCGAAGAACGCGGCATTCCGGCCCGGGTCATCGGCGAGGCCGTGTCGGGTAGCGGTGTGCTGCGCAGCGATCACTCGCCGCTTCCGACCTTCGCCCGCGACGAAGTCGCGCGGATTCTCGGCGCACGCTCTGCGAGCGAATGACAGAGCGCTCGGCGCCCGCTTCGGACTGCGCGCCTAGCAGATCCTTCGAAAAGTCAGGTTGATGCGGGGCCCGACGGCCCGTCTCGTCTTTGGAATCTGGTGCCTCCAGAATCGCTGCGTTTCGCCCTGCATGACCAACAGCGAACCCCCCTCGAGATCGATCGCCACGGGCTCGAGATCCTTTCGTCGCCGGTGACGCAAGCGAAACCTCCGCGTCGCGCCGAGGCTGAGCGACGCAATCACCGGCTGCGCGCCGAGTTCGGGCTCGTCGTCGCTATGCCAACCCATGCTGTCGGAACCATCCCGGTAGAGATTCAGCAATACACTATTAAATGTCGAACTACAGACTGATTCGACCCTCCTCTTCAACTCGAGGATTGGCGGCAACCAGGGCCGCGGTTCGAGAGAGAGCCCCGAGTAGCTGTAGTGCGCCTCTGGGTCGCCATACCACGCCGAGAGCCGAGGCGACGCGACTTCCCGACCTCGGATTCGGATGCGGTGCTGCTCCCACTCGACGAGATCCAGGAGTACTGCAAGACGCGCATCCGATTCTGCGCGCGTGAGGAAATCTGCGACGAAGCGCACGTCACCATCGACCAGCGAGATCGGAGTCATGGAAGATTGACAGTTCGATTCAACCGATTCCAAAGGCTCAATCCGGCGATGTGGGTCGTGTGAACCCGAAATTTGCGGCGACTCCGAAGCGTTGTTCGAATGCAGGGCTGCTAGGTTTCGCCGCGATAAAAGCGAACCTCGACATTTTCGAGAGTCGCCAGGCCGCCCGCAATTGCCCCTTCGATCGCGGCTAGAAACGATTCGATCTTCTCGCGAGAGTCGACGATCTCGATGACGATCGGAAGGTCCGTCGACTGCCGCAGGATCTTCGCCGTATGCAGACGGCCGTGCGCGCCGAAACCCTCGAGGCCGCGGATGACGGTCGCACCCGCCAACTGATGTTCGCGAGCCTGCTTGACGATCCAATCGTAGAGCGGAATCCCCGCGCGCTTGTCGCTCTCACCGATGAAGATGCGCAGTAGACGGCCTTCTGCAGTGGTATTCATTTCGACCTCATCGAACACTCGTAATGGCGTGCCCGAACCAGACCGCCGCGAAGCCCACCACGACGTGAACCACCACACTCACGAGCACCCGGGCGAACTCGCCATCGCGAAACAACTCGACGCCCTCGTAGGCGAAGGTCGAGAAGGTGGTGAAGCCTCCCAGTAGCCCCAGAAATAGAAAGATGCGGAGTTCCGGACCGATCACCTGTCGCGATTCTGCCAGACCGGCCAGCAGTCCGATCGCGAGGCAACCTGTGAGATTGACGACCAGGGTTCCGTAGGGAAATCCGGCAAAGGGAATTGCGCGGTGCACCCAGCCACTGACCGTGTAGCGCAGCGCAGAGCCGATGAAGCCGCCGACGCCCACCAGAAGGACCTGCATCAGCGTGTTGGTTCCGGTCAGTTCAAACTCCCGATGAAGATTTCGACCGGACGCACCGATTCCAGCCGCCCTTCGACCACAATTCGAATCAATCCGCCCAGCGGCACCCCGGCACCCAGCCGCTCTGCGGTTTCTCGCGATCGACAAAGGAGGATGCGGGCAGCAACAAGGTATCGAAGACAGCCGTCAGCGGCAGATCGAGCGTGAAGAACACCTTGCCATCCCAGGGAAGCGTATCCCGTTGGCTGGCGAAGTAGCGAACACCCGAGTACACGCCAGGGCAACCGTCACTCCAGGATCGCGTCGTCTGGCAACCGACGGTCGAAACCAACAACAGCGCGGCGATCCAGCCTCCCGTCAACACACGCCGCGTTCTCCTCATCAGAATCCCCCGGTGGCGACAGAAGAACTTCGACTCGCAACGCTTCGGCGTCTTTCGACACCGAAGCGCAAATTCTCCGGAACGCAGATTGCCGCTCTGAGCTAAATCTAGGTGGATAGAACCGCCTTGGCTAGGAGTTCGCGTGCCGATCCGCGCGCGAACTCCCAGCCATGGACCCGATACTGATCGTCAAGACCGGCACCACGCTCGCGTCGCTGGCCAGCGAATGCGGCGATTTCGAGGATTGGATCCGCGCCGGGATGGATCTCGAGCGAAATGGGGCGATCACAGTTTCGGTCTTCGAGGGTGCGGACCTTCCCGATCCGAGGGGGTTTGCGGGTGTCGTCGTCACCGGATCGGGCGCCATGGTGTCGCACCGCGAACCCTGGAGCGAGCGAACCGCGCGCTGGCTGAGCGAAGCCGTGAAGCACACGACACCCGTGCTGGGAATCTGTTACGGGCACCAACTACTCGCCCACGCGCTGGGCGGCCGCGTTGGACCCAACCCACGCGGGCGCGAGATCGGGACCGTCCGCGTGCAGCTCGCATCGGAGGCGGCGAACGACGCGCTGTTGGCTGGCTTCGGAGCTGAGCTACGCGTCCAGACCACCCACTCGGAAGTCGTCCTCGAGCTGCCCGAAGCGGCGGTCCGCCTGGCCTGGAGCGAAGTAGACCCGAACAGCGCCTTTTCCCTCGGACCCGCGGCGTGGGGAGTCCAATTCCATCCCGAGTTCGACACCAACGTGATGAGACGCTACATCGAAGAGCGGCGGGAGCTACTCGTCGCCGAAGGCATCGACGCCGACGACCGGCTCGATGCAGTTGAAGGGTCTGCAGACGGCACGGCAGTGCTCCGCCGCTTCCGCAAATTGCTGAGTAGTCGGGCGAATACCTAACCATCGGGAAAAACACCTGACCCAAATCGGCGAATCGGTCAGTGGGGGCGAAATACCTCTCATGCCGGTGCTACGCTGCGGCGCGCCCGACCCCGAGGAGATTCAATGTCCAAGATCTATCACGATGACGACGCCGACCTGGGCGTCCTCGAAGATCAAACCGTCGCTCTGGTTGGATACGGCAACCAGGGGCGTTCCCAGGCGCTCAATCTTCGCGATTCCGGCGTGAACGTGATCGTTGGAAACATCCGGGATCACGCAGCGGCGCAGGCGACAGAAGACGGTTTCTCGGCAACGAGTATCGCGGAGGCCTGCGGGCAGGCCGACGTAGTGATGATGCTGATCCCCGACGAAATCATGCCGGAAGTCTTCAAGACGGATGTCGCTCCCAATCTGGCACCGGGCAAACTCCTGGTGTTCGCATCGGGGTACAACATCGCGTTCAACCTGGTCACACCGCCGGGCTATGTCGACGTCGCATTGGTCGCGCCGAGGATGATCGGCGTCGGCGTGCGGGAGACGTTCGTCGCGGGAAACGGCTTCCCGAGCTTTGTCGGTGTACACCACGATGCGACCGGAAACGCCAAGGCGCGGATGCTCGCGATCGCCAAGGGGATCGGCTCGACTCGCGCGGGCTGCATCGAAATGTCGATGCACGACGAGGCCAGTCTAGACCTCTTTACCGAGCAGGCTTTTGGTCCCGCCTTCGGACGCGTGCTCATGTCGTCGATCGAACTGCTCGTCGAGGCGGGCTACCCGCCCGAAGCCGTATTGCTCGAACTCTATCTCTCGGGAGAATTCGCCTACTCGTTCGACAAGATGCGCGAGGTGGGCATGATGAAGCAGATGGATTTTCACTCGCGCACCAGCCAGTACGGAACCGTCACGCGCGGCGCGCGATTCATGGGACTCGGCGAACCGATCAAGCAAAAGATGAGCGAGGTGCTCGAAGAAATCCGCTCGGGGAGCTTTGCCGACGAGTGGTCGAAGCAACAGTCCTCGGCAACGGCTCTATTCGACAAGATCCGCGCAGCCCGCGACCAGATGCCGATCGCCAAGTGGGACGAAGCCACCCGAACCGCCTTCAAAATCGGCAACGCCGGCTAGCCCGCACCCCCCGAAGCGCCACGAAACCAGGAGCCGAGTAAACTGGGCCCCCGCCAGTGGTGAGTAGCGAATCCACCGGGGTGGCCTGCGCGGGCGAGAAACCCGGCCAACTGGGCCCCCGCCGGTGCTGCACAGCGAGTCCACCGGGGTGGTGTGCGCGGGCAAGAAACCCGGCCAACTGGGCCCCCGCCGGTGCTGCGCAGCGAGTCCACCGGGGTGGTGTGCGCGGGCAAGAAACCCGGCCAACTGGGCCCCCGCCGGTGCTGCGCAGCGAGTCCACCG
>JAFDBP010000083.1 GCA_019313245.1 Deltaproteobacteria bacterium
CGAGCGCGGCGCCGCGCGCGCGCCATTGGCGCACCCGGTCTTCCACCAGCGGCAGCGCGGCGTGCCCGTGGACCGCCTGGATCCAGCCCTTTCGCCGGGCCCCGCAGTCGATCCCGTGTTTGGCGACGAGGTCGAATACCAGATCGGGTGCGCTGGCCGAGAAGTCGACCATGCGCCGTCCGCGCTCCGCGCCGAAGCGGCGTTCTACATCGTCCGGATCGAGTTTGAGCCCTGGGATCACCTGGCCGCCATTGCGTCCAGCGGCGCCCCATCCCGGCTCCGCCGCCTCGACGAGCACGACTTCGGCGCCCGCTTCCGCAGCGTGGTAGGCGGCCGAGAGGCCCGTGAAGCCCCCGCCGACCACGCAGAGTTCGGCGGATCGGTCACCCGAGAGCGGCGGGCAGACGGGCGCCGGCGGCGCGGTGGCCGCCCAGAGCGAATCGGGTAACGCGGGAGATTTCGCGGGGTCCGTACTCATCCCGTTCGGCGTCCTCATGGAGTCGAGCGCGCGCGACCCTCTACGGCCCCCCGACGACGTTTTCGTCGTGGAGTTTTGCGATTTCACCGTCGCTCAGGCCGAGAATCGCCGAGAGAATTTCGTCGGTGTGTTCACCGAGCGCGGGCGCTCGGATCGCATCCATGCGGGGCGCCGCACCAAATTCCAGCGGAGAGCCCGGCATCAGATAGGTCCCGATTCCGGGTTGATCGACCATCGAGAACATCGGATTTTCGACCGAACACTCCGGGTCCGTCTCGACGACCTGTCGCAGCGTTCGGTACGGCGACCAGCAGACGTGGTTCTTGTCGAAGATCTCGCGGATCTCGGTGAGCGCGTGAGCGTGGAACCAGGGCTCCAGGATCTTTGCGAGTTCGCGGCGCACCCGGTAGCGGTTGCCCGCCTTTCGCAGATCGAGGCCGCTGCGCTGCTGCAGTTCGTCGAACGCGGACTGCATGCCGGTGGCCTTGACGAGCCCCTTCCACTGCGGGTCCGTCAGCGCCACCACCATCACGCGCTGCCCCTCGAGCGTTTCGAAGTCGCGGCCGAAGGCGCCGTAGAGGAAGTTGCCGTCCTTTGCGCGGTCGTGATCGTTGATCGCGACCTCCGCGATCTTTCCGAGGTTTCCGAGCATCGCGAGGGCCACGTCGGTGAGTGCGATTCGCACGAGTTGCCCTTCGTTCGCGATGCGCCGATGGCGCTCCGCGGCGAGCAGACCGACGATCGCCATCTGCCCCGTGATCGCATCCCAGGCGGGCAGCAGGTGGTTGACGGGGCGCGGGTCGTCACTCGGGCCGGTCACGGCGGGAAAACCGACGCCGGGATTCACCGTGTAGTCCACCGCCGTACTGCCGTCGTAATGCCCGCAGATGTTGACCATCACCAGGTCGGAGCGCTTGGCTTTGAGCGATTCGTAGTCGAGCCATCCCCGCGCGGGAAAGTTCGTCAGGAAGAGTCCGCCGTCCGGGCCCGGCGCGCAGATCAGGTCCTGGATCAGCTCCTGCCCGCGAGGCGAGCGGATGTCGACTGCAATCGAGCGCTTGCCCTTGTTGAGACCCGCCCAGAACAAGCTGCGGCCGTCGCGGGTGATCGGCCAGCGGTCGTAGTCGAGGCCTCCGCGAATCGGATCGAAGCGGATCACATCCGCGCCGAGTTGGGCGAGCGTCATTCCGCCGAGCGGAGCGGCGACGAATGCAGACCCCTCGACGATGCGCATGCCACTCAAGATTTGATTCAATTTGAAACTCCCTTCCTCCGCGCCGTGCAAGCGCGCAACTCGGAGTTCTCTCTTCCGCGCCTCAGGCCATCAGTCCGATGACGCGCCAGTCGAGCACCGTGGCCTCTGCGCCGGGGTCCTGCGCCTGGTCTCCGCGCGTGGCGCGCACGACGGCGTGCAGATCGACGAGTCCGCCCCCAGCTGCGAGCGGGTGTTTCGCGTCGATCGAAAATTCCGTGTGCAGGACATCGCCTTCGAAGACCGGCTGTGTGTGATCGCAGCTGCGCCACGCGACCAGGGTCACGAGGTTGGGCAGCGCGCGCGTAATCTGCGACGACGCCAGCGAAATCGTGTGGCCGCCGTACACGAGGCGTTTGCCGTAGGGGCTCGAGGCCGCGTCGATGTGCGCCTTTGCGACGTTGAGCGTCAAGCGCACCAACTCGGGTGCGGACGTGATCGAATCCACCGCGTCGATCACATAGTGGCTGCCCTCTTCCAGTTCATCGAAATGTTCTCCGGGGATCTCGCGCCGGAAGTGATCGAGCTTCCAGCTGTCGGGCACCGCGGCCTCGACCTGTTTCACGTCGAGTTCGGCGGGAATGGCGTCGAAGGAGTCGCTCGCTCCGGTGGTCGCATTCGGATCGCGGCACGGAATCATCGCGCAGCGCCAGAAGTGGAGGACGGTTTCGTCGCGTTGGTTTTCCACGTGGATCTCGAGCACTGCCATCCCGGTGGCGTCGCGACCGGGTTTTGCCCGGTTCTGTTTGACGGCGACGATCTTCGTCGACGTGCGCAGGGTGTCTCCGACGAAGACCGGCCGATGCAGCACGAGCCCGCGGTAGAAGAGATTCCCCTTGACGCGTTGGGTCGGTGAGGTGGTCTGCCCGATCGCGACATTGCAGATCACATTCGGGTGAACGAGTGCGCGCGCGGATCCGGTCACCTTCTCGCAGAGGGTTTCGTCGAGGGGCAGCCGCAGTCGATCGCCGAACAGCGCCTCGTGAAAGGCCGCGTGCCCCGCGGTCAGCGTCACGGCGGGAGCATCCGTATAGATCTGCCCCACTTTCAGATCTTCGAAGTAGGGCGCTTCTACCTGGATGATTCTGGCGGTCGCATCCGGCTTTCTGTCTTCGTCCATGGCGGTTCCGATTACGCTTTTTCGAGTACGCCGGCGAGCCGCGCGCGGTCGATCACCCGTTGGTGGATGTCGACGAGCGGCGGATCGATCATCTTGCCGTCGAGCGCGAAGACGCCCCGGCCCTCCGCGACCGCAGCCTCCCAGCCCTCGATGACCCGCAGCGCGGTCTCGATCTGGCCGCTCGTCGGCGTGAAGATCGAATTCGCGATCTCGGCCTGCGCCGGGTGGATGCAGAGCTTTCCTTCGAATCCCAGGCGCAGAGCAAAATTTCCCTCTTCGCGAAATGCGTCCGCATCTTTGACGGCGAGGCAGACGCCGTCGATTGGCGCCAGCTTCTCGGCGGCCGCGGCGACCGCGAGGCGGCAGCGCGCGTGCAGCAGCACACCGGTCGCGGGGTCGGGTTCGGGAAGACCCATGTCGAGACTGAAATCGGCGTTGCCGAAACACAGCGCGTCGATGCGGGGATCACAGCCGGCCAGCGCCTCCACGCGCGAGATTCCGGCCGCGGTCTCGACCAGCGCGAGCAGGCGAACACTTCCGCTCGGGGCTTCGAATTTCGCCTCGAGCCGCGCTGCAGCCGCCGCGGCCCGCGCGAGGCCCTCGGGATTCTCCGATTTGGGCAACATGATCGTTCGGGCACCGGCCGCAACCACCGCCTCGAGGTCCGCTTCGAAATACGCAGACTCCGGCGGGTTCACCCGGACGGCCATCTCGGGCCCCTCAGACCCGCCGCTGCGGACGCGCTCGGCGACCAGCTCGCGCGCGCTCGCCTTCTGATCCGGCACGACGGAGTCTTCGAGGTCGAAGACGAGCAGGTCCGCGGCTGACTCTCGCGAGCGGTCGAGTTTGCGCTGTTCCGCGCCGGGCACGAAGAGCAGCGAGCGTCTGAGTCGAGGGGTCCGTTGCATGTGTTCAATACCCGCGGCTGCGCGCCGGAAGGCTCGGTCCCAGTTGCTCGGCTCCCCCACCGAAAATTGGGGGGAGGGCGTGTGCCCACGGGCGCGCGCAGAGTGTCGGATAAGCATAACCGAGATCGCCCCGGATCGGCCCTCTCCGCCCGCTCCAATCGATCCGTTCGATTCGAAATGCGGCGCGAATCGCGCCCCGATGACCCGCTAGATCTGGCCGGGCGGAATAGTAGACTCCGGGTTCGCCGCGTCGGGGCACAGGAGGATCAGCAGGTGGTCAGACGGCCGCACGACAGGGGGTCGCGCATCGAGACCCGCAGCGGGTGCAAGCCGCGCCGCCCGTGGAAGCTCGCCGCTTCGCTTGCAGCCCTTGCGCTCGTCGCGTCCGCCTGCGCTCTCTTTCGCGAAGATCCGAATTTGCAATACATCGATCCGGCGGACGCCGAAAAGCCGCGGCACTTCATGGTCCTGCCGCTCAACCTCGCGATCGAGGCGCCGGCGGATCTGGAGCCCGCGCTGCACGACATGTTCGGAGCCATCGCGGGCTACATCCGCGGGCGCGGTGATTCGATCGAAACGCTCTCGCGAGACGACGCGTCGGCGCAGTGGGCGGCCGCCATCCAAAAGGTCACTGCATCGGAGGCACTCGAAAACAATTTCGCATCGGCGATGCGCGTCTTCGTCGCGAACCTCGCAGAGACGCATACCTTCAACGCGGTGATCGCGCCGTCGCTCGTCTATCGCACCACGAAGACCCGGGAGCGAACGGCGAAGTGGGACGGAGTCTTTCGCAAGATGAAGGTCATCAACCTGTCCGACACGGCCAAGAAGAAGGGGCTCGCGCGTTCGTTTACCGTCGAGATCTCCGGTGTTTCACTGCACGTGATGATCTTCGAGCCCGGTGGCACCCTGATCTTTCAGAAATACGGCGGTCTGGATCTGGCACACAATGTCGACATGGCCAATGCCGAATTCACGCTGAGTCCCTCACTCGCGCTGAGGGAAGACCTGCTGAAAGACGGCGAGCACATCGGAGAGGGCATCGGGAAGGCCTTCGATCCCTATCTCCCGCGTTGAGCCGCCCGCAGCCGCGCGAAGCGCGAATCAGACAAAGATCAGCAAACGATCAGCTTCTGATCAAGCGCCGTTGCGGCTGGCCAACTAGGCTTCGAATTGCGGTGTTGGAAGGATCGGAGCCGGTGGCGGAGGGGGAGAGACCCCGCCGACCAAGCTCTGCCGCCGGACCCCGATCTCCCGGCCGACGAGAACTGCAGACGCGGTATCACCGAGCCGCCGAACTGGATCGCTGGGGAGCGGAGCCCGATGAGCGGGTTGACCAGTTCGGCGGTTTCGCGTCAGGGGCCCGGCGCTCGCGCGCCGAGCGTTCGCTGGCCGCGCGTCACAGACTCGGCGGGCTGCACGCGCTCACGACTTCGCACTCTTCGGAACTCACATTGCGAAATCGATGCGGGCGCGAACTCTCGAAATAGTACGCATCTCCCGGGCCGAGGACGTGGCGCACGCCGTCGACGGTGAGTTCCAGCCGGCCGCGGATGACGACGCCGCCCTCCTCGCCCTTGTGGTGCAGCGTGACCTTGCCGGTGTCCGCTCCCGGCGCGTAGCGCTCGTGGAGGATCTGCATGCTCCGGTCTGCGAGTTCACTTCCCACCTGCCAATAGGAGATCTTGCCGCGTCCGATCTCCACCAGGTCGGATTCCCGGTAGACGACGCGCTCCGATTCGGAGGTTTCGGTGGCGAAGAAGGCCGACAGATCCATCTGGATCCCGTCGAGGATGCGCTTGAGGACCGCGACCGAAGGGTTCAACTTGCCCGACTCGATCAGCGAAATCGTCGCATTGCTGATGGAACTGCGCTTTGCGAGTGCGCGCTGCGAAAGCCCGCTGCGCTCGCGGGCCTCGCGCAATCGCGGGCCGACTTCGATTGGCATGGAGAACTCCTGAGTAGCGTTGACTATTCCTAATAACCTATCTGTCGACGCCTTTGAAATCAATCACTTATATGAGCGCTATCGGGGAGAGCTGTTGATTCTCGCAAACGAGCTCGGACGCGATTCCATTCCGCGAGCCGAGTTGACAAGCCCGCGTTCTGTTGGTTGCATCGGCGCGGCTGATCGCCCCGCACGGCGGGGGCGCGCCTCGATTGCTTAGGAGAGCGAGATGAAGGTCGGCGTATTGCGTGAGGTGAAATCCGACGAGTACCGCGTGGGACTGCTGCCCGTGGGCGCCGAGCTGCTGGTGCGCGACGGGCACACGGTGCTCGTGGAGACGGCCGCCGGCGAGGGAACGGGTTTCGACAACGACCGCTACCTCGCGGTGGGGGCAAAGATCGTCGAGACCGCCGAGGAGGTCTGGGGCGAATCCGAACTCATCGTCAAGGTCAAGGAGCCGCAGCCGACCGAGATTCCGCTGATGCGCAAGGGGCAGGACGTCTTCACCTACTTTCACTTCGCGGCCGACGAGGCGCTGACGCGCGGTTGCCTCGAGCAGGGGATCACGGCGATCGCCTACGAGACCCTCGAGGGCCGCAGCGAGCACGGGCGGCCGACGCTGCCGCTGCTCACGCCGATGAGCGAGGTGGCCGGAAGACTCTCGATCCAGGAGGGCGCGAAGTACCTCGAGCGACCGCAGCAGGGGCGCGGCGTCCTGCTCGGCGGCGTGCCCGGTGTCGAGCCCGGCGAGGTCTTGATCATCGGGGGCGGCGTGGTGGGCACCAACGCCGCGTTGATGGCCGCGGGACTCGGCGCCTACGTGACCATCATGGATCTCGATCTCGACCGCCTCCGCTATCTGTCGGAAATCATGCCGCCGAACGTCACCACCATCTACTCCGATCCCCACGCGATTCGCGACGGGCTGACGCGAGCCGACCTCGTCGTCGGCGCGGTCTTGATCCCGGGCGCCAAGGCGCCGCACCTGATCACGCGAAGCGACCTGTCGACGATGAAGAACGGATCGGTGATCGTCGACGTCGCGGTGGATCAGGGTGGCTGCGTGGAGACGACGCGCGCGACCACGCACGCAGAGCCGACCTACGTGGTCGACGGCGTCGTCCACTATTGCGTGGCCAACATGCCCGGTGCGGTGAGTCGCACGAGCACCCAGGCGCTCACGAATGCGACGCTGCCGTGGGTGGTGCGGCTGGCCAACAAGGGTTCGGAGCGGCTGGCCGCGGCCGACGAGGGATTTCGCCTCGCGATCAACATGCGCGACGGCCGTCTGCTGACCCCCGCCGTCGGCGAAGCCCACGGAATCGAAGTCGCCGCCAGCTGAGCGCGATCCCGGTCGGGATCGCGCGACGCCGCCCGGGGAAGCCGCGGGCTTCTCCGGTGAGCCTGGGCGCGGGTTGGGCTAGAGGTTGCGCGCGGTGTCGGCGAGCGCCTTCTCGAGGATTTCGAGCACGCGAGCGCACTCTTCCTCGCTGATGACCAGCGGCGGCTGAAGCCTCACGACGTTGCCGAGCGATCCCCCGACGCCGACGAGGATGCCGGCTTCGCGGCAGAGTCGGCGCACTTCGCCGGCTTCGGCCGCGGCGGGCGTCTTGTCGGCATCCTTCACGAGTTCGATACCGATCATCAATCCCTTGCCGCGCACGTCGCCGACGAGCTTGTTGTTCGCCTGGATCTTCTCGAGCCCCGCCATGAGTTGCGCGCCGCGGGTCGCCGCCTTCTCGGGCAGCTTCTCGTCGATCATCACGTCGATGTTGGCGAGTGCGGCCGCGCAGCTGACCGGATTGCCACCGAAGGTCGACAGATGGCTGCCCACCGTGAAGGCGTCTCCGATTTCGGGCGTCGCCGTGAACGCCCCCAGCGGGAACCCGTCGGCGATGCCCTTCGCGGTCGTCATGATGTCGGGCTCGACGCCGTAGTGCTCGATTGCAAATAGTTTTCCGGTTCGGCCGAAGCCGGTCTGGACCTCGTCGCAGATGAACAGGATGTCGTTCGCCTCGAGGATTTCCTTGACCAGCTTGAAGTAGTTCGGGGGCGGCGTGATGATTCCGCCCTCGCCGAGGATGGGCTCGGCGACGAAGGCCGCCACGTTGCCGGCAGTCTGGTACTTGATGGTGTCGGCCAGGTAGTTCGCGGCGCGCTCGCCGCACTCTTCTTCCGTCTTGGACCCGAACGGGCAGCGGTAGAAGTTGGGTGCGGGCGCAAAGGCAATCCCCGACAGGTAGGGACCACCGCTGATCTTGCGCCCGCTGTTACCCGTGATCGAGAGCGTGGCATTGGTCCGCCCGTGGAAGCTGTGGGTCAGGGCCACGATCTCGTTCTTGCCCGTGAAGTGCTTCGAGAGGCGCATCGCGCCTTCGATCGCCTCGGCACCGCTGTTGGAGAAGAAGCTCTTCTGCAGCCGGCCGGGCGTCACCTCGGCCATCCGCTTTGCGAGCTCGCCCGCTCTCGGGCTGTAGTAGACGTAGGTGCAGCAGTGGACGAGCTTGTCGATCTGCTCCTTGGCGGCGGCGATGACCTTGGGGTGGCCGTTGCCCGCATTCGTGACCGCGATTCCGCTGAAACAGTCGAGATATTCGCGGCCGTCGGTTCCGTAGTACTTGGTTCCGCTGGCGCGCTCGACTTCGACGGGCGCGAACCCGGGAACCATGCTCGTGATCAGGTACTCGTTATAGAGATCCTCGGTCTTGCTCATGGGGTGGACCTACCTCTAAGACGGTTTTTGGGTGAAGAGCTCCTCTCTGGCTTCGAAGCGCTCGTAAGCCTTGTTGACCACTTCCTGCGGGATGTCCCAGACGGTCTTTTCCGGTCCGATCCCGTCTTCCTTCATCGTGGCCGGCATCTCGTCGTCCTTGGCGGTGAAGCCCGCGCGGCGATTGAATTCCCACTCTTCCTGCATGCACTGCCAGGCGATGTCCGCGATCTGCTCGCGCGACACCTTCTCGCCGAAGTAGTGGGTGTAGAACTCGCTGATCTCCTGGATGCTCGGCATCAGGAACTGACAGAAACCCGACGAGTCGATCGCGGTGTTCACGATCTGCGCTTCCTGTGAGGCCTGCGCGATCTCCTCGATCGGCTGTCCGGGATCGACGACGAGGCCCGCGGTGTGGTCGGCACCCATTGCACTCGTGCAGTAGGTGACGCCGGCCGCTTTGAGCGGGCGCGGATCCCAGGCGGGCAGCGCCTGTCCCTTCACGACGCCGACGCGGCCGTGCTTCTGCCGGCGCCCGGTGGCGGCGGCGCCGTTGCCGATCGCCTTGCCGATCTCGGTGCCCTCGGCGATTTCCTTCAGCAGGTTCTTGGCGCCTTCGGCGTTGCCGAATTCCATCTCGCCCGAGTCCATGTAGACCGCGACGGCGGCTCCGGTCTCGATCGTGTCGAGCCCGATGTCATCGCAGAGGCGGTCGAGGTCGGCGACGTCCTCCCAGCTCGCGATGCCGCAGTTCGAGCCGAGCAGGGTCAGCGTCTCGAACTCGAGCGCCGACGTCTTGTAGTTGCCGTCCTTGTCGTGGACGATGTTGCTGCACTTGACGATGCAGCCCGTCATGCAGTTGTGCATGCCGCCGCCGCGCGTCTCGAACGATTCCACGATGCGCATGCCGTCGAGCGTCTCCACGTCGGGGGAGCGCCCCTCGACGCGGTTCTTGTACGGGAACGTGTAGATGTTGTTCGCCTCGGTGACCAGCGCGCTGGTGCCCCACTTGGGAAAGGGCTCCTGCGCGGGGCCCGCCTGGTATTCCTTGGTGTACTTCTTCGAAATCGCGCCGAACTCCTTGGTGTTGGCCGCCTTGCGCGCGGGCCGCTTGCCGGCGTCGACCGACATGTACTTGAGGCATTTGCTTCCCATCACGGCGCCGAGTCCACCGCGTCCGGCGTGACGCGTGGGGTGGCGGTCCTGCTCGTGATCCGTGCAGGCCACCGAAGCGCCGCTGAGCTTCATCTCTCCGGCCGGCCCGATCGAGATGAAAGAGGCCGTCTTCGAGTAGGTCTTCGCGAGATCTTCGATGAGCTTGTAGTTCCACTTGCCCTTGTGCTCGTCGGCGGAAATCACGTTGACGCCGTCGGCGGTGATGTCGAGCGCGTAGCGCTTATTGGTGTCGGAGGGCTGCCCCTTCACGATGATGCAGCGGTAACCGAGCTTCATCAGGTCCTGGCCGGGATTGCCGCCCGCGTTGGCTTCCTTGATGCCGCCGGTCAACGGGCTCTTGCCGCCGACCGAGAGGCGCCCGGAGGTCGGAGCCGACGTGCCGGCGAGAAGTCCGGGAGCGATGACGAGGATGTTGTCCGGTCCGAGCGGATCGCAGGTCGGATCGCATTCGCTGAGCAGGATGCGCGCGGAAAGAGATCGTCCACCCAGGAACTTCCAATCCTCGGGATAGGGCTCGATGCTCGCAGTCTGGTTCGTCATGTCGACGCGGATCATTCGATCGCCGCTGGGACCACCCATGGAAGCTCTCCTTCATCAATTGGACTCGACGAGATTAACAAAAAGACCTGCCGCTGGGGACACGGCCCGCGGGGTCATCCCCCGGCGGCGGGCGCGAGAACGGAGATGACGTCGTCACCGGAGACCGGCGTGTCGAGGGCGTTGCGGTCGAGCAATTCACCGTTCAAGAAGAGCTTCGAGAACAGGTGGAGTTCGCCCTTGGCGTTGAGGATCAACTCCTGGAAACCCGGATAGCGGGCTTCGACGGCTTCGATGCACGCCCTCACGGTGCTGGCATCGACTTCGATCTGGCCTTCGCCCTTCGTGGGAACCCGGTAGCGGGAGGGAACATGGACCTGGGGCACGGCAATCCTCGCTGTTTTGCGTTGAACGTAAGCGGCGCGAGTGTAGCGCGATTCCCCAGTTCCACGCTCCTGGCAGGCCGCGGAGCGCGGCGAGTGGGGATCAGGAGTCGAATCCCAGACCCAGGGCATCGAGCGCGCGCAGCCACAGGCCGCGCCGCCCCTCGTTGGCGTCTGCGCGCGCGAGTTCGCGCTGCGTGATCCGGACCCCGATGCTGCGCAACGGCTCGGGGGGCCACGGAAAGGCGCGCTTGCGCACGAAGTCGAGCGCGAGGTGGGGCGCGTCGGGGCGGTCGAGCAGGTCGAGGGCCAGCCGCGCGCCGAAGCGCGATGCGACGACACCCTGGCCCGTGTAGCCGATCGCCCAGGAAACCCGCCGCTCGTGGGCGGTTCCGACCTCCATGCAAAAACGCGTGGTCGTCGAGATCGGGCCGCCCCACTGATGGCTGAACCGCAGCCCCTCGAGTTGGGGAAAGGTCTGGAAGAAGCGCCGCGACAGCCCGGCGAAACTCTCGGGTCGCTGTTCGAGGTGATCGTCCGTGCGGCTTCCGTAGTGGTAGATGGCGTCCCAGCCGCCCCAGAGGATGCGGTTGTCGCGGGTGAGCCGGTAGTAGTGGAAGCGGTTTCCGCCGTCGGTGAGGCTCTGGCGGTTGCGCCAACCCACGCTCTCGAGCTGGGCGTCCGACAGCGGCTGCGTCGTCAGCGCGTAGTCCCAGACGGGGATCGAGGCCCGGCGCATGCGGCGCAGCGGGCTGCGGAACGCGTTGGTGGCCATCACGGCCTTGCGCGCGCGCACCCTGCCCGACGCGCAGCGCAATTCGATTCCGGCACCCGCGCGCGAAATCCGCTCGACGGGGCTGTCCTCGTAGATCCGCACTCCGAGACGCAAAATGGTGTCGCGAAGCCCCCAGCAGAGGCGAGCCGGATCGACGACGGCTGCGCGGCGCAGCCAGACGCCCGCGAGGTAGGTGGGAGAATCGACCTCGGCGCGGATCGCGTCGCGGTCGAGCCAATCCGCGGAGATGTCGAATCGATGCAGCTCCGCGATCTGCTCGCGCAGATCCTCGACCTGGTAGGGGGCGGTCGCGACCCAGAAGGTTCCATTCTGCTCGACGTCCGCCTCGATTCCGTGGCGCTTCAGCGAGGCGAACAGCTCGAGATAGTTCTCGCGGCCGAGCCGCACGAGGGTTTCGATTTCGTTCGGGAAGAGGCTCAGGCCGTGGGAGAGACCGTGCGTGATGGACGTGTCGGCGAAGCCGCCATTGCGGCCCGAAGCGCCCTCCGCGACGGATTTCGCTTCGAGCAGCACGACGTCTCGGCCCGGCTCGGCCTCCGCGGCCTGCAGTGCCGCCCAGAGCCCGGTGAATCCCCCGCCGACGACGACGAGGTCGGTCTCTTGGAGGCCCTCGAGGGCGGGTTGCGGAGCGGGTCGTTCGGGGCGATCGAGCCAATAACAGCTCGGGATCGCGTCGGCGAGCGCCGTCAAGTGCGGTTCGATGAGAAGCTCCTTGCGGCGGCTCGATTGCCCCGCCGGGCCGCATGTCGAAGCCGGGGCTCGCGATGCAACGGCCGAAGTATATGAGCACGGGTGGCTTTGACAACGGGTGCGCGGCTTCGGCGCCTCGCGGTGTCGAGCGCTAGATGTTGGGTGAGATCAGGCGGGGTTTGCCGCCCGCGGCGGGCGCCGCCGCGCGCTCGCGTCGATTGAATAGCCGCATTCCGACCCCGTAGCTGAGCGCCGCGACGAGGGTGGCGACCACGGAAGCCGGTGCGAACTGCGCGATGGGGTGGGTCTCTCCGCTGGCGGGGTTGTAGATCGCGATGTAGAGGAACTGCCCGAGCAGCAGCGACCCGAGCGCGATCCAATTGAAGCCCCGATGGAAGTAGTACTCGCCGCTGGGATCGGATTCGAACAGCGCGCGCAGATTGATCCTCTGCTTGCGCAGGAAGAAGTAGTCGGCGAACAGGATGCCCGAGATCGGCGCGTACATCGTGCCGTTGTAGGCGAGGAACGCGTCGCCGAAGTTGAAGAGTTCCTGCGGCCAGAATGCGAACGGAAGACACGGCACGGCCAATAGCAGCATGAGCTGCCACCAGGGCGTCGCGCGAAACCACCGGACGTGCCGCATGGCGAGCCCGCTCGCAAAGATCGAGACCGCGGTCGAAGTCACGTTGGCGAGCGCCACGAAGGTGAGCGCGAGGATGCCCATGGCGACTCCCCCGAGCGGCACCATCCACCGCGTGGGATCGTTGGTCTGCACGACGAGCGCGGAGAACAGGCCGATGCAGCACGCGACGCTGCCCGCGAAACCGAGCTGGAGGATCTCGGGGTAGATCGCGTTGCGCTGGGTGCGCGTGTTGCGCGCGAGAAACCCGACGCCGCCCCACCACGAAATTCCGTTGGCGATGCCCAGTTCGATCGCGATCACGTAGTTGGTGATCGGAACGGGCCCCGGGTCGATCGGCGGCGCGGCCGCGATCGCATCCCAGCCGTAGTCGCTGATCAACTTGTAGAACATGAACGCGACGAGGAGTCCGAGGCCCGGCGTGATGATCGAGTTCGAGATGCTCAACCAGTGCACGCCGTGTGTGACGACCAGGTACGCGAGCGCGAGCCCGAGCACGACGCCCGCCCCCACCACCCAGTTCCCGACCTCGAACCCGAGCGCGCCGAGGATGTTGTAGATGCCGTTTCCGAACATCACGAGCAGCAGTCCCGACCAGCCGAGCATGTTGATCAGGTAGAAGAGCAGCGGGATCTTGACGCCGCGCTGCCCGAACGCGGGCTTGCAGCAGTCCATCTGCTCGATCCCGTAGCGCTGACAGCCGAGACCCAGCGCCATCGTCGTGATGAAGATGCCGATCATGTTTCCGGCCAGCAGGCAGACGACGCCCTGGACGGCGCCCACGAGTTCGGCCACGAAGCCACCGGTCAGGAAGCACCAGGTTGCGATCGAGTATGCGAAGCAGGTGGTGTGCGCGCTGACGGTTCCGTACTCGCGCTCTTCGATCAGCAGCGGAAGGCGCCCGAAGGCGCTGTCCTCGTGACCCGGCGCGCCGGAGCGATTCGCCTCCGAGTCGAAGCCGTTTGCACTCACCGGAGGCCTCGGGATTCGCTCAACCGGCAAACCACCACAGCGCGATGGCGGGGATTGCGATCGAACCCGTGATGCAGAGGAACCAGTCGAGGGCCGTGAAGCTTCCGATCTCCGAATCGTCGAGCCCTTCGAGCTGCTCGATCCGGCGCTCGAGATCCGCGACGAGCAGCTCGCGGTCCGCCTGATCCGCGCTCGCTGGGAGATCTGTTCGGGGCTGATCGGACATGTGTCTCCGTCAGGAGGGCATCGCGGGAGCGGCAGCATCCTACTCGATCGAGAGAGCGATGCTCAAGTCGCCAATCCCCAGCCCGGAGGATTTCTCGATCGGATGACCCGCGGGGCTCCCGAGATGCTGTGGGCGCCTTCGCGCGTCGATCCCGTTGCTCGGGCGAAGCCACGGCGCGCGGCCGCGATCTCACGTCCGCGCCGAGATCCGCCGCCGGACCCCGGGCGGGTTCGCAGCTTTACCCGGTAAACTACTGTGAAAGCGACGATCTGCGAGGGTCGATCGGCTTGGCCACGGCCGCGTGCGGCGTCGAGATCGGTCGCTGGCGACAGAATCGCGGGTTTCTTCGTTCGGTGTTGTACCTCGGCGGTGTCTCATGCGATATGCGGACGAGGCCCGTCGATCGGAATCCGCCGGATTGCCCCAAAATGCCCCTTTCCCTCTCCTGGCCCAAATTGGGAGAAACTCCGGGTTGCAATATCATCGTGAGCCGGAATAATGTGCCTCTTCCCACCCGGTGTTTTGGTCGGCTTCGGAGGGTTACTGGCTGGTCGGACAAGACATTTCGGAGAAATCTGATCAATGCGAGCGTTGCACGAGGGCCCCGATAAATGGAGAATGGGGCCCTTCTTTTGAGGAGAACTGCTTGATGGTCCGCAAAATTCGAAACGAGGTTGGCGGCCTCGCGGTTGCTTTGGTGATGGCAATCGCGGCCCTGGGCGCCGGCACCGCAATCGCGGTCGATCTCGATCAGCTGGTCGCCCAGCGCATGGCAGTCAACGATGAAGGCGCCAAGAGCCAGGTGCGGATCGATAAGATCAGCGATGACACCGATCGGCTTACCGCCGAGTACCGCGTCGTGCTTCAGCGCATCGACGCGCTCCGCGTCTACAACCAGCAGGTCAGCGACTTGATCGCCTCGCAGGAAGAAGAGATGGGATCTCTGCGGCGTCAGATCGATGACGTCGAGCTGGTGGGACGCGAAGTCACGCCGCTGATGCTCGGAATGCTCGATGCGATCGAGAATTTCGTCGAGCTCGACGTGCCCTTCCTCCCGGAAGAGCGCGCGGAGCGGGTCGAAAGCCTTCACGACGTGATGGTTCGCGCCGACGTCACCGACGCGGAGCGCTACCGACGCATCGTCGAGGCCTATCAGATCGAGAACGAATTCGGGCGAACCATCGAGGCCTATCAGGGCGAGTTGACTCTCGACGGAACGACGCGCCAGGTGGACTTCCTGCGCATCGGCCGGGTGGCATTTCTCTATCAGACGCTCGACGGAACGGAGACGGGCGTCTGGGATCAAAAGAATCGGGCGTGGGTGGATGCGGCGGGCTCCGCCACCGCGGTCCGATTGGGGCTGCGCATGGCGCGTAAACAAACGGCACCGGACCTGTTGAAGCTTCCCTTGCCGACGGCGGAGGCGGTTCAATGAGGTGGTTGGGAACGACGCTGATTTGTGTGATGGTTTTCGCGGGCGCTCAAACCGCCCTCGCACAGCAACCCACGGCCGAGGAAAAGGCGGCGGATGAAGCTGCGGCGAATACGCCCGCACCCCCTCCGCCCCCCAAGTCCACCTCGATGGACGAACTCCTCAAGCGCGTGAAGGCCGGTTGGAGCGGAGAGCGCAAGGAGAACCGCGAACGCGAGGCCGCGTTCGCCAAGGCCAAGGCCGACCAGCAGCGGCTGCTCGACGAGGCGAAGGCGACGCGCGACGCGCTCGCGCGACGCAGCGAGGCTCTCGAGATCCAATTCGAGACCAATGAAACCACGCTGAGCCAACTCGAAGAAACGCTCACCCAGCGGCTCGGCGCTCTCGGCGAACTCTTTGGCGTCGTTCGCCAGGTGTCCGGCGACACGAGAAGCCAGGTGGAGGGTTCGCTGGTCAGCGCCCAGATCCCCGGGCGAGAGGACTTCCTCGAGGAACTCGGCAAGAACAAGAGCCTGCCCTCGATCGAGTCGCTCGAGAAGCTCTGGTTCATCCTGCATCAGGAGATGACCGAGCTCGGTAAGGTGACGCGCTTCCCGGCGACGGTCGTCAGCATCGACGGCGACCAGACCGAGCGGCAGGTCACCCGCGTGGGCGCATTCAACGCGATTTCGGACGGGATCTACCTGAACTACGAGGAGCGCAAGCTCCAGGAGCTGGCCAAGCAGCCCGCGGGTACCTATCTGGATACGGTCGCGACCTTCGAGAACTCGAAGGCGCCGATGGCGACGCTCGCGGTCGACCCCTCGCGCGGCTCGATCTTGAAGGTGCTGATCCAGACCCCCGGCTTCCGGGAGCGCATCGAGTTCGGCGGCATGATCGGCTACGCGATCATCGCGCTCGGCCTGCTCGCCGGCTTCTTCGCGATCATCCGCGGCTTCGTCGTCTACCTGACCGGCCGCAAGGTCGCGGCACAGAAGAAGAGCGATACCGTCAGCGACAAGAACCCGCTCGGACGCGTGATCGGGATCTACGAGGCGAACCGGGCGACCGACGTGGAGACGCTCGAGCTCAAGCTCGACGAAGCCATCCTCGGCGAATCGGCGCGTCTCGAGAAGCTGCTCTGGCTCGTGAAGGTGGTTTCGGTCGTGGCGCCGCTGATGGGACTGCTCGGTACGGTGACCGGTATGATCCGAACCTTCCAGGCGATCACGTTGTTCGGAACGGGCGACCCGAAGATGATGGCGAGCGGTATTTCGGAAGCCCTCGTCACCACCATGCTCGGTCTGATGGTCGCGATCCCGCTCGTGCTGCTGCACGCGCTCGTGTCGAACACCAGCAAGGGCGTGGTCGAAGTTCTCGAAGAGCAGGCAGCGGGTCTGATCGCTCGCAGAGCGGAACAGCGCGATGTTTCTTGAGATTGAAGCGGTCGCGGCGGTTCGCGCGTTCATCGAGCGCGGTGGCGACGTTCTGATCATGATCGCCGCGGTGACCTTTCTGATGTGGACCTTGATGCTCGAGCGCTTCTGGTACTTCAAGGTCATCCAGCCGCGCGAAGCCCGCCGGGTCGAGGAAGCCTGGCGGGCGCGCACCGACCACGACTCGTGGTTCGCGAATCAGGTGCGTCGATTGCTGGTGTCGGAAATGCGACTCAATCTCAACCAATCCGTGGAGTCGATCAAGACCCTGGTGGCGCTGTGTCCGCTGCTCGGTCTGCTCGGGACCGTCACCGGCATGATCGAGGTCTTCGACGTGATGGCGATCGCGGGAAGCGGCAACACCCGAGCGATGGCGTCAGGCGTGTCGAAGGCGACCATCCCGACGATGGCGGGCATGGTGGCCGCGCTATCGGGCTTGATCCTGAGCGTTCAGATCGAACGCTTCGCGAACAACGAGACAGCGCGCGTGGCCGACCACCTGACCCACGCACACGAGTAAGGATTCGATATGCGTCGACAAAGCAAAGCAGCCGCAGAAGAGTCTGAGGTCAACCTCACGCCGATGCTCGACGTGGTGTTCATCATGCTCATCTTCTTCATCGTGACGGCCTCGTTCGTGAAGGAATCGGGCATGGACGTCAACCGGCCGGACGCCGCTACGGCGGTCGTGAAACCGCGCGGCAACATCCTGGTTGCGATCACGTCGGGCGGCCAGATCTGGATCGACAAGCGCCAGGTCGACGTCCGCTCGATTCGAGCGAACCTGGAGCGTCTCTACGCCGAGAACCCGCAGGGCGCGGTCGTCATCCAGGCGGATGAGGACTCGAAGAACGGCCTGCTCGTGGCCGTGATGGATGCGGCAAAACTGGCCGGCATCGAAAACGTCTCGATCGCCGCGGATGTCATCGACTGATGCCTCGTCATTTCACCGCCGGATTCCTCGCGATCATCGTCACGTTTGGCCTGTTCTATCTGATGCAGGCGCTGATCCTCAGCGGGGACGCTTCGCTCGGTGAATCGGGCGGGACGATGATCGAATTCGTCCGACTGAAGAAGGACTCGGAACTCGAGACCAAGAAGCGCAAGATGCCGGAGAAGAAGGAGCCCGAGGAGCCGCCGCCGCCGCCGGATCTGAGCATGTCCAAGTCGAGCAAGCCGAGCCAGGAAATGGGCGAGATGGCGTTTGCGATCGACGTGGACGTCGATGTCGGCGGGACGGCTGTCGCGATTGCGGCGGCCGACTCGGACGTCGTTCCGATCGTGCGCGTCAATCCCCAGTACCCGTTGCGGGCTTCCGAGCGCGGCATCGAAGGTTGGGTCGCGGTGGAGTTCACCATCAGCAAGCTGGGAACCGTCAAGAACCCGCGGGTGATCGGTTCCCATCCCAGTTCGATTTTCGACCGCGCGGCCCTCAAGGCGATCCGGAAGTGGAAATACAATCCGAAGATCGAGGACGGTGAGCCGGTCGAGCGCCCCGGCGTGAAGGTCAAGCTCACATTCGACTTGAGCAATCAATAGAGTGGCTAGCAGAATGTTCTCGGGTCAAATCTCAGGCATCCATCGAGCGGTTCTCATCCTACTCGCGGTGGTCCTCGCGATCAGCTTCGTCGGCAGCGCAGAGGCCGCGAGAAAGAAGAAGGACAAGGACAAGGACGCCGGCAAGAGCTTCACGGTGAGCGAGCAGATGCACAAGAAGCTGACCGCTGCTCACGAGGCGCTGGAAGCCGACAACTACGAAGAAGCCGCCGACGTCTTGAGGGATCTCGAGAAGCGGGCGAGTCGCCTGAACCCCTACGAGCGGGCCCTGATCTATCAGATGCTCGGGATGTCGCAGGCCGGACAGGAGAAGTACAAGGAGGCGCTCGTCTACTTCGAGAAGTGCCTCGTCGACGAGGCCCTGCCATACGGCGCGATCGTGAGTACCCGTTTTACGATTGCGCAGCTCTACATGGCGACCGAAGAATTCGGCAAGGCGGCCAGCACGCTCGAGAAGTGGCTCAAGGAAGTCGAAACGCCAAACGCCAACGCCTACTACCTGCTAGCGGCGGCCTACTACCAGCTCGAAGAGGTCGACAAGGCGATCGGCCCCGCAGAAACCGCGATTAAGATCGCGAAGAATCCGAAGCCGGCGTGGCTGCAGTTGTTGGTCGGTCTGTACTACGAGACCAAGCAATTTCCGAAGGCCGTCGAGCCCCTCGAAACGCTGATCATGATCGACCCCAAGAAGAGCTACTGGACGCAGCTCTCATCGCTCTACGCACATCTGGAGCAGGAAGAGAAGTCGCTGGCAGTGATGCAGCTCGCCTACGCCCAGGATTTTCTGACCAAGAACAACGACCTGCGCGCGCTCGCGCAGCTCTATCTCTATCACTCGCTGCCGTATCGGGCGGGTTTGGTGCTCGAGAAGGCCCACGAAGACGGATTCGTCAAGGAAGACGCCACGTTCTGGGAGATGCTCGCGAACAGCTGGCTGCTCGCCCGCGAGTTCGATCGCGCGCTGGAGCCGCTGCAGACGGGCGCGGAACTCTCGGACAAGGGCAATCTCTACGCGAGATTGGGGCAGCTGTATCTCGAGCGCGAACAGTGGGCGGAAGCTTCCGAGGCCCTGGTCAAGGCGATCGAGAAAGGCGGCCTCACCGACGAGGGCACCACGCATCTACTGCTGGCGATCACCTACTACCACCAGAAGAAGTTCACCAGTTCGACTCGCCATTTGAGGTCCGCCCGCCTCAGCGACAACGAGACGATCCGCAACTCGGCAAACCAGTGGATGTTGCTCGTCGAGCGCGAAGCAGGTGGCGAGGCGGGTGGGTCGTCCGAGCTGGCGCCGCCGGCCGATGAAGCGCAGCTGGACGAGCCGGCACCGGCGGCTGACGATGTGCAGCTGGGTGAGTCGGAGCCGCAAACCGAACAGGTCTCACAAGCGTCCCCGTAGCAGCAGGCCGGAACACCGAAGGCACCTGCGAGGGTTCTCCCTCGCAGCCTCGATTCAGATCGGAGCGAAATGCTTCACCCGGGTGCGCGAAATGCGCACCCGGGTGAATGGGCGCATTGCCGCGCGGTTCTCGGTGGTGTGCGCAACGCGGGCCGGTGCTCACTCGGGGTCGATCTCCGTCGAAATCAGCCGCCTAGCATGCGGTTGAGGTCGCGCTTCATCACGCCGTTGACGATGATCGAGCGCATGATCTCGGATGTGCCCTCCCAGATGCGATCCACCCGCACGTCGCGGTAGAGGCGCTCCGCCGCGTAGTCTGCGCAATAGCCGCGGCCTCCGAAGATCTGCACGACGCGGTCCGCGACTCGCCCGACCATTTCCGAGGCGTAGAGCTTGCACATCGACGCCTTGGTGTGGAGTTCCTTGGGGTCGGAGCGACCGGCGTCTTCTTCTGCGGATGTCGCGTAGACCATCAGGCGCGCCGCGTAGACTTCCGTCGCGGAGTCGGCGAGCATCCAACCGATCCCCTGGTGTTCGTGGAGCTTGCTGCCAAATGCCTCGCGCTCCGCGCACCACACCTTGGCCTCTTCGAGCAGGCGCTGTGCGGCGCCGAGACAGCGAGCGGCGATGTGCAGGCGCTCCTCGCGGAACCAGCTCTTGCTGATGTTGTTGGCCTCGCCGAGGCCACCGAGCATCTGCTCCTCGCCCACCTCGCAATCCTCGAATGCCATCTCGGGGTGGCGGTCTTCCTGTCGGTGCATGAATCGCGGCGTGCGCACGGTGCGCATGCCGGGCGTTCCGTGGTCGACGAAGAAGAGGGTCTCTTCGCCGGGCCCCGTCACCGTGTGCACCAGCACCGCGAGCCCCTCGTGGCCGCCGCTCACGAACCACTTCTTGCCGTTGATCACCCAGCGGTCTCCCTTCTTCACCGCGGTGGTCTGCAGGTTGGTGGTGTCGGATCCGGCTTCGGGCTCGGTCACCGCGTAGGCCACCGTCCACTCTCCGCGCATGGCGGGCTCGAGGTATTTCTTTCTCTGCGCTTCGCTGCCGCGCATGAGGGCGTTATAGGGGCCGCCCACGTGGGCCCACAGGCCGTTGGTCGCGCGTCCGGCTTGCTCCTGGACGAGCGTCTGCTCCATCACCGACGAGCCGAGGCCGCCCATCTCCACGGGCACGTTCATCGGCCAGAGTCCGTAGTCGAGCGCCTTCTGCTGGATCTGTTCGCGGATTTCTCTGGGCAGCGCCTCCGTCGTATCGACGGTCATCTCGTGGGGGATCAACTCCTGCTCGACGAAGTGGCGGGCGCGCTGCTGGAGTTCCACGAGTTCAGGGGTCAGTTCGAATTCCAAAGTCGTTTCTCCTCGAATTGCGATGTCGTTTCCAGTCGAAATTGGGTGCCGTCTCCAATCGGGACGGGCGCTGCGAGCGAACTCCGCCAGCTGGATCGGAGCCCGTTGGAGCTTTTGGAACGCGATGGTCAGCTTTTTCAAGAACCCGCGCGCGAGCTGGATCGCGCGGGAGCGTATCGAACGGGGAGGTCCTCGCGCTCGAAGTCCCTATTCGAACCCGAGCGCAGCGCTTCGATTCGCTCGCAGTTCAGAGGACGGCGGGGAGCCACTCGCGTGACGATCTCGTAAGTTATTGATAAAGATGGTATTTATCAATTTTTTCATAAATTGAACAGTCCACCAATATTAGTGAATCATTCAATAATCCGCTACGGTCTCCGCATCGCGAAGTTTCCCTCGGAGATCTGAGATGGCCTCGGCGGATCGACCCCACTCCCTGCAAGCAGCTTCCGAGGCACCCGAGCCCCGAGATGCCCGGCGCCGCCGCGAGTTGATCGAAGCCACGATCGCCTCGATCGCCCGAAATGGCCTCTCGGGTACGACGATCGCGAAGGTGGCCGAAATCGCCAATCTCTCCGCGGGCATCGTGAGTTTCTATTTCCGCACCAAGGAAGCCCTGCTGCTCGAGACGCTCGAACACCTCGACCGCGAATTCGAAGACCGCCGGCGCGAGGTTCTGGACCGGGCAGGGGACGACCCGATTCGTCGGCTCGAAGCGTTCATCGACGTCAACCTGGATCCCGCGCTCTGCGACGCCACGCGCGTTGCGGTCTGGGTTGCGTTCTGGGGCGAGTCGCAGGCGCGCGAGTCCTACCAGCGGGTCTGCGGTGCGCGCGATGTCTCTGAAGAGGAGCAGCTCGTGGCGCTGTTCGAGCAGATCGCCGCGCGCCGCGATGGTGATCACATCGATCCGCGCGCGCTCGGGCTCGCGTTCTATCACCTGGTTTCGTCGCTTCCGGAGGCCGTGCTCGACCACGGCCGGGCATTCGATTACGAACAGGCGAAGCAGATCTGTCGAAACTTCCTCGCAAGCGTGTTTCCCGCCGAATTTTCGAGCGATGCGATCGCTCGCCGTGATCCGACCGATTCGGTGGACGCGACGAAGGCGGCCGCGGCGCCGCTGCACGAGACGCTTCCGGCCTGGGTCTACCGCAGCCCGGAATTCTACGAGCTCGAACGCGAGCACATCTTCAAGCGCAATTGGCTGATGGTCGGCCACGTGAGCGAGGTGCCGAATCCGGGCGATTACATCACGCTCGATGCGGTCGGAGAGCGCGCCCTCGTCATCCGGGACGGGGACGGCGCGTTGCGCGCATTCCACAACGTCTGCCGACATCGGGCATCGCGGGTGGTCACCGGCGCCTCGGGCCATTGTGGGGGCTCGATGGTCTGCCCCTATCACGCTTGGAGCTACGGCTTCGACGGCAAGCTGCGCGCGGTTCCGTCGGAGAACACGTTCTCGGATCTCGACAAAGATCGCATGGGCCTGCTGGAAGCCGAACTCGAGCAGTGGATGGGGATCTTGTTCGTGCGCTTTGCGGGCGACGGTCCGAGCGTCGAATCGATGATGGAGGAATTCGAGGGCGAAGCCCGCCACTACCGGATCGAGGAGATGAAACCCTGGGGCAGGCGGACCGAACTGACCGAGGATTTCAACTGGAAATTCTTTTGCGAGAACGATGCGGAGGGCTACCACGTTCCCAAAGGACACCCCGGATTGCGACGCATGTTTGGCGCGTCGTACGCGGATGAGCAATCGAATTCGCAGAGCGCGCGCTCCTTCGGGAAGTTACAGGATAAAGCGTCGACGCATTGGGCCGAGCGCTCGTATCAGCGCCTGTTGCCCGAGGTCGCGCACCTTCCGGAAGAACTTCGACGCGCCTGGATCTACTACGGCTTCAACCCCGGCTTCGGGATCCAGCTGACGCCCGATCTGGTGGATTGCTACCAGGTTCTTCCGCTGGGACCCGACAGGTGTCGGATCGTCGACATTTCGCTCGCGCTCGACGACGACCGGCGGGAAATGCGCGCCGCGCGTTATCTCAATCAGCGCATCACGCGTCAGATCACCCAGGAGGATGTCGACTTCTGCTACTGGACTGACGGCGGGCTTCGCACGAGCGGTTACCCGGGAGGGGTGTTGTCGGAACTCGAATTCGGGGTGCGCGATTTCCAGAACTGGATCCGCGAAACCCTGCCGGTCGCCAAGCGGGCGGAAGAACCCGCGACCGGAGCGGTTTCCGCGCTGAATGACGGGATGAGAGATGGACACTGATCGGGACCTGCCGGAAGTGCTGCATCGCTTGGCCCATCGGTCGAAGACGATCGGCGTCGAGGCCCCGGCCGTGGAGGCATCGAGATGACGCTCGAGATCAACCCCGCTCGCCTGTGGGATGACATCCACGAGAGTGGAAAGATCGGAGCCACCGAAGGGGGTGGCCTGTGCCGCCTCGCGTTGAGCGACGAAGATCGCAGGGTGCGCGAGTGGTTCGTCGCTGCCTGTCGCGCGGAGGGCTGCGAGGTTCGCATCGACGAGCTCGGGAACCTGTTCGCCCGCCGGCCGGGCCGGCGTTCGGATCTGCACCCGATCGCAATCGGCAGCCACCTCGATTCGCAACCGACGGGTGGGAAGTTCGATGGCATTCTCGGCGTCCTCGCCGGGCTCGAGGTGGTTCGCACGCTCAACGAGCACGGCGTCGAGACCGAGCACCCGATCGAGATCATCGACTGGACGAACGAAGAGGGCGCGCGCTTCGCGCCGGCCATGCAGGGGTCGGGCGTATTCGCGGGCGTACTCGA
>JAFDBP010000084.1 GCA_019313245.1 Deltaproteobacteria bacterium
GCGCTCGTGGAGTCGCGGAGGAGCGTTCGCGATGCTGGCTCGCCTGGGGTGTGGTTCTGGTTGCCCCGGTCTCCGGCTCCGACCACGGATAACCGCATCCCCGCTCCCGAACCTTCAAAATGTCTTGCCGATCAGCGCCTCCGCAACTGGGACAGGCCCAGCAGGGACGCGATCCCGACGCCCAGCATCAGCATTCCCGCAGGCTCGGGTAGGAAGAACACCTTCAGCCCCCACAGCCGGACGGGGCTCCAGATGTTCTCGATCGGGTCCACAGTCGGATCCAGCGGCACCGCCATGTCCCATGTGAGTCTCGGGCGAACCATGGACACGACCCGAGTGACACCCTTCAGGATCTGCGTGTACGGGGTGCTGGTGGAGGTGACGAGCGTGCTGAGCGTCTTGTTCCAGACCTGGTTGTAGTTTCTCTTCTTCACCGTGATGGTTGCACCACCGAGGCTGGTGTCGTAGCCCTGTCCCTGGGGTGTAATGGTGCCCGTGCCCTGATTCCCCTCCGCGTTGACGGCCTTGGCGTACCCGGTCGTCCACGGGTGAATCAGGTTCAGGTAGTGCTGCTCTCGCTTGAGGTAGCTGGCGTTCCCGTACGGCGTGGGAGTGTCTCCGCCGGGCTTCGTCGGGGTGGTCGCCTTGGCCTTGCCGAGCTCGGTCAACAGCCACCAGGTACCCTGGTAGCTCGCGGTGGTCCCGGGCTCACTCACGAAGGTGCCCGGGGTGCAGTCGAACATTCCGTCATCGAAACAGAAGTAGTCGCCGAAGCCCGAGTAGAGGGCCGGAGAGAAGTAGTAGATGTACTGGTCCCAGTGCGCCGTCGGCGGGAAGAACAATTTGAACGTGCCGCCGAAGCGGTTCGCTCCCGGCGTGACCCAGAGCGACCCGCCTCGGCTGATGTCGTACCGACCCGAAAAGGTGGAGGTCGGGGTGGCCGGATTGCCGCGCCCGTAGTTCGGAATCGGGTTCCCCCCCGTGGTCGGGAAGACCAGGCGGGTCGTGGCCGTTGGCCCGAAATTCGGCTCGAACTTCCCGGGGCCGTTGTAGGCGTGGTAGAAGAATGTCGTGGTGTAGCCTGGCCACGCGGTCTTCGGGGTATTCGAGCCCGTGTAGACCGAATAGAAGAAAGACTGCGGAAGCGTGAACGCCCCGCCGATCGGGTTGCCGCGCGCCACATCGGCCGTCGCGGGCGGAGAATTGTAGCCTCCGGTCTTCACGTCGAGGTAGTAGGGGAAGATGTAACCTTGGTACATTCCCGCACCACCCGGCGTCACGGGGGGGCTGGGGATTTGGTGCCAGCGCCGCTCGATTCGAAACAGTGCTGTGTCTGCCAGCGCGGCCCCGGCGACTAACAGGCAACCAGCCCCCAAGGCAAATGCGATCCATGCGAGAATGAATTCACGAAATCGCGACGGACTCATGTATATTCCCCCCCCATTTCGAAAGACCTACTACTTTCGAAAAACCTACTACTTATCGAAAGACCTACTACTTATGATTTTCTACCGACCGGGCAAGAGCAGTCAACCCATTTCTCTCAGAAGAAATCGGCGATTACCCTTTTGGAGATCGGACTGCGCTCGTGGCGCCACGCAGGGGCGTTCGCGACGCTGGCTCGCCTGGGGTCTCGTCCTGGCTGTCCTGGCCTGCGGCTCCGATCCGGAGGCTCGGCTGGAGGGGATCCGCAGTCAACAAGAGCTCGGCGATTTCGCGGCCACCGTCGCCCCGCTGCGCGAGCTACTCGAGGCCAACCCCGAGGATCCCGAGCTGAATCACCTCTACGGCGTCGCGCTGCTGGGGGTGGGGCGGCCGGAACTCGCGATCTGGCCGCTGCGCAAGGCCGCGCAAGAGCCCGACCGGGCGATCGAGGACGGAGTGCTACTGAGCCAGGCGCTGCTCCGGGGAGGCAGCGCCTCCGACGCCGTGCAAGAGGTGCTCCGGGTGCTCGAACTCGCGCCGGATCGAGTCGATGTGGCCCGACTTCTCCTCCAGACCCGACTGAAGGCGAGGCAGCACGAGGAGGCCCTGGAAGCCGCGGCGCTCGTGCTGGAGCTGAAGCCCGACGACCCGGAGGCCCTGGTGGGGCGCCTGGCCGCTTACCTCGCGCTCCAACGCGCCGAGGAGGCCGAGCAGGCGTTGGTCGCGTTCGGGGAGGTGGTCGAGGACCTGCCGGAAGAGAGCCAGTGGCACGCGCGATTCTGCGCGGGTACGGCCAGTTTCGCGTCGGAGAAGGGCGAGGTCGAGGCGGCCGAGGCGGCCTGGGAGGAGTGCCTGGAGAAGTTTCCCGGCGAGGAACTCGTGGTGTTCACCGCGATGGAGTTCTTCAACAAGCAATCGAAGCACGCACGCGCTCTCGAGATCTTGCGCAGCGCCCATCAGGCGAACCCGACCCATCTGAACTTCGTCGAAACTCTGGCGAACTGGTTGGCAACCGCGGGTCGGGCTGAGGAGGCCGAGCGGCTGCTGCGCTCTGCAGCGGCGCGGGACGGCGGCAAAGATCCCGACGCCTGGCTTCTCCTGGCCCGATACCACGAGCGGCGCGACGAGACGACCAAGGCCAAGGATGCTCTGGCGCAGGGCATGCGGCTGATGGGCGAGGCGCCGGTCACGCTGGTGGCCGCGTACGTCGATCTGCTGATCCGCTCCGGCGATTACGACGAGGCAGAGGAACTGCTGCCCCAGTTCGATCCCTCACCGGTCATGCAGAACATGCTGCGGGGTCGCCTGATCCTGGCGCGCGGGAAGCCCGCAGAGGCCTTGGAGGTACTCGACGAGGGACTCCGCCTGTGGCCTGACCACAGCGTTGGGCACTGGCTGGCGGGAACCGCGGCCGAGCAGCTTGGCGACTTCGAGCGGGCCGTGCAGGAATACGGCGAGGCGATTCGCAACGACCCCGGCAACCGGGACGCGTTGCTCAGCATGCTGAAGCTGCTCGAGGGTCTCGGCCTCTACGACGATGCGCTGACGGTGCTCTCGCGCAGTCGGCACGAGAATCGCAAAGACGCGGAGATTCTGTTGCATTCCATCCGCATCGCCCATCGCGCGGGCTCGCAGCAGATTCTGGAGCAGGCGGCTCGACAGCTCGGCGCGCTGCCCGGCAATCGGAGCGTGGTGGTGGCCGAACTCGCCGCCATCCATGCGGCTCGCGGCGGACCCAGCGCGGGGGTCGATGCGATCCGCGGCGCCAACCTCGATCTCACGCATCCGCGCAATGGTCCCGCGCTCGGCGCACTGGTCGAGTTCCTCGTCGAGGCGGACCGCTCGGGAGAAGCGCTGGAGGCGATCCGGGCCGCCCTCGAGGCCCACCCGGACGAAGCCCTGTTCCACGATCTGCGCGGGCGCGTGCTGCGCGGGGCGGGCGAAACGCAGGCCGCCCAAGAGGCGATTCAGCGGGCGCTGGAACTCGAGCCGGAGCGCGCATCGGCGCTCGCGCAGCTGGCGGCGCTGGCCAAAGAGCGGGGAGATCGCGATGCGGCGCTCGCGCTCTACGACCGGGCGGCTCTGGCGGACCCGGAAGATGCGTCCTACGCCTGGAACGCAATCGAGCTGCTGAGTGCATCCGACGATGGTGCGGAGCTCGAGCGGCGGCTAGAGGCGCTGCTGGCGCGCCACGCAACCCACGCGGCGGCGGCGGAACTCCTGGCGCGTCGGCTGAGCGAGCGCGACCCGGATCGCGCCCTCGCTCTGGCGCTTCGCGCAGTGCGCCTCGCCGGCGGCCCCGGCGCCTTCGACGTCCTGGGTCGGATCCAGCTGGCGCAGGGGGATGCCGAGAGCGCCGCCCGCAGCCTCGGCGCCTCGGTGCGGTTGCGGCCCGACTCGCCCTCGAGCCAGTACTGGCTGGGCCGGGCCCTGATCGCGACGGAGGACGAAGAGGGGGCTCGACGGGCTCTCGAGGCCTCACTCGAACTCGGGGCATTCCCCGAGCGCGAGGTCGCGCAGGCCGAACTCGCCCGCCTCAACGGCGACTGAAAGGAGCGACGAGGGCCGACCCGAAAGGGGCAGCGCTCCGATGCAAAGCGAGCCCAAAGGGCTCGCTCCGCGAGGAAGTCCGACTTAAAGGGGTCGGAAGCCGAAGCGGAAGCTTTGGCCGAAGGCCAACCCGGAGCTAGCGCGGGTTGTCCCCGATGGGCGGGCGCCGCGGACCCCGGCGCCGCTGCTCGTTCGGCTTGGTGAGTTCTCGCACCCGACTCCGGGCCTCCTCGTCCAGCGAACTCTGCTGGAGCCAGGTCTCCGTCGCCACCGCGTCCTTCGCGTACCAGCTCTTCGCCGTGGACTCGAGGCAGCCCTGCCGCCGGGCCGAATCCTCGATGCGCTCGCAAAAACCGAGCGCCAGCTCGGGCTCGTGATCGACGATCCGCTTTGCTTTGAACTCGAGTGCGGGATCGCGGAGCGCCGCCGGTTTCTCTTCGACCAACCACGCCCGCGCGGCCAGCGGATCCGTTTTCGTCCACTCGCCAAAGGCCTCGCGGACGGCCTGATCGCGGAGTTCGCCGGCGGGCTGCTGGGCCACCCAGGCGAGGGCGGCCTCGCCGTCTCGTCGGCCCCACTGCTTGGCCACGATGCTCACGCCTTCGGTGGCGTAATCTGCCCCCGAATGCTCCAGGGCCCACGCGGCGGTGCGCTCGGGATCCCAGTGCGCCGCCGCGCCGGCCACGGCCTTGAAGACCGAGCGCTTGAATACCGGCTCGTAGCCCTCGTCGCGCAGGACCGGCTCCGCCCAACCCAGCGCGGCCTCCGCGCCGCCCCCGCGCACGAGTTCCCGGGCGACCGTCTGGATGACCAGGGTCCGGGGTTGCAGTGGCGGGAGGTCCGCGAGGTAACCGGCGAGCCCCTCCAGCTCTTCGGGCGAGTGCGCCCAGCCCGTCACCAAAGCGTGTTGCAGCGTATCGTTGACGACGGGGATTTCGGTGCCGATCTCTTCGGCCGCCAGCCGCGCCGCGGCGGGGTCGCGTTGCGCCCAGACCTGGATCGCCGCTCGAAGCGCGATCTCCCGCTGCTCCCTCTGATCCGGCAGCCGCCACGAGAGCGCGTGATCGAGTGCGCCCAGCGTGTCGAAGCGGGCCCAGGCGGCGAAGAACGCAGCCAGCTCCGACGAATCGATCAGCGGGGTCATGCGTTCGTAGAGCGCCGCCACCTCCGGCAGGGGATCTAGATCGAGGCGTTCCAGCAGGTTCGCGGTCCGCCGCTGGCGCTCGATCACGTCCCCCTCGCCCAGAGCGGAGCGAAGCGCGGCGACCAGGTCGTCGGCTGCCGGCGGCCGCTGCGGCGGCGGCGTGAACCAACCGATGCCAAAGGCCGCGACAGCCGTCGCAACCCAGAGCGCGATGCTGACCCCCGTGCTGATTGCGCGCATACAATCCTCTCCCGAACAGATATTGCTGGCAACGGGCCTTCTCGGGCGATCCCGTCCGCTGCGTCGGATCCTCAGAAGGAGAGCGTAGCCGTGATGCCGTAAGTCCTCGGCTCCGCGTAGGCATCGAGAAGGATGCCGAGGCCTCTGGAAAAGTCGAAGGACTGGGTCTTGTAGTGCTCGTCCATGAAGTTGTGGACCCAGCCCGTCAGCGTGAGCATCTCGTTCTCCGAAGTCCAGGTCAGGGCCGCGTTGAAGACCCAGAAGTTGTCCTGCCCGAAGAATCCCTTATCGAAGTTGCAGCGATTGCCTCGGCCCCCGCAGGCGTCGTAGAGCATTTCGTCCTTCCAGGTGAACGAGAAGCGGGGGGTCAGCGTGCCGAGGCCCCGGCCGGCGATCTCGCCGGGCACGGGGATGTCGTATTCGATCGAGCCCGTGGCCGACCAGGTCGGCGACGCGATCAAGGTGTTCCCCGAGTAGTCGAACTTCCTGGGAACGGCGATGGTGGGGGGATCCGGAGGCGGTTGACCGCGCTGCCTCGGAAACCGGATGATGTCGGTGAAGGAGACTATGAAATCGTTGTACTCGCTCTCCACCCAGGCGGCGTTGAACTTGATGAAGAGGCCGTCGATCGGCTCGGTTTCCAGGTCCAGCTCGACACCATAGACCGTCGCGTCCTCCGCGTTCGCGAGCTTCGGAATCGGGTAGCCGAGCGGGGTCTGCTCGATGATGAAGACCTGAAGATTCAGATAGTCGTAGTAGAAGCTCGTCAGGTTGAGGCGCAGGCGATTGTCGAACCAGGAGGAGCGCAGCCCGACCTCGTAGGAGTCGACGATTTCGGGTTCGACGCCCGTGATGATGTCGAATACCGAGACGGCGCCGCCGTTGAAGTGGCCCCCCTTCCAGCCCTTGGAGTACTTGATGTAGAGGTTGCTGTCGTCGGAGTAGTTCCAGGCCAGACTGAAATCTCCGCTCCAGTCCCTCCGCAGCTTGTCCTCTTCGCCACTGAGCGCACTCAATTCTTGCCCCGCGGTGGCGAATCCGACGACGTCGGTGTCGAAGCTCTTGTGTTCCCAGTTGTAACGCATGCCCGCGAGCACCGTGAAGTCGCAGGAGATGCGCGCGCATCCGGGCTGGAATCGGTACTCGAATTGGCCGTAGACGGCGAAGTACCACATCTCCTGGGTGTATTGCTGGAAGAGGTCGAGGTCGCCTACCTGGTCGAAGAAGTTGGATACGTCGAGGTCTTCCTGGAGGTAGTCGACACCGAGCCTCCAGTCACCATCACCGTATTGTGACGCTCGAGTGGATCCCCGGAGTTCGAGCTGCTCGCTGAACTGCCAGGAGGTGTCGGTGTACGTGGTCTCCACGGAGAAGTAGGGGCTTCCATCGCTGTTCTCCAGACGGTATAGGTCGTGCCACTCGTAGGCCACCAGGTTTCGCAGCTCGTAGTCCTGGCTGCCGCCGAACAGCCAGATCGTCTGGAGGTTGGCCCCAAAGAGGTCGATGTTCTCCGGGCCGTCGATGTTGTAGTCCCCCCTGAAGGGATCCCCGTCCGCGTCCCTGTAGCCGTCCTCGTCCGGCCCCCCGATGTTTGACGGCTCTTCCGACCCCCGGAGGATATTGACACCCGTGTGCTGGTACTGGAACGCCCGGCTCCTGTTCTGCCCGCCGTGGATGTTCAGTAGCCACTCGGTCTCCGTGTCCCCGATCGGCGCATTGAGCAGCAGCTGGCCCCGGCTCGCCCAGTTGTCGATGTCGTTGGTCTTGTCTTTCAGGTTTGGATCGACGAACCGCACTTGGGGGACGCCGGGGGCCCCCCCCGTCGTCTGGTTGCAGGGAGGCTTGACCGGGCGCCCGGGCGGGGGCGGCAATATTTCGGACTGCGCGGCTTGCGCCGCGCAGCGATTCTTCGTGATGCCGTCGCGGATGCTCCAGGTCCCCGAGAACCGGCTCGAAAGAATATCCGGGATGATGGGTATATTGAGGGATCCCTCGATCTCCCAGAGTTCGTAGTTGCCGTACGTGGCTGTGATGGAGCTGGAAAACTCGTCTTCCGGCTTTCTCGAGCGCAGCAGAATCGCGCCGGCCGAGGCGGCGCGATACAGCGCCCCCTGGGGTCCACGCAGGACCTCGACGTTTTCCACGTCGTAGAATTGGAACAGCTGGCCCGCCGGCGACTGCATGTAGACGCCGTCCTGGTAGACGGCGACGGCGCTGGCCGCGTTGGCGTTGAAGTCGTCGAGGCCCACGCCGCGGATGTAGATCGTGGGGTTGGAGGCCGCGAAAGCGCTCTTGATCTCGAGGCTCGGAGTGAAGTTCGAGAGATCGCGGATGTCACTGATGCCCTCGATCGGGAGATCACCCGCGTCGAAGGACATGACCGAGACGGTATCGTCCTTGACCATCATTCCGCCCTGCTCGCCGGTGATCACGATCTCTTCGATGTCGAACGACGGCCCCGCGCTCGGATCGAAGATCTCGGGGGCGAAGTCCTCGCCAGAGTCGGCGTCGTCCTCCGGCTGGAGTTCAGTCTCGTCGGCCGGCGTCGTCTTCGGAGGTGTTTCGTCTTGGGCGAATGACGCAAAACCAAACAGCAGCGTCGCAGTGAAGCATGCCCGAAGGGCGACGCTCGCCCAACGTCGGACCGCTGCCGAAGCGCGCAGGGGGGGTTCCGGAGCTCGCATCAAGGTACCCGTGGCCTTTCCCCAGACACTCGAAATTGGACGACCGCGGCGCCCCGATGACCTGCCTGCATCAACTACTCCAGTACTAGAGTTGTCTCGCGCATCTCCCGGGCGTTTTTGAACTCGATCTCCCGATTGATCCAGTTCGTTGCTCTTCTTCTCAGCCTTGTGAACACAGCGCCGGGGCAACATCGTGAATTTCTTCCGCAAACGCCGAAGGAAGCATATCCGCCCACTGCGAGTGCGGTCTCACTTCGTTGTGATCCCGACACCAATGCTGAGGGGCTTGGCACGCATAGTCAAGACTTCCGAAGCATTTCTAATTGAAAGACTCGTCCCGAAGGCGGCCGTTTGACGACTCGATGCGCGCATTGTCGACCTGTTTACCGGGTCGCGTGAAGTCGGCATAGGTTCTACGGTTTTCCGCTGATTTCGCGGATACTTCCAAAAAGCCGATACGGAGCCTGTAGGAGCGTCACGGCGCAAAGAGTGAAGTCTTCAGGCCAACCCTAAGCGGGCGGTGGTGCGGCTTGCGACGCGGCCGAGAGCCAGCAAGTGTCCGGTCGCCCAAGAGCTGGGCGCCCACGCGAATCTACTGGGGCGGTGCAGCGGGGATTTTGCGGTCAATGGCGCGGCAGCCTCCCCCGGCGAGGGCAAGCGGTTCGAAGCCGCGTAAACCAACCGCTGAACCTGGATCCGTTGCGGGAGGCCGGTCAATCCGGCTCGGCATTGCGAAAGCGCAGGTGATGTTTCGTATGCACATTGACCCGATGCGGCCGATACCGCGAGAATCGGCGAGGGCTCGCGAAGAACATTACGAGTAGAGGAAGCGATCATGAAGCAACCCGTGTTTGCGACCATTTCCTGTTTCGCCACTCACAAGAAGATATGTGTGTACATGTCCCTGCTTCTTTTTTCTGCGATACCCGTAGAAGCAAAAGACACCCGGCCAAATATTCTATTGATCGTAGTCGACAATCAGCCCGCCTCGATTCTGGGAACCTACGGGAACCCGGATGTCGAGACGCCCAATATCGATCGACTTGCCGATGAAGGAGTGCGCTTTACCCGCGCTTTTGCCGTGCACGGCATGTGTTCACCTACACGCGCCACGTTGTTGACGGGACTCCTGCCATCTCAACACGGGGTCCAGGATTGGCTCGACGATGAAGAGATGGGAGATTGGCCCAGTGACTGGAACGCGATCAGAGAGTATCGGACGCTTCCCTACACGCTCAAGAATCGAGGCTACCAGACCGCGTTGATCGGCAAATGGCACCTGGGTCAGCCGCGGCCGCCAGACGAGTGGTTCGATTATTGGGTGACATTCAATCTGGGCCACACCGTCGATTTCTGGAACAACGAAATCAACGACAACTCCGTGAAATACAAATTGGAGGGCAAGCACAGCGTCGATTTCTTTTCAGCTAAAGCCGTGGAATACCTGCAAGCCTACGATCATCAAAAGCCCTTTTTCCTGATGGTCACCTACAACGGGCCCTATATGAATCCACCAACCAATCTCGGCGCCGCCAGGAACCGGCACTATGCGGACTACAAGGACAAAGACTTCCCCTCGTTTCCCAGAAACAGGGTCAATGAGACGGTACTCGAAGAGCTGACGTATTCCGATCCTGAACAGTGGTATTTGAATCTGGCTCGAATGCACAACGACCGGGAAACGATGGCGAATGTCGCGTCACAGAACACGATGGTAGACGACGGTGTCGGTCGTTTATTGAAGGCGCTGCGAGATGACGGTCTCGCAGAGAACACGTTGGTGGTCTACACCAGCGATCAGGGCAATTTTTTCGGTCAACATGGCTTGTGGGGACATACTGATTTTTCATTTCCGGCGAGCTTGTACGAAACCGCGATGAACATACCGTTGATCGCTCGCTATCCGGGCGTCATCGAGAAGGGGCAGGTCAGCGATCTGTTCATCGGGCAATACGACCTGATGCCCACCCTGCTGGACATGGCCGGATTCGATCTGAAAATCGCCAATTCCCCCGGTCGCAGCTTTGCTGACCATCTCAAGGGGAGCGAACTCGCAGCGTGGCGCGACGCTGTGTATATGGATCAAGAGGCAACCCGCGCAATCCGAACCCATCAGTATGCGTACTGGAAACGGCTGAAGGGCACGGGCGAGCACGAACTCTACGACATGCAGAAGGATCCGAAGCAAGAAACCAATCTATACGGAAACCCCGATTACGCTGAAGTGGTTTCGGAATTGGATCGGCGATTGAGCCAATTCTTCGATACCTATTCCAATGCTGAATACGATCTCTGGCGAGGTGGCACCGTGAAGGGATCTACCGAATCCACCCAGGTCTACAAATCCCTGTACGGTGAACAATGGGAGCCGGATTCGGCGGTCAAGCCCGCCTTTGAGGAGAGCAACCCGTAAGATCCGGAGGACGAGCGTCATCGGGCTATGGCGCCTGTGAGGGGCGAGATCGACCGACTACACTCGTTTCGTGCGGTCCCTCGTCGTCATCGCGGCTCTGCTTCTCACGGCGTGCTCCGGCAGCGAGCGCTCGGATCATCCGGCTCCCACGCCGTTCTTCGTCGACGCGACGCAGGCGTGGGGCGTGGACGTCGACCTCGATCGCGCGGCGCCCGGGAACTACTTCATGCCCGACAGCATGACCGGCGGCGTGGCCATCTTCGATGCCGACGGCGACGACGACCTCGATCTGTACCTCGTGCACGGCCGCTGGGATGTCGCCCGCCGCGCCCCGGCGCCCGATGGTGCGAACCGGCTGCTGCTCCAGGGGGACGACGGCGTGTTTCGCGCCGCGCCCGCCGCGACCGGCGCCGGCGACGCGGGCTACGGGATGGGAGTGGCGGTCGGGGATGCGGACAACGACGGCGACCTGGACCTCTACATCACCAATTACGGTCCAGACGCGTTCTACCGCAATCGCGGCGACGGGACGTTCGAAGACGCGACCGCCGAAGCGGGGATCGGCAACGACGCCTATTCGGCCTCGGCCGGTTTCTTCGACGCCGACGCTGACGGATGGCTGGACATCTTCGTGACCAACTACCTCGACTACGACTCGGTCCGAGAGGCGGTCGATGCGTCGGGGCGGCCGGATTACGCCGGGCCGTCCGTGTCCCCCGCCGTACCCGACGTGCTCTACCGGAACAACGGCGACGGCACCTTCACCGACATCACCGAGGCTTCGGGGCTCGCGACCCCGGGTCGCGGGCTGAGCGTCATCTTCGACGACCTCGACGGAGACGGTCGAATCGACATCTACGTCGGCAACGATGGAGATCCCAACTTTGCCTGGATCCGCCAGGCCGACGGCAGCTACGTCGACCGGGCCGCTGAGATGGGGCTCGCGGTCAACGGCAACGGGCGAGCCGAGGCGGCCATGGGCATCGCGCGGGGCGATGTCGACGGCGATGGCGCCGAAGATCTGCTGATCACCCACCTCGTGCAGGAGACCAACACGCTCTACCGCCGGCTCGGGCCCGGTCAGTTCTTCGACGAGACGATGGGCCGTGGGCTGGCGGGCCCGAGCCTCGATCGCACCGGGGTCGGAACGGCGTTCTTCGACCTCGAGCTCGACGGCGATCTCGATCTCTTCGTCGCGAACGGCCGCATGTTCCGGCGTCGCACCCTCCCCGGTGCGAGTCTCGGCGATCACTGGAATCCGTATGCCGAGCCCAATCAGCTCTTCGTCAACCGCGGCGAAGGGCGGTTCGTAGAGGTTGCGGAGGATTGCGGCCCCGCCTGTGACGACCTCGAGGTGAGCCGCGGTCTCGCCGCCGGCGACCTCGATCGCGACGGTGACGTCGATCTCGTGGTTGCGAACTCGAACGGCAGCGTGCGCCTCTACCGCAACGAAACGCCCCGGCAGGGACACTGGCTCGCGCTGCGCGCGATCGACCCCGCGTTGAGACGCGATGCCGTCGGAGCCCGCATCGAAGTTCAGCTGGATCGCCGCGTGCTCGTGCGGACCGTCACCGCCGCCCGCAGCTATTTCTCGAGCGCCGATCTCACCACCCACTTCGGTCTCGGCAAGGCGGAGCGCATCGATCGAATCGCGGTGCGTTGGCCGGATGGCGTAATCGAGCACTTCGACGGCGGTGGGGTGGATCGGTTTCGCGTGCTTCGGCGCGGGGAGGGGCGCACGCCCAGCCGAGATGGCTGACGGGCCGCGGACATCTCGGCTGCTGACGCTGGCGGTTGCGGTCGCGGCCGCGACGCTGTTCGGATGCGATCCGGCGTCGCCCCCGCAAGCCGGCGCCCTCCTCACGCAACCACCCGTGCCCGACCTCAGTGGACTGCAGCCGCCGCTCGTCCGGGCGATCGAAGAGGCGGCCCGCGCCGTCGAGGCGAACCCCGACGCTGCGGCGGCCTGGGGGAAACTCGGCAGCATCTACGTCGTGCACGATTTCACCGCCGAATCCGTCGCGTGCCTGGAGCAGGCGGCCCGGCGCGACCCCGGAGAGTTCCGCTGGCCCTACCTCGTCGGCAAGGCGGTCTTGTTGGACGATCACGCGGCGTCGCTGAGCGCGTTTCGACGCGCCCATGCGCTGCGCGACGATTACGCACCGCTCGAGGCCCTGATCGGACGCGCGCTCTTGCTGCAGGGCGACCTCGACGCTGCGGAAGCCGCGTTCCGGCGTGCGCTCGCGATCAACGGCCAGCTCGTGCGGGGCCATCTGGGACTCGGTCAGATCGCCCTCGAACGCGGCGATGTCGCGGCGGCGGTGACCGCTCTCGAGCGCGCCCGCGAGTTCGGGGGGCAAAGCCAGGAGCTTCACTGGGCGCTCGCGATCGCTCATCGCCGCCAGGGCGACGCAGCCGCCGCCGCTCGGGCCGAGGCGGCCGCCGAGCGTGCGACGGTGAGCGACGAGCTGCTGCCGGATCCCATCTACCAGGAACTGATCGCCACGCTCGGCGTCACCCTGGCTCGACGCAACCTCCAGGTCACACGCTACCTCGAGCAAGGCAATCGGGAGGCGGCGCTCGGCGTTTGGGAGGCCGCTGTGCGCGCCGATCCGGAGTGGGCCGACCCGGTGATCAAACTCGGGCTCCTCCGCGCCAAGCTCGGCGACACCGACGGGGCCATCGAGATGCTCGAGCGCGGCCTGCAGCTCGACCCCGAGCAGCACCAGGCGCGAAGCAGCCTCGGGGGATTGCTCGTCAAGAGCGGTGCGATCGACGAGGGGATCGCTCTGCTCCGCGCCTCCGCGGCGGCGACGCCCGAGAATCCCGACGCTCGATTCAAACTCGCGATGGGTCTCGCCCGCGCCGAGCGCCGCGCGGAGGCCATCGAGACACTGGGGCAGACACTCGAACTCGCGCCCGAGAATCCCGACGCTCGATTCGCGCGCGGGGTGTTGCTCGCGATGGAGGGTCGGCTGGGGGACGCGGAGGCCGAATTCGAGATCGCAATCGATCTCGAGCCGACCCGGACGGAAGCGCACATCAACCTCGCGCGAGCGTTGTCGCAGCAGGGACGTCTCGACGAGGCGGCGTCGGTGCTGCGAAGCGCCCGCGATCTCTTGCCGCACCAAATCGAGATCACGCTGGCGCTCGCCTGGGTTCTCGCGACCGCGCCGGACGAACGGCTGCGCGACGGGAGGGCGGCGATGAAACTGCTGCGTCCGCTCCTGCAAAGACGCCGCGCTCCCCGGTTGCTCGACGCGTACGCCGCCGCCCAGGCCGCCACCGGCGATTTCGCGGCCGCGATCCGCACAGCGGACGAAGCGATCGCCGCGCTCCGCCGCGCGGGCCCAGGGGGCGCGACGCTTCTCGCGGAGGTGGAATCGCGCCGCGCGCTCTACGCGCGGAAGAGGCCGTTCCTGGTCGTTCCCGAGAGAGGGCAGTAGTGTTGGGCGACATGCCCCGCCTAACGCGGAACTTCCGCACCGGTGCGGCTGCGCGCGGATGCGGCGCCGACTTCATTCATCGCACCGGGTAGGCGCGAATCGAGACGTCCACTCGTTGTATTGCGCTGAGCGTGCGCGCGTCGGCCCCTCTTCCGGGGCCAAATTCGACTCTTCTATCGAATGATCGGCTCCGTTCAGTCGAACCCCACCCAGCTGAATCGGATTCCGGCCCCACCTTTGACGGTAAGCTCGTCTCGTTTGATGCTGTAGCTCGCCAGGCCGGCGGAGTCCGTGGTGCCGTTCGTCCGATCGCTGAGCAACCAGAGGGCTCGGATCTGCGCGAAGAGCGAAATCCGGATCGGGCGCAGCGACCGGTACGCCACGGCCAATTCGAGGCCCGGACCGATGCTGTGATCGGTGGTGCTGAAGTCGACGTTGCTCTCACGGATCTCGAATGTGCGTAGGCACGGGGGGTTGCCTTGGGCGGGCCCGCAGGGATCCGGATCCACCGTACCCGGGGGGCTGGTTTCCTCCACCAGCTTCAATTTGCCCTTGAAGTCGATGTCTTCCACGCTGTACTGCACCGAAGGCTTGATGTAGAACAACAGTCCGGTGGAGGTCGGCACGCTGAACGCAATCCCCAACCCGGCGTACCACGACGGATCCTGAAGTTTCGCCTCGATCCAATCCCCTTGCCCATCGAAGTCCAGGGGTAGATCCCGGTCCCCGGGGCCTCTGGCGTAGTAGTTGGCGATTCCGTCCTCCGGTTCGGTGGCGAGGTCGGGGTCGCCGATCTCGAAGGCGCGGTCGCTCGAATAGGTCGAGATCCCCACTCCGCCCTGCACGAACAAGCGTGGACGGCCAGGTAGGTCTTCGAACATCGGCCCCATCAACTCACCGCCGATTCGAAACAGGATCTGATCCAGCCCCTCGGGCTGAGTCTCCGACAAAAAGCCGGGGTTGATGGAGTTGGTGATGGTCGAATCGGCATCGTAACTGTAGGCGTCGAATCCGATTTCGAGGGAGGGGATCCAGCTGGGCTCTGAGAACTCCCCGTCGTCCGCTGCCACGACCGGCTCGGGTTCGGGTTCGAGCTCCGGCTCGGGTTCCGGCTTGGCGATGGGCGCGGGCTCGGGTTCCGGCTCGATCTCATCAGCTTGCACGGGGATGGCGAAAAACAGCAACGCGACGAGCGCGCCTCTGCTGAATCGAATTGAAAGCACCATCAACGTCACCACCTTTCGCTAACTGAAGTCATTCTGTAGCTCGACCGCTGCTCGCGATAAACCGTTCGCTCTAGACATGCATGGAAGCGCGCAAACGCAGCTCGTGGAGCCGGCTAACGCCCTTCTCGCGGACCCAACAGTACAGGACGATTGGACCCTATTACAATCCGAATTCGACAAATAGGATTTTCGTCGGGTCGTGCGCCGAGACGCCAGCAGGGGAGGGGGGCAGGAAGACATCTCGCTGGCGCTCGCATGAACTCTCGCGACCGCGAGGTGCTCGCGCCGGTGTCACCTGGAATGAAATCGTCTGCCCCACTTACGCCTCCCAGCTGTCGCATTGCGGGAGCCTTTTTGCACTACTCAGCCAATCAACGGAATAGCTGTTCTCGGAAATTGCGAAAACGCAGCTCGCCTTCCCCAAGCGAACCCTCAACGGCTGGTTCTAGCGCAGAGGTTTCAGCTGAAGCTCCCAGTTTGCGTGATCGTCCGGGCCGGCAGGTCCAATCTTTCCCTGCGCAGATCGGAGGAGTGCCTCGGGGTCGTGTACGTACCCCGCCTTGATGACATACCGGATGCTGCGCGCAGACTTGATGTCAGCCAGGGGATTGCCCTTGACCACCAGGAGGTCAGCGAGCTTGCCAACTTCTACGGAACCGAGTTTCTCCGCTACACCGAGTGCACGGGCACCGTTGATGGTGGCGGCCTTCAACACCGCCGCCGGCGGTATGCCGGCGTAGGTCAGGGCCAGTAATTCGCGGTGATAGGCGAAACCCGGCAACAGATCGGTATAGACCGGCTCGTCGGTGCCGACGACCAACAGGTGTCCGCCACCGGCCTCGAACAAGGTCTTCAGTTCGAGCACGCGTTGCGCGTACTCCGCCTCGTCTGATTCCGGGGAAGGAGGGCCGCGCTTCTCCAGCAGGGATTGTGCATAGGGCGTGAAGTACTTCGCTTCATCGGCCCAGATCATTTCGGATGCATGTTTCTGCCGCAGATCGATACCACCGTACATCTGCAGGTTCGCATCGTAGTAGACCTGGTGCGCCAGCATCAGCTCGACCATCTGCTGCATTTCTGCACTGCGCGGTCCACCACTCCCAAGTGTGAGCTGGTGTTCCACCCGATCCATCCCCATGAGGATGGCGTCGCGCAAATCGACATCGTATTCGACGTCGTAGTTGGCCAGGTGTCCCACCGTGGTCATGCCGTTCTCGTGTGCTTGCTCGATCAAAATCTTTACTTCGCCGGGCGTCGCCTGCTTGATCTTGATGCTGATCACGCCTCGCTCCGCCCATTTGTCGACTTCCCGCCGAATTTCTTCCTCGGTGATGTCGTTGGGCCAGCCAATGCAATCGTCCGCCGCTGTCTTGATGCTGTATTCGCAGCGGAAGGCGCCGAAGTAGGGGCCGGATACGAACAGGCGCGGACCGATCGCTCGACCCGCATCGATCAAGTCGCGCTGTGCAATGACGCGCTCGGGATAGAATTCCCCGGCGGACCAGGTCGAAGTCACTCCGTTGGCAAGAAACAGCAGGCCGTTGTAGGCCACTTCCTCGACGCGACCCTTATCGACCAGATCGAGGTTGTAGTGTGCATGCAAATCGAGCATGCCCGGCAGTATGGTGTCGGAATCCTCCAACTCGATTTTCGTGACAGCAGTCTGACGGTGCTGTCTGGCATCCGCGTCGACTTCGACGATTTTCCCATTTCGAATCGAGATGCCGCTGTTGCGACGCCGGCCATCGCTCACGCTGTCGAACAACCAGCCGCCATGAATGAAGAGGTCTCCTTGCTCTGGTTTCGACCACTGAGCCTCGGCTACGGGTGGCGCCAGAAAGAACAGCAGACTGCCTGCGTGCAATGCGAACCGGCTGAATCGATTCATGTTTATCCTTCCTCGGATCATTGTTGGGTCGATTCTAGGTCAACCGGGTCCTCGGCGTCCCGGCGCGAAGCCCCGGGACGGCCGCCGAACTCGTGTTATGCTCAGCGCGTTGCGCGCGGATAGGGGGCGGAGTGGGTGTTCTGCCGTCGATTCGCAGGCCAGAATTCGAGAGGAGAGTCCCGATGACTCGCCGCAATTGTCGCTCCCTGCTGCTTCTCGGTGCGGTTGCTGCCGCCCTCCTGCTCGCGCTACCCGCGCTCGCCGATGAAATCGAGCCCGAGCCCTACGTCGCGGAAGATGCGGTGGAGCCCGAATCGGAGCCCGTAGTCGAAGCCGAGGTGGAGGAGGTCGAGGTGGAAGAGGAAGTGGAGTCCAAAGTCGCGAAACAGCGCGACCTCAACTTCGACCAGCTTTTCGACCTCGTAATTCTGCGGCCTTTTCACCTCGGCGCGACCATCGTGGGTGGCGTATTCGTCGTGCCCGCAGCGTTGGTGGCGTCGCTAGGCGGTGCAGAGAATGTTGAGGACGCTTGGCAGCAGTTCGTGGCCCCGTCGCTGGAGCGCACCTTCCAGTCGCCGCTCGGAGAGTTGTAGGCTGGATCGGCGGCGATGGGCTGACCGAAAAACTGTTGGAACGCGCCGCATCATCGGGATCTGCTCCGTGGAGAGTTCGCCGTCAATGCGCCGGACGGTCGGGCGCCGACGAATCAGCTGATGGATTTCGGGGCTCCAGCCGCGGCCCCCAGCTCCTCCTGGTCGGACGTGGCCAGTCGCATGGACGCCAGGCGTGGCCGCTGAGCGATACGGGATCGCTCGCAAGTGCGTTCGCGATGAAGGGCGGAAGAGCCTACACGCAGCCGTGGTACCCGAACGCAACCACCGCATCACGAGAGTGTGCTACGCTCGAGGCTGATTCGAGATGAGAGTAGGTGGCTATGAAGACCCTAGCCCTCGTCATCGCGCTCTTCACCGGTTGGACCGCCCACGCCCAACGCGCGAACTCAGTCGTCAGTTTTGGTAGCACTGAGGCAGAGCGCTGTTACAGCGCTGCCGAGATGTCGGGGGGGTCGGTTGGCTCGCTGGTCGACTGCACCGCGGCCCTGAAGGATCAAACGCTGAGCAAGAAAGACCGGATCGCAACGCTGATCAACCGGGGCATATTGTTCAATCACCGGAGAAATTACGCCGCCGCCATTGCCGATTTCGAGACGGCCCTCGCTCTGGATCCGCAGGCCTCTGCGGCCTACGTCAACCGCGGAAATGCCTACTTTGCCACTCGACAGTTCGATCTCGCCATCGATGACTATAGCGCCTCACTTCAGATGAATTCCGCAAAACCCCATATCGCCCACTACAACCGCGGCCTTGTAAATGAAATCAAGCGGAAGGATGAGCTCGCCTTCGCGGATTTCGTCCGGGCGACCGAGCTGCGGCCGGACTGGGAGCCGGCGCTGACTCGCGTCCAGCAGTATCGCGCGAAGGGGTTCGAGAGCCGAGACTAGGGAATTCGCGCTGCGTCATCGGCGAGGGCCGATGATAGGCATTCGGCTAAGTCGATTTGGATAATGCAGAGCTGTTCCATGTCGGGACCTGTGCGCCAACATCGAGCCCGGCAGAAAAGCGTAGTCCCCAAGAGTGTTTCCCGAACCCGAACGCACCGGAGAGGCATTGCCGCTTTGGACCTACGCGAGCGGCGAACTGTTGGAATTCGAGTATCAGGAGTTCTTCTCGAAGGGCTGGCAGAGGGTAGGGCACGTCTGCGATTTGCAGCGGGCCGGTGACTATTTCACTCTCGATGCGTCGTGCCGAATCCCACCCGTACGCCACCGTTTTCGAGTAGTTGATCGACTGTCAGCTCGGTCGTGAGCGGACGAGGGCTCGGTACACCGGCCAGGATATCGCCACCATGATCGCGGCGTAGACAGCGGCCTCGACTTCGGCAACTGCCTGAAACAGGCCGATCAACAGCCAGGCAATGAGACACGCATATGTACTCCAGGGGTGCCCCCAGGCTCGGTACGGGCGGTCGGCGTCGGGCTGGCGCAAACGCAGGATGAGGACTCCCGCGATTACCACTACGTACAAGAACAGAAAAAAGAATATCGAAAGGTGCAGCAGGAATTCGAATCCGCCGCTCATGATCAGGCCGATCGAAAGTCCCCAACTCAGCAGCACCGCAAAGGTCGGATTGCCGCCTTTCGAGATTTCCCCTGCGCGTCTGACGGCCAGTCCATCGACTGCCAGTGCCTGGAGAATTCGGGGCGCGCTCATGTACAGCAGGTTCTGGTGGGTCAGCAACATGAGGATTGCCACAACCAGTACGGCGATCGATGCGAGCGGGGAGACGACCATCTCCAGGGCACCGGCCAATGCCAAATCGTTGCCGGCCAGGTTCGCCAGGGGCACCTTCCAAGCCAACGCCCCGACCAGGAACAGGTAGAGCAGAATGACGATGACCACACCTTTGATACAGGCGCGCGCCACAGCCCCACTACCCCCTTTGATTTCACCACTGAAGTAGGCGGCATAGCTCCAGCCGTCGTAGGTGTAGATGATCGCTGCGATCACGAGACTCCAGGCGCCAAGTCCATCGGCCGCAGGGGGAACCGAAGTCGCAATCATGTCCCCAGGCGACCCCGCGAATACCAGCGCCAGTGTGAAGCCGACAACGCTCAGTGCAATGGCGGCAGCGGCGATCTGCTGGATTTTCGCCCCCAGTGCAATGCTGCGTAATTGCAACGCGGCGAATACCGAGGACACGGTGATTGCGAGTGGTGTTTGCCATTGGCCCGCTGCTGGAATCAACAATGTGGCAAATTCAGTGACCACCACCGCCTTCAAGGCGATGTCAGCGACAAAGCTCAACCAATCGACCCAGCCAATGACGAAACCGGGGAACGGCCCGTAGGCACGCCGCACCAGGGCGTAGGCTCCCCCGGATCGCGGCGTCATCCCGATCAGCTCGGCTACCACGATCGCACTCAACAGTACGAACAGGCCGCTCAATGCCCAGAGGGACACAAACATCAACGGGTCGGGAACAACCGCTGCGACCTCCCCGGGTGTGCGCAAGATACCCAGGCCAATGGTGCCACCGATGATGACAGCCAACGTGAAACCGCTGCTTAACATGCGCCTAGGATGGTGTTGCGCGCCACTGGTGCTCAATCGAGACCTCCTGTTGCTGCGAATCGGAAGAACATGAAATTCGCTCCGCGGAACTCGATCTACATTGTCAGATCGGACAGTCTCCGGTGTCGAACTCATATCCTACGCGATTTTTCCAGATCCCCCAGCGGAGCGGGAAGTATAAGGGGCGATCAGAATCTGGTGCAGGTGGGACCTCGCCAGCCGACGGCGTCCATGCTAATGGCGCAGCAGGTCAGAAACGCTGATCAATCTCAATGCGTAAGATGCATACTGACTAACAGAAGCGGACTCGTGTATCCGGTCTCTAGCCGTTCCGAACCGTTCACCGACCCGCCCCCGGTTCCAACCAACTCGTCGCGAATCCGTCTCGCAGCTGACCGGAAAGACCCCAGTATCATACGCGGGATGGCGTTGTGCTACAGCGCGTGATGCGGACGGCAGGGGAACTCCGATGAACTATTCCTCTGGCCGCGGAAGCGTCTCTTGAATCGACTCTCGATTGGTTTCGAACTCAGCTGACGGCTCACACTGTGCATGCTCTTCCCTCGTGACTGCCTCAGCCCCGGCTAGAGGGCCAAACGCGCAGCATGCGGCCGCGAGCAATGGTGGGAAGCCAGGCCTGGCCCGTACCCGCCGGCATTCAGCAGAGCCAGAATGTCTCCCTCCCGCACCTCGGGCAGTCGGCACTCATCCGCGAGCAGGTCCGTGGCTTCGTTGATGTGTCCTGCCAGCGCACAGGTCAACGCTGGCGGTGCATCCGCGGCTCGACACAGCACCACTTCCTGTGGGTCCTGGTAGAGAACCGGAATGGCGAATGCGTTGAAGCCGGCCGCCACGCCAACAAAGGTCGTGCCGCCCTTCACATCGACACCGACCGCTTCGACCAGGAACACGCCACCGTCTCTAACCGCGAAATCGCCCGGCTCGCAAAGGACTGTCGTGTGGAGCGGATTCAGATGTTTGGCGAGTCCTTCCGCGTAGGCATCGAGATCAGGAGCTCGATGGGACTCGACCAGCCGGACGCCGATCCCGCCTCCCACGTTGACGTACTCGAGTTCGGTAATCCGACGAGCCATTTCGGCGGCACGGCAGACTGCGGCATGAAACACGGGCAGTTCGTCGTGCAGCCAGCCGGATCCCATATGAAAGTGGATGCCCCGCACGTGGAGCTCGTGGCGGCGGGCCACCTCGAGCGCCTGCTCGAACTGATCCGGATAGATGCCGAACTTCGTCGGCTTCGTTCCGGACGCAGTGGGCGTGGCCGAGTATTCTCCCACACCCGGGTTGATGCGCAGCCCGATCGTTCGCCCGGGACAACGTGAGCCCACTTTCTCGAGAGCGCTCAACGAGTCGATGTTGAGCTGCAGCGGATGGGGCAGGATTTGGTCCAGATCCTGCCGGCTGAGGCTCGTGCCCGTGTATGAGATCTCTTCCGCTTGCCAGCCCGCCTCGAGCGCCGCCGATACTTCGTTCGGGGAGCAGGCGTCGATACCCACGTTTCCCATCTTTCGGATCCGCGAAAGAATCGCCGGGTGGCGGTTGGCCTTGAAGGCAAAGAGCAGGCGGTGACGGACGCCGGCGCGCTCGAGAGCGTCAGCCAGTCTGCGCAGGTTGATCTCCACCCGGCAAGAATCGTACACATAGAGTGGAGTGCCGTGCTCATGTGCAATTTCTTCGGCGTCGTGCCCGGCGATGTGAAGGCGACCGTCGCGCACTTCCAGGCCATCACGAGACCACCACGGACTTGCCATTCAACCCACCTCGTCTAGCGAACGGATCATCTACCCCATTGCTCTGTTATCCGTCGGCGTATTCGTGCGCTGGGCTGATCAGCGCACCGGCGGCGAATCGACCGGGATCGAAGATCGAGAGGTCGACTGCCTTGCTCCGCCCATCGACGATCAACTCCGTCATCGCGAGCCCGACGGCGGGGGAGATCTTGTACCCCATACCCGAAAAGCCACAGGCCATGTAGAGCCCCTCGACGCCCGGAGTCGAACCGAGCAGCGGCCGGAAATCGGGACTCACATCGTAAATGCCGGTGACCCCACGCACGACACCGCTGTTTTCGAGTGCCGGAATCCGCCGCGCACCGAGCAGCGCGATCTCTGCGAGACCCTCGTGCTCGACCGACTGCGGGAAATCGTCGGGATCGAAACCCGACTCGCCAGTGTATTCACCGACGAGCGTCATGTCGTCGCCCTCGGAACGCAGGTACACGAGACACGCCGCATCGCACAGCGCGCTGCCGCCTCTCTTCATCTCGGGTGGGTTCTTCAGGATCGCGACGCGGTGTAATTCGGACTCGACCGGCAGATCGAAGCCCGCCGCGCGAAACAGCGGAGCCGACCAGGGGCCGGTGGCAGAGATGACCGTCGGCGATTCGAAGTCACCTTTGTCGGTCGCGACGCCGCGGACGCGACCCCCCTCGACGTGGAACGCGGTGACGCGTGTGCGCGGGAGGAACTCGGTACCCATCTCGCGTGCGCGCTCGAGAAAGTCGCTGGCGGTCAGGGATCCGTCGCCATATCCCGACTCGGGCTCGTAGGCGGCGACTGAGACGTCGTCGAGTCTCCAATCCGGCTCGATTTCATTGAGTTCTCGAGACGAAACGATGCGCGTGTTCGCACCCAGGTTGCGCTGCATTTCGACATTCTTCTCGAGTAATTCGATCTCGTTCTCCGGCACGATCTGAGCGAATCCGGTCTTCTTCAGATGGCCCGGGCGGCCGACATAATCCTGCCAGTTCGCAAAGATTTCGTAGCTCCGCACGGCGAGCTGAACTTCCTCGGGGAGCGTGTAGTGCATGCGGATGAGCGCAGACGAGCGGCCGCTCCCCCCCTGCGCGGCCATATTCTTGTCGAGAACGAGCA
>JAFDBP010000085.1 GCA_019313245.1 Deltaproteobacteria bacterium
AAGCCGCGGTCTGCAACGTGAGTGATTTGCTCGATCGACTGTGAACCGAGCCGGAGCCTGGGAAGTAGACGACGGTTTGATAGGGTGGCGTCCCACTCCTCGGAAGAAACAGATACGCAGCCATTCGCTCGCCCCCATAGGCAGCGTCGAAGGCAATCTTCTCTCGAACGTAGTCTTCTTCCTCCAGAGTCTCTTCGACCACGGCATTGAACGGGGCGGCGTCGTATTTAAACTGGTTCAGGTACATGGCAAAGGTCTCATCGGAGACGGCAGGCTCGTTCAACAGATCGCGGAACGGCAGCTCGATCTCGCTTTCCAAAACCGTACGGTCTGAATCTGTTCCTTCGTATCGGATACAACGAAATCCGTTAGTGGCAGAGCGATCCCACGGCGACTGCGCGTAGGCATCGACAAATGCATAGGCAGGATCGTTCCAGCCCCCGCCAAGGATGAATCGGCCGCCCCGGCTGCTCTCGTTATAGCACCACTCGCGAGCGTTCCCGGCCAAATCATAGGCTCCGAACCGATTCTCACCATGCGTGCTTCCCACTGCCATCGGGCCAGTGGTATTCAGGTTGCTGACAGGCACGATGTCGGAGATAGCCCAGGGGAAAGCGACGCGATTCCAGTGATAGATCGTGGGAAGACTCTTGCCGGAAAACTCCGCGTAGGCCGCCGCCTCGTACCAACTGATTCCTGTGACCGGGTATTTGTCCTCGCCGTCCGGATAATCTCCTACCTCCCAGTTCGCGGGTCCTGGACGCTGCGTCCTGTCCAGAAACCCAGCGATCGCATCTTCGAAGGAAATCTTCACCCCATTTCGCTCGAAGGGCTCTTTCCAGTACTTGGGGTCCTCGTACCCGCCGGCATCGACAAACCCTTTGTATTCCCGATTGGTCACCTCGTAGCGATCCATGTAGAAACTGCCGGGGTCTTGCTTGGGGAGATGCTCCAGACCCGGCATGTGGAGACCCGTGTAAGCCCCCGTTCCGACCGCTGGGCTGCTCGACGCAACCCACACCATGCCCTTGGGCAGACTTCCCGCTTGAGAAAAGACGTAGCCCGGGCCCTCGCTCTCGTAGACCCGGCTCCAGTGAATGTCGTGTGCAGTCTCGTAACCTTCGTGCTCGACCCTCAGCGCGATGAGTCCCTTGACGTAGTCGAGCTTGTCGATTGGGGTCGTGCCCAACAGCTGCCACTCTTCCTCCACCGCTCCGTAGGGGCGGGAATAGACCCGCGCGCCCGGTGGGTCGGTATGGATCGTCGCTGGATCGCTGTACCGCTCACGGAGATCGGCCAGGAGTGGATCGTCCGCAATGTACCGCTCCGCTTCCTGACCCAGCCGGTAGGCCTGCCACATGCCGGGACCTCCGGTCCCTGGCGTCGCGTCGACCAACCGCTGGATCTCGGGGATGGCTTCATGGCGGGCCCACCGGGCCTTTGTTCCACGCTGAACTTGCCAGACCACGACGGCGGCGAGAGCCAGGAGCACGATCACTGCCGGAATCGCGAGAAGGGGGCGCTTGATCGTCTGCGCGAGATCCACGGACGGAGTCGGTGCGAGCAGGCTCGCGCTGAGGTGATCTCGGATTTCTTGGAGATCATCACGCAGCTCAACGGCAGTCTGGAAGCGCCGATCAGGATCCTTCTGAAGACACCGGTGAACAACCTGCGACAGCTCGCCTGGAATGGATGGAGTAACCTCGGAAATCGGAGCGGGGTCATCGCGAAGGAGAGCGGTCAGCGTCGACATCTGCGTATCACCGTGAAATGGCTGCCGCCCTGTCGCCATTTGATAGAAGATCACGCCGAGGGAAAAAATATCGGTGCGATGGTCGACCGGTTTTCCCTCGGCCTGCTCGGGCGACATGTACGCGGGAGTTCCGAGAATCTTGCCTTCACCGGTCATGGCTCTGGTTGCGGCAGCCATGGTGTTCTGCTGTTCGAAGGGCTGCACTTCCTGCTGGAATTTGGCCAGACCGAAGTCGAGGACCTTCAGCCGGCCCTCGTCGTTGACCATGATATTGTCGGGTTTGAGGTCCCGATGCGTGATGTTGTTGCGGTGGGCGCTCGCTACCGCGTCGGCCATGGAGATGCCGAAATCGAGTAGCCGATCGAAGGGTATTCCGTCCTTCGGGATCAATTCCGACAGGGTGCGGCCTTCGACCAGCTCCATCGTAATGAAGTGGTGATCGCCGTCTCGCTCGACCGAGTAGAGGGTGACGATATGGGGATGGTTCAATCCGGCGACGGCCTTGGCTTCGCGCTTGAAGCGGCCCAGACGTTCTGGGTCTCGAGCGAGGAAGGCGGGCAGGATCTTGATGGCGACGTCGCGATCGAGTTTGGTATCCCGGGCGCGATACACCTCACCCATGCCACCCTGGCCGAGCTTTCCGATGATCTCGTAGTGGGCAAGGGTCCGGCCGATCATTCTGACTCGCACCTTCCTGGCAGGGGAACCGCGTTGGTGGGCCAAGTGTAGGCCAAGTCGGCTTAGCTCTGATAGAGGAGAGTCGTGATTGGGGAGCCACTCGACAAGGGCCGCTGCACGGCGGCCCCTGTTTGCGTTCACTGCGATGCTGTCGTGGGTCGCTGGACGCCGCCGTTATCCCGCACAGGGGCATGGATTTGGGGAGAGCGCTAGGGGTGGAGTCTCTAAACGGGCGCTGTGAGAATTCGATGCCCGAGCGAGGGGCGGGACTGAACGACTAATGCGTCTCCGTGTCTCGGATTTTGGGGTGGAGACCGGTGAGCGGTTTCACTGGCGCACGCCGTGGCGGGAGTCGAAGAATCCAGTCGGGCACTTCGCGATTCTTGGAATCGTGGGCTCAAAGGAGTGCGCAAGAGATGTGGGGATACAACGTTAGGCACCACGTTCCAGACGATGAATTCGGTGGACCAATCGACCGCCGGGCGTTGCTCCATCAATTTCGTTTGCTCTCTCCCAGAATGTGACCGCAGCCTTCACGTCCATCATCATTGGCGTACCCTCTGCAGTCCACGGCAATTGAAGCCCTCCGATAGAAACACTGTTCTTGCCAAGAGACCGGCGTGACCCTGTCTCACCTCTGGATGCAGCAATCGAGATGGTAGTACAATCGCCTCTGGCCCCGCAGCGCGTCGGGACATTGCCCGTCCATACGGGGGCCAATGGTGGTGGCCGATTCGCGACTCACGGAGCAGATCCGGCGTCGATCTCGGCATGGCCCAGGAAGTGGACTGATCACTGGAGACCCTCTCATTCAAACGGTGCGCGCTCGAAAGACGGCCGATTGGGGATTAGCCCCGGAACTCCCCGGTTATCTGAAGGCCAGGCACCGCAGGCGGGTGACCAATTTCGCGCTCATGGTCGCCGGCTTGATCATCGCCGTGGTCCTGGTCGACTACGCGTTGATCGGAGACGCCAAAGCCCGCTCTAGCAACAGGGGAACCCAGGCGATTGCGTTCGCCGTATCTGCTGCCTTTTTTCTGCTGGCACGAAATCGCCGATTCACAGATTCCATCATCCTGAAGGTCAGCCTTGTGTACGAGGTTCTGCTGTGTGCCATTCTTTCGGTGGGCGCCCAGTGGTTCATTGCGATCGAACAGGGCACTTTCGTGACGATGACCCTTACCTGCGTGGTAATTGCGATCTTCCCCTTGATCGTGCCCACGCCACCGCTGCAGACCTTGATCGCCGCGATGGCTTCGGGTGCCACCGGGCCATTAGCTTTGGCGGTGGTCGGAGAGTTGGGCGTCCTCACTCCCCGTCTGGACGATTACCTGATCGTTTCCGTGTTCAATTCCATCAGTGTGATAGTCGCCGTATACGGCTCACGCTTGATCTACGGCCTCAACCGCGATGTTGCAGAGGCCCGCGAGCTGGGAAGCTACAGCCTCGAGGAACGCCTGGGAGAGGGCGGCATGGGAGAGGTTTGGAGAGCTCGACATCGACTGCTGGCTAGGCCCGCAGCAATCAAATTGGTGCGTCTTGATGCGTCATCGCACGGGTGGGGGCCGTCGACGTATCGACTCCTGCAGCGATTCGAGCGAGAAGCTCAGGTGACCGCTTCTTTGACCTCCCCACACACGGTGAGCTTGTTCGACTTTGGATTGAACGACGAAGGAACTTTCTATTACGTGATGGAGCTGTTGGACGGGATGGACCTGGATAGCCTCGTCGGCAAGTATGGGCCGGCTCCGCCGGAGCGCGTGGTGCACATTCTGACGCAGGCCTGTAAGTCTCTCAGCGAGGCGCACGATTCAGGCCTCGTCCACCGGGACATCAAGCCGGCGAACATGATGGTTTGCCGTTATGGACACGAGTTCGATTTCGTCAAGGTGCTCGACTTCGGTCTTGTGGCCCTGGGCCCCGAGCGATCGGTCGACAATAAGCTGACTGCGGAGGGTTTGGCGGCGGGAACTCCGGGCTTCATGCCTCCCGAGCTGGCCTCTGATGGTCCAGTGGATGGGCGTGCAGACATCTACTCCCTGGGGTGCGTCGCTTTTTGGCTCTTGACCGGGCGCTTGGTCTTCGACGCGGACAACCCAATGAGAATGATAGTCGCTCACTTGAAGGAAACGCCCCCACGGCCTTCCAGCATCGCAGAGACCGAGATTCCTGGGGCGCTCGACGAACTCGTGCTGTCCTGTCTGGAAAAAGACCCCAAGAGAAGGCCACAGTCTGCCGACAGGCTGATGGATGAGCTCGGAGCGTGCGGGCTCGAGGCACAGTGGACGCAAGAGCGTGCTCGGCAGTGGTGGGAAATGCACAGACCGTGTATCGGTCCAACGATTTCATGATCCACCCTCGGTGTGGTAACTGAGCGTTTTCAGATCCGTTATGCTCACGGTCTGACTGCGGCTTCCAAGAATTGCAGCGACCCTGTATTGGTCCACCGATTTCATAGTCCGCCTGTAGCCGTGTAACTAGCTGTCGTCACATCTGTTAAGGTTGGTCTCCGACTGAAAATTTCAAGAATTGCGGAGACCCATTATGGCGGCTCTTGCCCTCCCGCGTGGCTGGCCTGAGCACGTCCGGTCCTCCCTTCTGCACGCCATTGCCCTCGCCAGTGCCGCCTTGTCCATTGCTCGTAGCCGTCGCGTCACCCAAGGCCTGCGGACCGACCTCGAACGAGCCGCTCAGGAGATTGCCCTGCTCAAGGAAGAGCTGGCGCTGAAGGATGCGCGCTGGAGCTGACTTTCGCCTCGTCGTCGCCCGCACTACACGCCCGTGGAGAGGATGCGGATTCTCTGGCTTGAGGTCGCTCACCGACTGTGGGTGCCCTAACACGTGCACGCGGTGGCTGAAGTCGTTGGAACCAGACGGCCTTATCGCAATTCCCAGAGCCGCAGGTCTAATGGATTTCGCAAAAGATTCTGACGTAACACGCCACGCGCCAGGTCGCTGTCGCTGAACTTGGTGGACCAATCCACGCCGACGAACTGCGAAAATG
>JAFDBP010000086.1 GCA_019313245.1 Deltaproteobacteria bacterium
ACCCTCAGCGCTCCGCGAAGAGTTCGACCATCTTGGCGTCGACCGAAGCCGGTCGAGCGCGCCCCTTCGCCCAATCGCGGAGTTCTTTGATGCGCTCTTCGTAGGTGTCGTAGAGCGGAACGGTGTCGTGAATGGCGCTCTCGAGATCGCTTTCGGTCACTTCGCGCGTTTCTGCGAACGCGCCGTAGAGTGCGGCGGTAACCACCTGCTCGATTTCGGCGCCGCTCAGGCGCGCGGCCTGGGCAGCCAGGTCTGCCAACTTGAATTGCAGGGGGTCGCGGCCGCGGCGCCGCAGGTGGATCGCGAAGATCTCGGCGCGCTCGTTCTCGGTCGGAAGATCGACGAAGAAGAGATCGTCGAAGCGCCCGCGCCGCAGCAGTTCGGTCGGCAACGCGGTGACGTCGTTTGCCGTGGCGACCACGAAGACCGGCGAGTTCTTTTCGGAGAGCCAGGTCAGGAAGGCGCCGAAGACTCGGCTCGCGCTCGGGTCCGACTCGGAGGCGGCGAATCCCTTCTCGATCTCGTCGATCCAGAGCACCGCGGGTGCGAGTGACTCGGCGACCAGAACGGCTTCGCGGATCGCCTGTTCGGGGCTCTGCGTCCCGCTGGAGAACGTCGCCGCGAGGTCGAGCCGCAGCAGCGGGAAGTGCCACTCGCGCGCGACGGCCTTCGCACACAGCGACTTGCCGCAACCCTGGACGCCCAGCAACAGCAGCCCGCGCGGCGTCGGCAGGCCGAACGATTGCGCCTCGTTGCCAAATGCCCGACGCCGATCCTTCAGCCACAGCTTGAGTTCGCCGAGCCCGCCCACGTCCTCGAGCCCTCCGTCGAACTGGTGGAAGCTCAGCGCGGGCGTGCGCCCGAGCGCGCGGCGCTTTTCGCGCACGATCTCCTCGACCGCGTCGTCGTTGAGCCCGCGCAACTTCGCACAACTCTTGCGAAACACGCGCACGGCCTCCGATCCCGTGAGTCCGAGTGCGCTGCGCGCGGCCGCGCTCAGCAGCTGCGAATTGGATGAGGCATCCGAGGGATTGGCCGCTTCGCGCTTCTCGTGCAGGCGCTCGAACAGCGACAGCAGTTCGGCTTCGTTCGGCAGCGGCAGTTCCACGGTGGCGGCTTCGCGCAGCAACTCGACCGGCAGGTGCAGCACGGGCCCCAACAGGACGACGACCTGGCGGCGCGCGGCGATCTGCGGGAGTCGATCGCGCAGCCGGCGGATCGCCATCGGGTCGTCGAGCAGCCGGTGCGCGTCGAGCACTGCGAAGACCGCCGGGTCCTCGTAGGCGCTGATCCCGATCACGCCCTCGTTCAGCGAGCCCGACCCCGAACCGGCGGCGAGCTTGGCCTTGCGCTCCTCGAGCGGAGAGTCGATTTCCCGCGCGTCGAGTCCGGAGGCGAGCGTCCAGGTGATGCAGCGGCGCTCCGTCGCCTGCGCGATGCGGCGCAGCAGCCCGAGCGCGCGATCTTCCTCGCTGCTCTCGAGCGCGATCAGGCTCCAGCCCGAGCGGATCAGCAGTTGGAGTTCTTCCGCGCAGGCCGTGCTCATTCGGAATCCGCCGTGATGCGAACGATTTCTTCGAACGTGGTGACGCCGTCCGCGAGTTTCCGCACGGCGGCGTCGCGCAGGGGCTCCATGCCCTCGATGCGGCCCGCGTGGTGGATCTCGTTGGCGTCCTTGCCCTCGGTGATGAGCGTGCGGATGCGGCGCCCGACGTCGAGCATTTCGAACACGCCGGTGCGCCCGTAGAGGCCCGTGTAACGGCAGGACACGCAGCCCTCACCCGAGCGCACGCGCAGGCTGTCGCGTCGCTCGACCGGGACCTTGATGCCGAGTGCGGCGATCTGATCCGGGTTGAGGTAGCTCTCGACCGCGCAGTTTTCGCAGATCCGGCGAATCAGGCGCTGGGCGAAGATGCCGCGCAGCACGCTCGCGAGCAGGAAGCGCTCGACGCCGAGTTCGATCAGGCGCGTGACCGCGCCGGCGGCGTTGCGCGTGTGCACCGTCGAGAAGACCAGGTGGCCCGTGAGCGCGGCCTGAACCGCCATGTTGGCGGTCTCCTTGTCGCGGATCTCGCCGACCATGATGATGTCGGGGTCTTGTCGCAGGATCGCGCGCAGCGCCGAGGCGAAGGTCACGTCGACCTGCGGGTTGACCTGGATCTGGCAGAAGCGCGGGTCGATCATCTCGATCGGATCTTCCACGCTCGTGATGTTGATTTCCGGCCCCGACAGATACCGCAGCGTCGAGTAGAGCGTGGTCGTCTTGCCCGAGCCCGTCGGGCCCGTCACGAGGATCAAGCCGTTGGGGCAGGTGATCCAGCGCTCGTAGCGCTCGCGCTCTTCGACGCTGAAACCGAGGTCGTGCAGATCGGCGAGCAGAACGCTCGGATCGAACACGCGGATCACCACCTTCTCGCCAAACGCGGTCGCCATGCTCGACACGCGCAGTTCGACCTCGCGCTGCGCGCGCTGGGTCTTGATGCGCCCGTCCTGCGGGCGGCGCCGGTCGGCGATGTTCATGCCCGCGAGCACCTTGATGCGGGAGGTGATCGCACCGTGCACCGAGAGCGGCACGGTCTCGATATCGTGCAGGATGCCGTCGATCCGGAAGCGGATCACCGCGTCGTCGCGGCGCGGTTCGAGGTGGATGTCGGAGGCGCGCTGTTCGAACGCGTAGTTGAGCAGGTAGTCGACGGCCGCGATGACGTGTTCGTCGTTTTGTGCGCTGGCGAGTTCGTCGTTGCTGCGGACTTCGACGAGTTGAACCAGCGCGCTCCTCTTGTCGCCGCCGAGTTCCGACTCGGCTTTCGAAACCTTCGCGCGAAATCCGTAGACGCGATCGATCACCTGGAGCACATCGCTCTTCGCCGTGACGACGTAGGTGAGCGGGGCCTGGATCAGGTCTTCGAGGTTCTGGCGAAGCGTGGTGTCGAATGGATCGGTGAGCGTCAGGCAGAGCGTGTCTCCCTCGCGCGCGATCGGGATCACCACATGGTGTCTCGCGAACGGGCGCGAGAGCGTCTTCGTCACGAGGTCGTTGTCGATGCGCAGCGGGTCGATCTTCAGGTAGGGGATGCCCGATTCTTTGGCGAGCGCCTCCGCGAGCGCATCTTCATCGAGCTTCCCGTGCGGCCTTTTCGGATGCGGAAACGCCATTGCGGCCACGATTTCGACCGGCGTCACCTCGTAGCGGCTGGCCGCCTGCGAGCGAACGGATCCCACCCGGTCTTTGAGCACGCGGCTGCGCAGCGTGGTGGCGCGCGCCTCGATCTCCCGGATCTGCTGCTCCGTCAGATACTCCTGGCGCTGCAGGATTTCGAGCAGTTCCTCGAGGCCGAGCGGCGGGCGCGGCTCCGAGCGCTGCACGGGCTTCGGGCCGGCCCCAGCCGGGCCGGGTTTCGCTTGGCTCATTGTGCGGGTACCCCTTCTAGCTGCTTATCGGCGAGCGCTTGAAAAAAACGACTCTTCCGGGCCGGAAATTTCGAGCGCCGGGGCAGGGGGGGAAAGTGCCCGGCCCACAACGCGTTATGCTGCCCCGATGCACCCCAGGATCGACCCCGAACTGCTCGAACGCGCGCGCCGCAGCCTGCGCCGCCGCGACCCCGCGCTCGGGACCGTGATCCGCCGGGTGGGCCCCTGCGGGCTCGAGGCCAGCGGGGATCCCTATCGCATGCTGGTGCGCTCGGTCGTCTACCAGCAGCTCGCGGGCTCGGCCGCGGGCGCCATCCTCGGGCGGGTACAGGCGCGCTTTGGCGGCCGGATTCCGCGGCCCGAACGCCTGCTGGCCGCGACCGACGCCGAACTGCGGTCCGACGGGCTCTCGCGCCAGAAGATCGCCGCCATTCGCGGCGTCGCGACTGCGTTCGCCGACAAATCCCTCTGCAACCGCCGGTTGCGCCGCATGCCCGATCAAGACGTCGTCGACGCCGTCACCCAGGTGCGCGGCATCGGCGAGTGGACGGCCCACATGCTGCTGATGTTCTCGCTCGTCCGCCCCGACGTGCTGCCCGTCGGCGACTACGGGGTGAGGAAGGGCGCGCAGATCGTCTACGAACTCGAGGAGCTGCCCAAACCCAAAGAGCTGGCGGCCCTGGCCGAATGCTGGCGGCCCTACCGCTCGGTGGGGGCCTGGTACCTCTGGACGGTGGTCGACCAATGAAGAAGTCCGGATTGGCGGCCTCCGGCGGGCGGGAAGGGCAGTTTTGCGCAATATTCCCGCCGCCTGCCTAGTGCGTCCCCATCGTCTAGTGGCCTAGGACTCCGCCCTTTCAAGGCGGCAACACGGGTTCGAGTCCCGTTGGGGACGCCACCAGGCTTGCGATAGCGCGGCGTCTTCGCCCGCTTCTCCCTTCGTCCTCCTTCGGCGTACCTGAGTACGCCTGCGTCGTCCTCCGGTCCGAGGCGGACGAATCCGCCACGCTCTCGCAAGCCTGGTTCGGATTCGGGGGGATGGGGATAGCGCGGCGTCTTCGCCCGCTTCTCCCTCCCGGCTCCTTTGGCGTACTTGAGTACGCCTGCGTCGTCCTCCGGTCCGAGGCGGACGAATCCGCCACGCTCTCGCAAGCCTGG
>JAFDBP010000087.1 GCA_019313245.1 Deltaproteobacteria bacterium
CTCAGCTGGCTTTCGCGTTCCGCTCGGCGGCTGAGCGCTTTGCGCTCAGCTGGCTTTCGCGTTCCGCTCGGCGGCTGAGCGCTTTGCGCTCAGCTGGCTCTCGCGTTCCGCTCGGCGGCTGAGCGGCAGTTGCGGTGCTTCGGGCCTTGCCCGCCGGCGCCGCGTTGTGCTTCTCTTTGGGGCCATGCTCGATCCCCGAATCCTCGAAAGCCGGCGCGACGAGATCGTCGCGAGTTGCAAATCCCGTCGCGTGGACGTCGACGTCGACGCCGCGATCGCCGCGCAGCGGCGCGTGACCGAGGTCCAGACGGAGCTCAACCGCCTCAACGAGCGCAGAAACGCCCACCAGGCCGCCGGCAAGCGCAAGCTCGAAGCCGCCGAGCGGGAGGCGCACGTCGCCGAGGGGCGGCAGCTCAAAGAACAGGGCGCCGCGCTCGAAAAGCGCCTCGCCGACGAGCGGGCGGCATTGCAGCCGCTGATGCTCGCGATCCCGAACTTCCTCCACCCCGATTCGCCTCAGGGTGGCGAGGCGGACTTCAACGAGCTGCGCCGGGTGGGAGAGCCGCGCGTGTTCGATTTCCAACCCCTCGACCACATGGCGATCAGCGAGAAACTCGACCTGTTCGATTTCGAGGCCGGGGCCAAGGTGAGCGGTCAGAAGTGGTACTTCCTGAAGAACGAAGCCGTGCTGCTCGAGTTGGCGCTGCAGCGGATGGCGATCGACTACGTGATGGAGGCGGGCTTCGCTCCGTTTGCGACGCCCGACGTCGCGCGCAAAGAGATCGTCGACGGGCTCGCGTTCAGCCCGCGCGGCAGCGAGAGCCAGATCTACTCGATCGAGGGCACCGATCTGGATCTGATCGGGACCGCGGAAATCACGCTCGGCGGGATCAACGCCGACAGCTTGCTCGACGAGGCGGATCTGCCGCTGCGCATGTCGGGCATCTCGCACTGCTTTCGGACCGAGGCCGGATCTGCGGGCCGCGAGAGCAAGGGTCTGTATCGGGTCCACCAGTTCACCAAGGTGGAGATGTTCGCGATCACCCGCCCCGAGGATTCCGCGTCGATGCACGAGGAGATCGTGGCGGTCGAAGAGCGCCTGTTGCAGGCGCTGGAAATTCCGTACCGGGTGATCGACATCGCCGCGGGTGACCTCGGCGCGCCCGCCTACCGCAAGTTCGACATCGAGGGCTGGATGCCGATGCGCGGGGACGGCGGCGACTACGGCGAACTCACGAGCGCGTCCAATTGCACCGACTACCAGGCGCGGCGGCTCAAGACGCGCTTCCGGCGCGCGGACGTCAAGAAGAACGAGTTCGTCCACACCCTGAACGGGACCGCGATCGCCGTACCCCGCACGATCGTCGCGATTCTCGAGAACCACCAGCGCTCCGATGGATCGGTGGCCATTCCCGCGGCTCTGCAGAGCTACCTGGGACTCGAGAGCATTGGACCCCGCTGACCCCAAGGTCGTCCTCGGCACCGCGGGCCACATCGATCACGGCAAGACGGCGCTGATTCGCGCGCTCACCGGCGTCGAGACCGACCGACTGCCCGAGGAGCAGGCGCGCGGGATCACCATCAGCCTGGGTTTTGCGCCGCTCGACCTCGACGGCGGCCGCCGCGTCAGCGTCGTCGACGTGCCCGGTCACGAGGGGCTCGTCCGAACCATGGTGTCGGGGGCTTCGGGGATCGATCTCGTGCTGCTCGTCGTGGCGGCCGACGAGGGCGTGATGCCCCAGACGCGCGAGCACGTCTCGATCTGTGAGTTGCTCGGGATCGATCGCGGGATCGTGGCCCTGACCAAGATCGACTCCACCGATGCCGATCTCGCGGAACTCGCCCACGAAGAGGTCTCCGCGTATCTCTCCGCGACGGCGTTGGCCGACGCTCCGATCTTGCCCGTGTCATCGCTGACCGGCGAGGGCATCCCCGAACTGCGCGCCGCGATCGGCAAGGCGGTCGCAGCCGCGAAGCCGCGCACCTCGCGCACGGGTCTGCCCCGCTTGAGCATCGACCGCATTTTTTCGGCCAGGGGTTTTGGCTGCGTGGTGACCGGAACCCTGATCGGCGGTTCCTTTGCGGTCGGCGATACCGTCGAGATCCAGCCGTCGGGGCGGCGCTGCCGCATTCGCGGTCTGCAGAGTCACGGCGTTTCGGTCGAGCGCTGCCCGCCCGGACTGCGCTGCGCGGTCAATCTCCAGGGCGTCGAACTCGACGAAGTCGCGCGCGGGCAGGTGCTCGCGGCGCCCGGCATGCTGGGGCCGACGCTCGCCGCGGACGTCGAAGTCGCGTGGCTCTCGATCGCGGCGCCGATCGAGGATCAGGCGGCGATCGAATTCCTGACCGGGACCGCGAAGCGCCGCGCGCGGCTCGCGCCGATCGGCGACGAAGCGCTGCGGCCCGGCGAAGTCGGCTTTGCGCGCCTGCACATCGATGGCGACCCGGTCGCGCTCGCTCCGGGCGATCGCTTCATCGCGCGCGGGTTTTCGCGCAACGCACAGGCGGGCAGCACGATCGGCGGCGGGGTGGTGCTCGACGTGGCGCCGCCGCATCGGCGCCGC
>JAFDBP010000088.1 GCA_019313245.1 Deltaproteobacteria bacterium
ACGATGAGGCGAACTTCCGATTCCAAAGCTCGATCGAGGCGGCGCGCAACGCGTCGTTGGTGATCGTGATCGGCTCGACCGGAGCGACCTCACTCCCCATTCACATCGCTACGATCGCCGCGCAGCGAGGGGTACCCATGCTCGTGGTCAATCCCGAGCCCAACCCGTTCAGCGCGCTCGTACAGAGGACCGGCCGCGGCGCTTTCATCGCCGGAACGGCTGGACAATGGGTCCCGCAACTGGTCGACGCCCTCCCCGCCCGCTGAACGCGGACCCGCGAGCCGGAACGGCGAAGCCCGGCGCGTAGCGCCGCCAAGCCCGAAGGGCGCGGCAGGCACGCGGCTCGCTCGCGTGAGAGCGATACTGACAATACGCGGTGGGGGTGGGTGGGTGGTTTAACTAGAACGCCGGCGCCTGGGTGCTTGCTTCCGTCCTGCTTCAGCGATACCTAACGAAGCATGGCGCGACTAACGATGATTGTGCTGTGTCTGTGCTTGGGTTTGCTGGCTTCGTGCGCGAAAGAGTCGGAGCCCGCGCGTTACCCGGATCGCCCCGCCGGGGAATGCAGCCGGGCGCCGGGGGCCAACTGCGCCGCGGGGTTCGTCTGCCACTACGGCCCGACGGCCGAATGCGGCGAAAGCGGCGCCACGGGCGCCTGCTTTCCCATGCCCTCCGCGTGCACCAAGGACTACAGTCCGGTTTGTGGCTGCGATGGCCGAACCTACGTGAACATCTGCGTCGCGCACTCACATGGTGTTTCGCCGCGGAACGCGGGCCAGTGTGCAGCGACACCGGATGCGGCCGCCGGAAGCTGCGGGCCCGGCGGAGCGACGGCCGTGTGCTCGGATGGCTTCTTTTGCCAATACAGCGAAGCGCAATACTGCGGCGAGGTCTCCGGACCTGGCGAATGCACGCGGAAGCCCACCGTGTGCACGAAGGAGTGGGCTCCGGTGTGCGGCTGCGACGGCCGAAACTACAGCAACGATTGCGTGGCGCACTCGCACGGCGCAGCGATTCGTCATCGGGGCCTTTGCCAAGCGGGCGCAAAGGCAGCAGCCGGAGCCGTTGGCGCAACCTGTGGCGCGCCAGGGCATGGTGCGTGCGCGACCGGTCTTTTTTGCGAGTACTCCCGACAGGCCAGGTGCGGCACCACGAACAAGCCAGGGACCTGCCAGGTACGCCCGCAAGCTTGCACCGCAGACTATGACCCCGTTTGTGGTTGCGACGGCAAGACCTACTCGAATGCCTGCTCTGCGCACGCTGCGGGTGTTTCGGTCAAACAGGACGGCGCCTGCCCGTAGGTCGGAGGCGGAGGAAGCTTGCGCGGGAGGGGTAGACGACAGAGCGCGATCGGCGACGATCGGCTGCAACGCCAATCGCCGGGGGACGTGACCCCTGAAGCCTTCACGCACGGTAGCTCCGCGCAACGCGTTCGCTGGTTCCAGCAAGGCTATGCAACCGGAGACGTCGGCCAATGCGACACCTTCGGTGCAACGCGGCTGTGACCCACCATGATGACTGACCTAGTCGAGGACGGACGGCCTTCCACCCCTCGGCTTCTGCTCGCGCATGGCGCCGGAGCACCCATGGACTCCGACTTCATGAACACGGTCGCGGGGCGGATCAGCGCTGCGGGGATTCAGGTCATCCGCTTCGAGTTCGAGTACATGGCCAAGCGCCGCCGAGACAGCCAGCGGCGCGGTCCCGATCGCGCAGCGAAGCTCATCGCTCGGTTTCACGAGGTACTCGGTCGGGTCGGACCAGCGAGGGAGGTCGTCATCGGCGGCAAGTCCATGGGCGGCCGCATCGCGACCATGATCGCGGACGAAGCGGGCGCGGCCGGCGCGCTTTGCCTAGGCTACCCCTTTCATTCTCCAGGCAAGCCGGCGCGGCTTCGGACCGCGCATCTGAAGGAGATTCGAACACCGACCCTGATCGTGCAGGGAACGCGGGACCCCTTTGGTACTCGAGACGAAGTGCAGACCTATGCCCTTTGCGCCACGGTCGAGCTTGCTTGGATGGCGGACGGCGACCATTCGTTCAAGCCAAGAAAGAAGAGCGGCCGCAGGCCCGAGCAGAACCTCGCCGAGGCAGCAGATGCGGCCATCGATTTCATCCGCCGCTGCGCAACAGATGCGTGACGTCCTCGAACTCGCCTTCATCCGGCGGGCCATCGCAAAACGAATAGCGCTCGACACGGCCCGGGCTCACGGCTGCCAAGGTGGCCGACACGGTCCCGTACACGGCGGTCTTCACGCAAATTGCCTGAAGGCGCCGTGCGACCTCGGCGTCGAACGGCGCGTTCGGCGGTAAGGGAGGCAGCTTTGAAACATCGGGCAGCGATCGATCGCTCAGAACCTCGGTCAAGCGCGGCTTCATGAGAAGCCATGGCCCGTGCGGAATCGACTCCACCTTGGCCCGCGCTTCGTCGGCCTTCGGGAATTCGGGAGAGCCGAGGCGGTCGTTGCAGAGGACGTGAACCCCGGGACCGAGGGGCTCGAGCTCGACCGTAGGTGAAGTCCTTCTGCCGTACGCCGCACAGACGCGCTCACCATCGCCGAAGATC
>JAFDBP010000089.1 GCA_019313245.1 Deltaproteobacteria bacterium
CTCGCTCCGGAGCATGTCGAGCTGAACGCTTCGCAACGCCGCCGAGCGGCCTTCACCCGCGAGCAGGCGCTCGTAATAGGCGGTCGTCATCTCCGTTGCGGCGCGAGAGTCGGTCGTCCACAGGTTTGCGAATTGCGCCTCGGCCCCGGCGAGCGACACCGCGCGCCGAAGCGCAGAGACGGCCCGATCGATTCTGGCTTCCGCGGATTCGATCCCGCGCGCCGAGATTCCGACGAGTTGCGTTCCCCAGAGATCGAGGCCCGCGATCTCTCGCGCACTCAACAAGCCGCGTCCCGCATCGTTCGCCCGACGGTTCGCACCCGCCAACGCGAAACCGGAGCGCAAGAGCGGGTTTTCAGTGGCTGGAGGTCGCCATTGCGGATCGATGCCGAGAACCGAGCCCCAGCGCAGTGTGGGTTCCGGGTTCTGATCGGGCAGGAAGAAAGCGTCCGCCTCGACGTACAGCACGCGCGGCGCACGCGCCGACGTCATCGCGGCAACACTCGCCTGCGGGCCGGTCAACGGAATGACGCCCAGCAGCCTTCCGACATCCGATGCACCCGTCTGGGACGATGCGATCGGGGAGAATTGCAGCGCCGCGACGTCTGCCGAATGCCGCGCGGACGCCCCAGCGTCCGACGTCGCTCGCTCCGGAAGCTCCGCGTCGTAATCGGGGGCCGCCAGCACGAGCGGCGGATGCCGCGAAGGCTGTGCCGATCTCGAACGCAGCAGATCGCGCCCGCTGGCCAGATAGACCAATTCGGCCCGCTCGATCCAATACTGGCCGTCCGGGTCGATCAATGCACCCAACGGAATCAGGAGCGTCCCACCGTCGGGGGCGACCCATACGGTGCGAACTCCCTCCAGGTGCGCTTCGAGAGGCGCCGCGACGCGATCGTAGAGGTCCCGGGCTCGCTCGCGCAGCTTCTGCGGGGAAACCAGCGTATCGATCAGCGCCTCTCGAAACGCGCGAGCGCTCGCATCGATCGCCGCCGCTTCTCCGAGCGGAACCCACCGCGGGTCTCCAGTCGACCGCAGCACGAAGGCGGCGAGACGCACTGTATCGGCGACGCGATCCGTCGAGATCTGGCTGGGATCGAGATCCCGGTATTCGACCCACTCGACCAGTGCGGCGCCCGCAGGAATCGCCGACTGGATTGCTTCGATTTCTACTGGAGCGGCCCACGACTGCAGCGCACCGCCGGCGTTCGCGGTTGTGGTTTCGAGATCTGCCACTTCTCGTCGCAACTTCTCGATTTCGGCTCGAACGGATGCGGAACGCGGCCGATCGGCGCCGCGCACGATCAGGCGTCCGAGTTCGGTGCGTCGCGCGAGCAGCCGATCGAAGATCGCGCGCCCTTCGGCATCCAGGCCGCGAGGGCGAGCGGCCGATTCGCCCGCCGCCACGCTCAACTCCCGCCCCTTGCGCCGAAGAACCGTCGCAAACGCCAGGCGCGTCGCCGATGCCGAGTCGGGCCGTGCGAGCTGGAACGAGAGGATCAGGTTCGTGCTGTCCGAGAGCGCCTCCATGTACGCCCGTGCTCGATCTTCGGGTTGGACGGGAAGCAGCAGGGAAATCTGCCGCTCCTCGATCTCTGAGGCGCGAGCGAGATACGACTCGGCCCGCTCCCAATTCCCCCTGCCCCAGTGCATCAAGCCCAGATTGCGCAGCGATTGCGCAACCGCCGGGTGTTCGGGCCCGAAAGCCTTCTCTCGGATTGCGAGCGCCGCTTCGTAGAGGCGCTCCGCTTCGCCGTGTTTCCCGAGCACCCGATACACGGAAGCGACGTTGTCGACGGAAGTGGCGACCATCGGGTGCTCGGAACCGAGCGCCTTTTCTCGGACCAACAACGCGCGCTCGAAGAGCGGCTTTGCGCTCGCAAAATCACCCAGCGCCCAGTCGACTGCAGCGAGATGGCTGGTGGTGCTCGCGACGTCGAGATGGTCGGGCCCCAGGACCGTCGCGCGGATCGAAAGCGCGCGCTCGAAGAGCCGCCGCGAGCGCGCAGATTCGCCCTGCGCCCGATACAGAGAGCCGAGACTCTCAAGCGAGACCGCAACTGCGAGATGATTCGAGCCCAGCACCTTCGATCGAATTTCGAGCGCCCGCTCGTAGAGAGTCTCTGCACTCGCATAACGGCCCATCGCGACGTGAACCGCGGCCAGATTGGTCAACGCGGACGCGAGGTTCGGAGAATCGGCGTGCTGGGTACCCTGCTCGATCGCGAGCGCTCGCTCCAGGAGAGGCAGGGTGCGCGCGTAGTTGCCGGACGCGTAGTAGAGCGAGGCGAGATAGCTGAGCGAGACAGCCGTAGCGGCATGCTCATTACCATGAACCTTCTCGTCGAGGGCGAGTGCGCGCTCGAAGTACGACTCGGCGCTTTCGTAGTCGTCGAAACCCTGACGGATGGCGCCGAGGTTGTGCAGGATTTCGACACGTTGGCTGTGGACGGGATGCGAACTCTGGTCCCAGATCGCGAGCGCCTTCCCGTAGAGTGACTCGGCTCGCTCCAGATCGCCCCGTTTGCGATTCAGCGATGCGAGGTTTCCGAGAGCAATCGCGACATTGGGATGATCTGGGCCCAGGGAGTGCTCCCAGATCTCGAGCGCCTTTTCGAGGTACTGCACGGCGCGCTCGGGATTGCCCTGCTCCCAGTACACCATCCCCAGATTGTTGATCGTGACCGCAATCGTGGGGTCGCGAGGCCCGAGGGCTTCCGTGGTGATCTCGAGCACCCGCTCGAAAAGGGCCTCTGCCCCCACGTAATCGCCGGCGGCCCGATAGAGCATGGCGAGGTTATTGATCGCCTTGACGACGAGAGGATTGTCGGGGCCGAGTGATCTTTCCCGGATCGAAAGCGCGCGCTCGGCAAGTGGGATTGCCTCGTCGAAGCGACCCTCGCGGTGGAGTCGCTCGACGTCGGCGTTGAGCTTCTCGACTTCCGCGGAACGGGTCTCTTGCTGTGCAAAGGAACTCGTCGCCGAGAGCAGCGCGCAGACCGCCGCCAGCAACAGCGCGCGGACGCACCTCACTCGGTTGGGTCGGTTTTGCGCTACCACCCCGCCGAATCTAGATGAATTGCTAGCGCCGAGCCCGCCGCCGCGAGAGCGCGGCCAGCGTTCCAGCCCCTGCGACGAGCGCCATCCAGACTTCCGGCTCCGGCAAGATCCGGAGTTCGAAGTTGCCCCTCACGGAGTCGTCGTGGTGGGAAACCCGGATCAGCACCGTCTGGCCGATCTCGAGCCCATACACCCCACCGACCGGAAGCGCGGAGTCGAGGAAGTAGGTGGGATCGGCGTCGAAGCAGGCCGTCGGCGCGAGCCCGAGCTTCCAGTCGTCGTTCACGCGGATTTCGTTGTTCCGCGTCCCGGGGCATCCCTCGTGTACCGATAGAACAGTGTCGATTCCGAAGGAGCGCTCGGTCTTGCAGGTAGAGATCGTGAATTGCTGGTCAACGACGTGAGTGTAGGTGTACCAGACATCCCCACTTCGACCGGAGTCATTCCCGCTCTCGTTGCCATCGTTGGTCGAGCCCGTGAGGGTGCCGAAAGCCGCTCCCGAATAGATCGGGACCGCGTCCCCGCAAGAGTTGGCACCCGGCGTACACTGGTGATTGCACACGCTTCCCACCATCCCGACACACAGCTCGTCCCAAGCATCGGTGCAGCAGAAGGGATCCTCAAAACAGATTTGTGCGGCGCAGGTGTTGCACGTGGAGTCGAGGGGCGCCCCGACTTCGCAGAGATTGTGTTTGCAGGAGGCCGCGCAGATCCAATCCCCGCATTGCGTCAGAACCTTCTCGATACAGAAGTCGTCCCACTCGCCCTGGGTCTGGTCGCAGCAGTAGGGGTCGAATCGACAGATGTCTTGAACGCAGGGGTCGCAATTGGAAGCCAGCGCTACCCCGACCTCGCATAGGTCGTGTGCGCACGCCGGTTGCGCCTCGGCGGAATCGGGCAGGGACATGCATAATAGGCCGAGCAATAACAGCCCCGCCGAGCGCGGTAGCCAACCGATCAGCCGGCCTTCTCGCTTGGATTTCGCCTGGTTCGGCGATTGATTCGAGGTGCCATGAAGTCGTTCAGTTTCCATAGGGGCCCCGCGTGCGGGCCCACCGAAGCTCGTCGTTTCGAGCTTCTGGTGGACCCGGCAATGCCAGCAGATCGATTACTGCAATTCGGCGATTGACTACTTGCAGACCTTGTTGATCGATCTCGACTCCGTGCAGACATCACCGTCGTCGTCCTGTCCGGTGAAGGTCGCTACGAAGTCGATCGATCCGGCGTTGCACTGAGGGACGTTCATCCTGAGCTTGTCGCCCTGACCGCCCTTGCCTACTCCGAGGCGAATCGGGAAGACCACCTGCCGGTCGATGACCAGCCCGCCGTCCTTCGCTTCGATTCGGAGCTGCGTGTCGATGAACGTACCGTCCGGAGCCGAGCCCTTGGCGATGCGCGCCTTGGCGGTGATGTCCTTCGTCGCATTGAGGCCAAACGGCGTCGTGGGCGAACCGCCGCGCAGTGCATTGATCTCGATCGCGAAGTCGCAGACCGGCGGTTCCGTTCCTGCACCCGCTTGGGACGCGACAAAGCCAACCGCGATGAAGACGCCCGCGA
>JAFDBP010000090.1 GCA_019313245.1 Deltaproteobacteria bacterium
CCTCGACCACGCTCGCGGCGAGCCCGGGCCCGACCGCCACGCCGATGGCCGCTGCCGCCGCGCCGGCCGCGAGCGCGCTGCCGTTGCGGTCCAGCGACGCCAACAGCGATTGGATGAAGGGCAGGCAAAATGCCCACGAGAATCCGAGGCAGATCCCGGCCATCAGATACCAGGCGAACGCCCCGCTGGTGATCAGGATGACGAGCCCGACGATCGCGACGCCGATGCCGAACAGCAGCGGGCCGATCGTGCCGAAGCGATTGCCGATGACGATGATCGTAAACGCCCCCGGGATGCCCGCGAGCGACGCGATCATCAGCACGGCGCCGATCGCCTCACCCGAGAACGCGAGCGCGACCCCGAGCCTTCCGAGGTAGGTGTACTGTGCGGTGTTGGCCGCTTCGAACACGAAGTATCCGAGCAGCGCCAGCAGCGTGACGCTGGAAAACAGGATGTGTTTCTCGGATCCGAATTCCGTCTCCACCGGTTCGTCGCTTTCCCTTCCGGGCAAGCGCCCCGCCAGCAGCAGCGCCAGCGAATCGCAGGCTGCAAACAGCAGGAACATGCCCGTGGCGCCGAGTTCCGCGGAGTAGACGGGCAGGATGTAACAGCCGAGTGCGGCGATGCTGAACTGCAGGGTGATCAACAGGCCAAAGCCGCGTTCGGCGTCGTCGGCGCGCGCGATCGCGGATTGCGCGGCAATTTGAGCCGCACCGTTGGCCAATCCGGCGATCAGGCGAATCGAGAGAAAAGCTGCGGTGGGTGCCGCGAAATAAGCAGAGGCCAGGTCTGCCGAGAGCGCAATCGACAATACGACGATCGCGGTCTGGCGAAGATCGACCCGATGCATCTGGAACGCCATCGCGAGCGCGACGACGGCAACCCCGAAGAAGTTTACCGACGCGGCCCATCCCGCGAGCGATTCCGACAGACCGGCTTCGTCGACGAGTACGTTGACCATGGCCGGCAGTACCAGAAGCGGCAAAAAGCTGACCGTACCGATCACCGCACAGACGAAGAAGCGATTCCAATTCGAGTTTCGCATCGGGTCAGCGGGTGGGGGTGGTCTGGTTTCCATCGAGTGTCAGCAGCGACCCGTAGAGGTCGGGGCGTCGATCCCGGAACACTCCCCACGCGCGGCGGTAGCCGCGCACCGCTTCCAGGTCGATCGTCTGCGTGAGAACGCACTCGCTCGTTCGGTCCGCGCTCTTTGCGATCGCGCCCGTGTGATCGGTGATGAACGACGAGCCGTAGAACTCCATTTCGACCCCTTTGCTCGACTCTTTGCCGATCCGGTTCGAGGCGACGACGGGCACGACGTTCGCCGCCGCGTGGCCGCGCATGACGGTCTGCCAGTGATCCTTGCTGTCGAGGTCCGGCGTTTCGATTTCGCTGCCGATGGCCGTTGGATAGAACAGGATCTCCGCGCCCTTGAGCACCATCGCGCGCGCCGCTTCCGGAAACCACTGATCCCAGCAGATCCCGATCCCGATCCGCCCGTAGCGGGTTTCGATGGCCTGAAAGCCGGTGTCGCCCGGGCTGAAGTAGTACTTCTCTTCATAAGCCGGGAAGTCGGGGATGTGGCTCTTGCGGTAGTGGCCGACGATGCTGCCGTCGGCATCCACGATCGCGACGGAGTTGTAGTAGGCGAGGCCCGCGCGCTCGAAGAAGGGCACGGGCAGCACGAGTTCGCGCTCTCGGGCGATCTTCTGCATGCGCCGGATGGTCGGCTGGTCGTCGATCGGGCGCGCGAGGTCGAAGTGTTGGTTCTGTTCGTCGATGCAGAAGTACGGCGTTTCGAACAGTTCCTGCAGCAGGACGATCTGCGCGCCCGCGTCGGCGGCCCGGTGTACCAGCGCCTCCGCTCTCGCGATGTTGGCTTCGATGTCCCAGCTGCACGGCATCTGGGTACAGGCGACGGTGACTTGCATGAGAATCTCCCCAGCAGGGTTCGAAGAGATACTCAAGTTAACTCGACTTTACCAGAGAGGCAACTAGCGATTAGCGGGGACGTTGGTGAATATTCACCGACGTCCCCGCCTCGCGCCTCGCTGCCTAGTCTCTCTCGGCGGGGTGGGTCGTATCGGAGGCGTTCCAGATCCGATAGCGGACCTCGTACCCCCTCGGCGTATAGACGACGATCGGGAGCCGGCTGTTGTAACGGATCAGCAGCGGAGCGGCCCTCACGAAGGTCTTCACCTTCGGGGCGCCCTCGGGAGGGGCCATCAGGGTGCTGAGGGTCGCGGAAGATCCGCTCACCTCGTAGTAGGTGTAGCCCCAGCCCTCGAGTGTGCGCGCCTCGATCGCGTTGCCGAGGCGCACCTGATTCACGCCATCGGTGAGCATCTCCTTGCCGACGATGAGTTCGACCCTGAAATCGTCGTCTTCGCCGCGCTCCTTGTGGGGGAGCGCGATCACGAAGCGCTCCATGCCCTCCTGCGCGGGCGGGAACGCCTGCAGTTCCGGGTGCGCTTCGGCGAATGCGGCACCCGCGCACAACAGCAGGCTCGCTGCCAGCGCGGATCGAAGTCTCGCGGTCATGATGTGTGGCTGCTCCCAACCGTGTTGTCGTTGCGTTCGGCGGCAGGGCGCGTTTGCGCGCGACCGGATCCCCAGCTCGCGCCTACGCCCAGCCCAACTCTCTAAGCGACCAGGGCGCGTTCCAGATCTTCACCATCTTCTCGACCTGATCGTCCTGGTTCATCGTCAGGCAGTAGACGTAATGGGCGTGCGCTTCTTTTCCGGTCGGGGGCACCGGGCCTCCATCCAGGGTGTGCTTGAGGTGATAGGTGCCGAAAAACATCGCCGTGCGCGTCTTCTCGTCGTAACTCGACGCGTGCAGATCGTAGGTCGCACCCGGCGCCGCGGTGCGCACGAACTCGGCAATCCATTCGGTGTAGGCCTTCACCGTGTCGATCTCGGTCAACACCTCGACCTGGGCGAAGAACGTCGCACCTTCTGCAACGTATGGTTTGCAGGCTTCCCAGCCCGATGGCGTTTCGCACGCGTGAAAGAACTTGGTCGCGTTTTCGAATGCAGACATGATTTTTCTCCGTCAATTTGAAATGTGTAAACACTCACTTTCGGTGGCGCTAGTCCCCCTTGATCACGAGAACGTCAACCGTGCCACGGGGGCCAATATACCAGGACGCAAACATGCCGGTGATGCTGACGATGATCGAGCCGAACAGGGCGGACCAGAAGCCCGCCACGAAGAATCCCGGCACGAGGAAGGACGTCAGACCGAGCATCGCCGCATTCACGACGAAGAGGAACAAGCCGAGCGTGAGGATCGTGAACGGGATGGTCAAGAGGATTACGACGGGCCGGATGACCGCGTTCACGCAGCCGAGCACCAGGGCCGCAAAGAGCAGGGCGGGCAAACCCACGATCTCGATTCCGGGGAGCAGTCCGGCTGCGATCAGCAACCCGATCGAAATCACCAGGAACCGTGCCCAGAATCCAGGCATTTCGCCGACCTCCTAGAGCGAGCGCGCCATCAGCGGACTCAGCATACCATGCCGTCTCACTCGGCTGCGAAGATCATCGAGGCCGACAGCGATAGACGTCGAACGACTGCCGGCCCTCCTTCGCGCTGCCGACCGGAACGATCGCGTCTCCGCCCAGCTCGGTGGCTTCATTGCGCGCGAGGGATTCGAGTTCCTGCTGAATTTTGCGATCGGATCTCGCGAAGATGGTGACGTGATCGGTCGTATTGGCCGTCACGTTTCCAATCTTTTCGCAGCCTGTCGCCGTGCCCGGCTGAAGCACGCGAACAGCTTGCCCTTCGTCGGTTACGGAAACCCACGCGCAACCAAAAAACGAAAGTGCAATTGCAGTGATGATGATGACTTCGGTTCCAACGTGCTTCACGTGAAGCCCCTCCAGGGTTCGATCTCGAGCCGCCCGCCGAGGCGCGCCACGCCAGAAGGTAACACGAATCGGTCGGGTCAGTTCGCTCGGAGTAACGCAGCCCGCCCGGCCGATCTCGCAACCTGCGGGGGTCGCCCGCATCGACTACTGGCTCGCCAGCAACAACGCGGCCATCTTCTGGTGGATCAGGTTGATCGCCTTGATCGGGCGCAGCATCACCTTGAAGTCCACGATCTTTCCGTCGTCGTCCCAGCGGATCATGTCCACGCCGTTCACCACGATGCCGTCGATCTCGACCTGAAACTCGAGCACCGCGTCGCGGTTGCCGGCGACCTCGCGCACGTACTGGAAGGAGTCGTTGACGAGCACGTGGAACGCCGCGGTGAGGTACTTCGCCGTGATCTCCTTGCCGACCTGCGCTGTGTGCACGATCGGAGAGTGGAAGACGGCGTCGTCGGCCAACAGCGCGTCGAGGCCTGCCGGGTTCCTTTCTTCGACGAGCCGGTGCCAGTTGGCGAGGGTGTCGATCGTCATTGAGATCCTCCCGGACCGAGGCGCGAGCCGAGCTGGGGCGTGCCCCAGTGGCTACATCCGCTCCATCGCCTCGAGGGTGTGGTCGGCATATCCCACCGTGTTGCCGCCATCTACGTAGATCGCCTGCCCCGTCAGGTAGCGGCAGTCGGGCGCGGCGAGGAAATGACACAGCGCCGCGATTTCCTCGGGCTCTCCCACCCGGCCCATCGGGCTCATGTGTTCGGTGATCGCGACCTCGGGATCGTCCGGGGGCACCATCTCCGACCACACCGAGCCCGGACAGATGGCGTTGACGCGAATCTTTCGCGGGATGAGTTCCATCGCGGCGACCTGCGTCAGGCTGCAGACGGCGGCCTTGGTGGCCGAGTACTGCGCGTAGCCGGGAATGGCGAGCCTGGCCGCGTCCGAAGCCGTGTTGATGATCGATCCGCCGTCGTTCATGTGGAGCGGCCCGAAGCGCAGCCCGTTGTAGACCGCCTTCAGGTTGATCTCCAGCATCTGCTGGAACTCTTCGGCGCTGTGATCGGCGATGGTCAGGCCGACCGTGCCGATCCCCGCGTTGTTCATCACGATGTCGAGTTTGCCTAGGCGCGCCTCGGCTTCTTCGAAGCTGGCGCGCAGTTGCGCTTCGTCGGCGACGTCCGCGCGGATGGCTTCCCCGCCGAACTCCTTCGCGATCTCGCTCGCCTCGCGGCGGCCGACGATCGCGACCCTGGCGCCTGCGGCCGCAAAGCGCTTTGCGGTCGCCAGCCCGATGCCCGCGGTGCCGCCGGTGATCAGTGCGTTCATGCCTGCGAGAGAAAACATTCCAACCTCCGCTCGACCTCGTTGTGGGTGCGGGCGGGATTGTAACAGCGAACGCTGGGCCCGGCCTGTCGATAGTTGAGCGGAGCGGTTTGTTAGGCGAGTCGCTCCTAGCCCTTCAGTCGCCGCACCAGCTCCCAGGCGAGGGCGCCTACGATCATGGAGATGAAGATCAGAACCAGCTTGGGCAGAGCGCCGAACGACCAGAACAGCACATCGATCGAGGTCGTTTCGAGATTCTGCAGGATGATGATCGCGATCAGCGCGAAGAAGACGATCTGGACGGCCCGGATCGGGTTTCGAGCGATGGCTTGACCGAGTTTGCGAAGCTTCGATCCGAAGCCGCCAGTTCCGGTCGATTCCGTCTGGGCCTGGTCGGATTGATCGGTCATATCTACCCCTCCTCCGGCGTCGGGCAGGAACGCTCGCCGCGGGATCCTACCATGGATCGTTTGGAGCCGGATGTCGGGCTCCAGCAGCCGATTCCACCCGCTGGCGGCGCAGCTCAAGCGGGAGTTTTTTCGCCCGCGCGGCCGGTTTCGCACTCGAGTGCGATCTCGCGCGCTTGGACCGCAAATTCGGGCGGCACCCGGATTTCGACCTGCAGCATGGTCGGTGGAAGTTCGCCGACGGCACCCATCAAGGCCTCGCCCGCAATCTTCACGGGAATTCCCTCTTCTTCGAGCGCAGCTCTGATGAGGTGGGCCTGGGTTCCATCCGCCGCCTGGTAGATGGTTTCGAGCTCCTGAAAGGTCGGCGGCTGTGGGCGCGGCGCCTCTCCCGCCACCAGCCGCGTGCCGCAATCTGCGCAGACGTCGACCGTGTCGAAGAATTCTGCGATCGAACCGTGGCGAACGAGACTTTCACAATCCTCGTTGGGGCAGTGCTTCATTTTTGGATGCCCAACCTCCGGCGTCAAATTTCGGGAATTGCGCCGTGAATGAGTTCGCCCTCCATCACGACCGCGGACGGTTTGATCTGGTGAATGTCGGAGGGGTTCATCTCGAAGAGATCCTCGTCGAGTACGACGAGGTCTGCGAGCTTGCCGGTTTCGATGGAACCGATGCGATCCTCCATGCGGAACGGATACGCGCCATGGATCGTGTAGCCGCGAAGCATGAGCTCGAGTTCGAGCTGTTCGGACTCCGGTGGCCTGGCTGTCGCAGCCGAAACGGGCTCCTCTTCCAACCACTCCTCGGGATGCCGGCGCGTGTGGCCGACCTGCATGCCGAGAAACGGACTCAACACGTACAGGCGCCAATCGTCGCTCGAAAACGTGACCCGGGCACCCAGGTCGAACAGGGGCCTGGCGATGAAGGTATTCGCAGCTCGCTCCGCCCCGAGCGCATTCGCGGCGGAGTCGTCCGTATTGGCACCGTGCCACCAAGGCGTGAAGTTGGCGGCGACGCCGAGCTTGGCGATGCGAGCCAGGTCGTCCGCATCGATCACTTCGAGGTGCGCGATCGTGATCCGCGGATACAGCTCGCCGTCGACTTTTGCCCGCGCGCGTTCCAGCGCGTCCAGCACCGTCCGCACCGCGAGATCTCCGATGGTGTGCACGTGCAGATCGAACTTCTCCCGGTGCAGTTCCAGGATGAACGCCTCGAGTTCATCCACCGTCAGCATCGTCTGGCCGACATGGTCGGGGTCGTCGCCATAGGGTTCGAGCATTGCGCTCGAGCGATTCTCGGTGATGCCGTCCATGAAGAGCTTGACGGTGTTGAACTGGAGCCGATCGCCCGCGTAGGCGCGTCGCAATCGCTTCATTTCTGCAACGGCGCGCTTCCGCCGTTCGGGCGTGTATACCTGGTAGGTGCCCTCGTAGCGAAGCGGCAGCTTCCCCTCGCGCTCCAGCCCCGCGAGAAAACCGTAGACCTCATCTTCGTAGTCGAAATTGCCGCCGTCGTAGACGGTCGTCACGCCGTGCTCGCTGAGTTTCTGCAGAAACGCCGCCATGCCCCGCTGATGGATCTTCGTATCGGGCCTGAATTGCGCCGCGAAGTGCTGCCAGCCCGCTCCCTCCTTGACCCAGCCCGTCAGCTCACCGTTTTCGTCTCGCACGTAGGTCGCGATCCCCGGCCGGGGATCGGGCGTGTCGTCGTCCACGCCGAGCACTTCGAGCGCTTTCGAATTCAACCAGTAGCTGTGCCAGGCGACACTCGTGATCCACACCGGGCGGTCGGGCACGATCGCGTCGAGATCGCGTTTGTGCGGGCCTTCCCGCCCGCGGACGTAGAGGCTGTTCGGCCAGCAGCAGAGGCGAATCCAATCCTCGTCCGGGTGGCTGCTCGCATGGTTTTCGACCGCCGCGAGGATTTCCGCTTCGCTCGTTTCGGGAAGATCCGGGCCGTAGCGTTCGAGATCGATGTAGCCCGGATGGGTGTGGCCATCGATCAGGCCGGGGATGACGAGCCGGCCGCCGAGGTCGCCAATCCGCGTGCCCTCGGCTGCGAAGGGTGCGGCGCCGGTGTCGTCGCCCACGTAGACGAAGCGTCCATCTTTGATGGCGACCGCCTCCGCCCAGGGGCGCTCGTCGTCGACGGTGTAGATCCTGCCGCTCGTGAGAACCCAATCGGCGCCATCTCGAGCGCGCGCATCGCGCCGCTCGACTTCGCCGTCGGGTCCACAACAGACGATCGATACCAGCAAGAGTGGAACGGCAAGCCAGAAGCATCTTCGCATGGTCGTTTCCTTTCGAGGAACCGAATCGACGAGAGTGCACGTCGCCACGCCGTACGCTGAAGTTAGAGCGTCATTCGTTCTCGCTGCTCGGATCCTCGGGTTGTTCGACCAGGGATTCATCTCTCCCCGCCCAGATGAAGCTGCCATCGGCATCGCTCGCATAGCCGGATTGGATCTGGGCGTGCAGCTTCGGATGGGCTGCCAACAGTTCCCGCTCGGTGAGATTTTCACCGAGCAGTGCCCCGGAGCTGTCGCGAACCGAATAGCGGAGGCCCTCCGCAGACGAGCTGATCGTGACGCTGTGGTCCCGGAATTTGAGTTCGACGATCGAGCGCGTCTCTTCGTCGGCGAGAGATGCACTGGGGAGCGCCCAGCTGCAGGCTGCGAAGACCAGAATGAAATCGGCGAGCCATTTGCGCATGGTGGGAATCCTCCTCGAGAGGAAATCATCCGCGGTCAGCCGAGCCCGACTCGAGACCGCGTCAGGCATCGCGAATCTCGAATTATAGAGCAGAGAACCAGGGATGAGAACCGAACTGGTTTCGGGGCACCGCTTCGCCCCGGGTTGCGTACCACTCGAAGCCTCTCGTGACCGATGACAGATACCTTCTGAGCGTCGGGCCGAGGCGCAGAAGATGCGGCAGCCATCGAATCGCCACGGGAATGTTCTGCAGCGCGTGCGGATAGACGGCGATTCTCAGCATGCAATTGTGGTCGTCGACGGGCCTCAATCGCCACGCCACGAATGACGATCGCCCGCCGCGCCTGCCGATCTCGAGGTCGTAGCCGACCCCGTCGATCCAGCGGCAGAAGCGGCGCTCGAAAATCCAGCCGCTGAGGTAGTGCACCTCGTCTCGGGAGCCCTCGCCGGGCCACACCTGCACGGGGTTTTTGGCGCAGAAGGGGTGGCCGTACTCGAGGTTGCCCGGCTGCGAGATCGCGCTCCAGACCTCGTCGGCTGGCGCCGCGATCGGGTGTGCGACGGAAACCGGCCAGCGGAAGTCTGGCCGGGGATCGTCCCACTGCGGCGTGACTCGCTCTCTCATCGGGCGCCTAACGGTCGAGTCGGCGGATTGGACCGACGATTGTCGCCGCATTTCGCGTCGAGGGCAAGTTGAATGGATTATTCGGTGTGCTCGGGCGCCGGGGCATGGCCGCACGAATCGGATCGTGTGGCCCGTCGGGCAAGGCTCGAACGCGCGCCCGGTTCGACGCGCTGCGCTTGGGGCTGCTGTTGCCCGCATGCTAGATTGCCCCGATGCCCGAATCGGATCTCGCCAGCCCGAGCGTCGACCCCGGCCGCGTCCGCGAGTTGAAGAATCGCGAAGACGCGCGCTTCCACGCCGAGCACCCGCGCTGCGCGGAGCTGCTCGCACGCGGCCGCGCCGTCATGCCCAACGGCGTGCCGATGGCCTGGCTCGTCGGCAGCTATCACCACATTCCGCCCTGGGTCGCCGACGCGCAGGGTACGCGCTTCACGGATGTCGACGGCCACAGCTACAGCGACTTCAACATCGCCGACATGTCGATGTTTTGCGGTTACGCACCCGAGCCACTGTTGCGGGCGGTGGCGGACCGCATGGCGCGCGGCAACCAGTTTCTGTTGCCGACCGAGGACGCCATCGACGTGTCGGAAGAATTGGGGCGGCGCTACGGCCTTCCCAAGTGGCAGTACACGCTCTCCGCGAGCCAGGCGAATACCGAGGCGATCCGAGTGGCTCGCGTCGTCACCGGGCGCAACAAGATCCTGCTCTTCGACGGCAAGTACCACGGCCATTTCGATCAAGCGCTCGTCGAACGCGGGCCCGACGGTTCCCTGGTGCCCGAGGAGCGCGGGTTGCCCGCAGACGTGACGCGCCAGACCGCGCTCGTGCCGTTCAACGCAGAGGCGGAACTCGCCCGTGCGCTCGAAGCGCGCGACGTCGCGCTCGTGCTGGCCGAGCCGGCCATGACCAACAACCACGGGCTCATCCTGCCGCAGCCCGGCTTCCACGACGCGCTGCGGAAACTGACCCGGGAGACCGGAACGCTGCTCGCGCTCGACGAGACGCACACCCAGGTCGTGGGTGCGGGCGGTTTGACGGCGGCCTGGGGTCTGACGCCGGATCTGGTGACGCTCGGCAAGTCGATCGCGGGGGGCGTTCCGTTCGGGGCCTGGGGGATGACCGACGCGATCGCCGAGGTGCTGAATCAAGAGAAGGGTGCGGACGGCGAGCGCCTCCAACTCGTCGCGACGGGCGGCACCTTGTTCGGCAATGCGCTGTCGATGGCGGCGGCGCGCGCGACGATGTTCGAGATCCTCACCCCAGAGGCGTACGCCAACACCCAGCGCCTGGGCGAGTGCTTGGCGACGGGAATGCGCGCGGCCGTCGAGCGCGTGGGGTTGCCGTGGCACATCCACCACCTGGGCCCGCGTTCGGGCTACACGTTCCGTCCAGAGCCCGTGCGCGATGCCGATGAAGCGAGGGCCTGCTCGGACGAGTTGCTCACGCGCTTGATCCGGATCTGGCTCGCCAACCGCGGTGTGTGGGAGGCGATCGTCGGCGCCGGGCCGGTGGTGTCCGTTCCCGCAGCCGACGCCGACGTCGATGCCTACCTGGCGGGCTGGACCGAGTTACTCGAGGCGCTCACCCGCTGAGCGCAGCCTCCACTGTCGGCGGCTGTTCGATTGTAGTTGCAGCGTCTGTCAGGCGGGGGCCTACTGCGGACCTGGAACGAGCACGATCGGGAGGATGGTGCGCCCGGTGGGGAAGCCCTCGCCGTTCGACACATCGGGTTCGAATACCGTGAGGTGGCCGACTTCTGGCTTCGAAATGCTGAAGTCCGCAGTGAACGAAAAATCCGCAGCGCCGGAGATCCCACCCCCAGAGGTGTGACCGGAGGCCAGGATTCTCCCATCGCGGGCGCGAAGTTCCCACAACACATTCGATTCGAAGGTGCGCGAGCATCCGCGCACGCGGAGCGGGCTAGAAACACGCTGGCCTGCGACGGGTTCGACGACTGCGACGAAGGAAGAAGCGGCGAGCACGGGGTCGATCGGCTGGCACGGTGTAATCGTCGCCGAACCTCCGCAGGCAATAGCGACCGTCAGGAGTGCTGCGAATATGAAG
>JAFDBP010000091.1 GCA_019313245.1 Deltaproteobacteria bacterium
GATGGCGGTGAGCTCGGGCCGATCTTCGAATTCCATCTCAGCACATTCGACGATCCGAACCTCTTGGTGCCGACCGCGCACGCCTTCTATCCCGAGCGCATCGCCTGGTTCGACATCGCGGACGACCTCCCGCGCTATGAGGGCTTCGCGGATGACAATCCGCCGCTGCAGCGCGGGCCGGCTGGCGAAGGCCTGCCCACCGGCTGAGTTCGTACTGCGATCGGTTCACCCCGAGCAGCGAATCTTCGACGGGGGACGGGCAGCTCGGTGCCAGGCGTACGCGGCCGGCACCGGCGGCCGAAACGCTCCGCCCGCGACCCGGCTACGGATCGGCCGATCCCGGCCGTATTTCCGGGCAGATGCCCCGGCAGTTGCACGGCAACTGCGCGAATGCGATCGGAGAGCCGGCGATCGACCTGACACCAAATTCTGGTCACGACCACTCACCTAGAGCAGCAGATCGCGAATCGGCGCAGAACCGCTCGCTGATTCGCGACACCGACGAAGTGAAGTTGGGATCGAAAGATGATGGACTTCGAGAAGACGGGACCGAAATGCCGCCAGCCCCGAACAGGGACCTTCCCGCTCTACCTGGGCATCATTGCCTTGATTTGTATTTTGCTACTACCCAATTCGATTACGTCCGTTGAAACGGATGTGGTCCGCCACTGTGCCTCGTGGACCGAACGCGCCTTCAAGTCGCCCTCGAACGCTCGCGACGAGGCGTTCATCGGCTGCATCGCCAAGCGGACCCCCTCCGCCACGCCGGGCGAGCTACGCCACAAACTCAGGACCGGCACCGGAGACGATCTGTTCGAGCGATTCATGGGCGGAGAGGATCTGCCGGCCCCGGTCGATTCCACCTGCCGCTACGTGCGCGTCGCGATTCAATCGCCCGTCGGATCCGAAGAAACCGAGCAGGAGCCGATGAGAGACCTGTTTTCGCAAGCGCTGGCGCGCGAGGGTTTCAACGTCGTAGACCCGAGCGAGGTGCACCACTGGTGGGCGAGCAGTCTGGCCCTCAACACGAGCGAGGATTTTGCGGCCTGGACGCTTCTGGTGCGGGCCACACCCGAAATCGGAGCGGGTGAAATCCATTTCACGACGGTCGAGAAAACCGTGAACGGCCTCGAAGGTTCGTTTTCCGGCATGCAATTGCTGCGCTTGTTTGCGAAACACGAAGCGCCGGAGGTTGCGAGACTCGCCGCGCAAGAGGTCGCCAAGAACCTGCTGCCCGCCGCACATCGCCGCTGTGGTGACGCCAATCTCGCATTCGAAGAGACCTGGGGGCACCTCGAAAAACTTCGAAACGAGCTGGCGCAGGAAATCGAGCGGGTCAAGCGAGAGAACCACGATCGCGAGAGGGCTCGCGCCGTGAAGCGGCTCGAGATCGAGGTGGAAGCCGAGGGCTGAGGCACACCCCGCGCGCGGGCGTTGGCGCGACTACGCGTGCAGCATCAGGCGCGATTTTGAAACAGCGGCCGGGCGTTCCAGAACGCACGGGTCAACGCCGCAAACGGCACGAACGCCGCGAAACCCGAGAACCAGCCCCGGCCTCCCCCGTATTCGATCACGCACCAGACGAGCATTCCCACCGCGACCTGGGCGGTGTAGACCGCCGCCCAGGGCCACATCCACGAGCGCATCCGGTAGAAGCCGAAGGTTCCCGCCGCGTAGATCGCCCAGTGGGGAAGCGCCGCGAGCTTGGCCGCCCAACCGGTGAACAGAATGCCGAACCAGACCTCCTGATCGACCGCTACCGGTTTGACGAAGAGATCCCAGGGCAGATAGATGAACGTCATGTAGGCGCAGAAGATCATCGAGGCGTTGATCCAGATGGGGCGCCCGTCGAGTATCGAACGCAGCCAGTTCACGACTGACTCGAAGCGCCCGGGAGTCGGAACGCCTGCTCGCTTCGGCCTCTCTCGCCGAGATCGCGGAGCAAACCGCGCGGTTGCGCCTCGAGTAACCGGGAGCTTTGCGATTGCGCGCGCACGTAAAAAGCGGTCTCCCTGTGGACGCGACTGCATCGCTGCTCGCACCGCATATCGCGTCGCCCGGTGATGGATTCTATCGCAGCTGGGAACACGAGCTCCTCGTCCTTGCGGGATTTCGCTTCGACGCGTGCAACGGGCTCGATTGATCTCACCGATCGTGACCCTCGGACTCCGTCTGTCGACGCAGTCGATCCGCACGGCCTGAGGGGTCTCTAGCCGGATTCGGGGTGAATGTTCACCAAAGTTCGCCGGCCTGGGGGCTCAATGCTGGGGTCGGATTCTCCGATAGGCGAATGGGCACTTCCATCCGAATCTGGTGCCCAGAGGACACGCGAGGGGCAATGATTCGATCGGTGCTCCAGTTCTGTCGAGTGCTGCGAGGGCTCGGGGAAGACGCCCCCAATCCGTCCGAACTGGCGCTGCAGGCCGAGGAATTCGAGCGGCGCAACGCCGAGCTCGCGCAGGCGGTCAAGAGCCATCGGGAAGCCGAAGCAGAGCTGCGCCGAGCCCAGACCTATCTCGATCGCACCCAGCGGTTGGCGCGAATCGGCAGTTGGCATTGGTCGGTAACGAGAGAGGAACTGATCGATTGCTCCGAGGCGTACGCCGAAATCCACGGCGTGAGCCGTTCAGAGATTGGCGAGCGGATCAAGAACCAGCTCGAAGACGCCATTCATCCGGACGATCGCGAGCACGTCAAGACCGCGTGCAGGGAACTCGAGAAATCGGGGTCTTCGTACGAAATCGAATACCGGATCATCCGCCCCGATGGTGAGATCCGACACGTCCAACAGTTCGGCGAAAAGATCTTCGACGATTCGGGCCAGCTCGTCGAAACGATTGGAACTCTGCAAGATGTCACTGAACTCAGACAGGCGGAAGATTCTCTTCTGATCGCACACGACGAACTGGAGCAAAGGGTCCAGGCGAGAACGGCGCAACTCCAGAGTGCGAATATCGCGCTACGAGAACAGGTCACAGAGCGCGAACGCGCCGAGGCGGAGCGCGAAGAGCGGGAGATGCTGCTCCAAAGCACCGCGAGAAACTCGAAGATCGGGTACGGCGTCTGGGACGAACGGGAGCATCGCTACTCGAACGTCTCCGAGGAATTTGCGCAGATGATGGGTCTTACAATCGAGCAATTCCAAGCGCGCTTCTCGTCTCCGATAGAGGATTTCGAAGCGGTCCACCCCGAAGATCGCGAGCGCTACCGGGCCTACGACGAGGCGTACAATGCGAACCCGGACATCACCCAGATCGAATATCGCCTGGTCAAACCGGACGGCGAAATCGTCCATGTGCGGGAAGTCATGCAGCCAATCTGGAATGAGACGGGCGCGCTCATCCAGAGCATCATCACGAACCAGGACATCACGGAGCAGAAGTTGGTCGAAGAGCAGCTCCGCCAGGCTCAAAAGATGGAAGCTGTCGGCCAGCTCACGGGCGGCATCGCACACGACTTCAACAACCTGCTCGCGGTAATCATCGGCAATCTGGAATTGGTGGAAGGCGAGTTCGAACAGAACTCGCAGGCATCGGAATGGTTGGATATCGCGATTTCGGCCGCGGAGCGCGGTGCGGGGCTGACCCAGAGGCTACTCGCCTTTTCGCGCAAGCAGGCGCTTCGCCCCACGGACCTCGACGCCAGCGCGCTCGTCCATAGCATGCTGGATCTGCTGCGCCGCACGATTGGCGAGCGCATCGAAATCGAATTGGTGGGGGATGCGGGGCTCTGGCAGTGCCTCGTCGATCCAAATCAGCTCGAAAATGCCATGCTGAATCTCGCGATCAACGCGCGAGACGCCATGCCTGCAGGCGGAAAGCTCACGATTACGACGTCGAATACGAGAATCGACGAAGAATACGCACGTGCGCGAACGGATGTGGCGCCGGGGCAGTACGTGCTCATCACAGTAAGCGACACGGGCAGCGGGATGCCCGAGGATGTGCGCAAGCGCGCCTTCGAGCCGTTCTACACCACGAAAGACGTCGGGCACGGGAGTGGTCTCGGACTCAGCATGGTGTATGGATTCATCAAGCAGTCGGGCGGCCACGTCAACGTCGAAAGCGAAGTGGATGCCGGTACGACGATCCGGCTCTACCTCCCGCGTTTTTCGGGGCAACGGGCGCAGGAGGTCGTGCCAAACGATGCCTCCGAAATGCTGAAGGCAAGAGGCGAGACGGTGCTCATCGTCGAGGACGACGACGAACTGCGGTCTCTGCTGGTTCGCCTTCTCGGTTCTCTCGGCTATGGAGTGCTCGAAGCGAATTCGGGCTCGCCGGCCCTCGAGATTCTCCGATCACCGGCGGATGTGGATCTACTGCTCACCGACATCGTGCTTCCGGAGAAGATGAGCGGGATCGAACTCGTCGAAGAGGCACGGCGCGAACAGCCGGACCTGCGCGTGCTCTACATGTCGGGATACACCGAGGATGCGATCCTCCACCAGGACCGGCTCGTCGACGGCGCTCCGTTCCTGCCGAAACCCTTCCGCATGGCGGAAGTCGCGCGCGCGGCGCGAAACGCGCTGGCCGACAAGAAGCCCCACGAGTGAAATCCGCGAGGCGAAGATAGAAGAATCTGCGCCTTTCGATGCAATCAGCGCGCTCGCTCTTCCCAGCTACCGGTCGTCGCGCGGAAGATCAAGATGCGGCGGGCACCCGTCAGGGTAGCGACGTTCGACTCTGCGCTGACGGATTCGATCTGGTCGTTGAGGCCGATCGGGGTGGAGAAGAAGCCGCCCAGAAACGGCGAAAGCCCGAGTGCCTGGCGATCCGTCACCACCACGCCGACGTTGTCGCCCGCGCGCAGCGTGACGACCTTCTCGCGAGGGCCCAGGCGATACTCGATCAGGCTCCCGCTTTCACCATTGAACCCCAACACGCGCTCGGAGGTGATCAGCAGTGCGACGCGCTCTCCGAGCAGCGCGGATTGCGGGCGCAGTTCGTTGCGACCGTAGTCGATCTCCTGCCAGGAAGCGGATTGGGTCGCCGCCGCTAGCACGCGCTGGTCGGTGATGATCACACCCACCTTGCCGCGCGCGCGCTTCCAGTGAACGACTTCGCCCAGTCGCAAACGGGCGGTCGTCTGGCCGCCGCTCGCGCCATCGATCGCGAGCAGCTCCCGATCGACGACGAGGATTTCGAGCACGTCTGCGAGCGGAACTTCGCCCGGAACATCCTGCGCTCGGGCCAGCTGGGAGATCACAAGTGCCGCCAGCAGCGAAGCGCTGAACTTCGACCATCGCCTCATACCAATCGAGAGCTTAGCGAGCGGAGCGTCGCCCGCTTCGCCGCCGCAGCGGCTCAGCTTGCGACGGAGAGCACGATCTTGCCGAATTGCGCGCCGGCTTCGAGCCGTTCGTGAGCTGCGCGCAACTGCTCGAGTGGGAGAACCCGGTCGATGATCGGCCGCAGCCGCCGAGCAAAGACGAGCCGCGTCACCTCGGCGAACTCTCTGCGATTGCCCATCGTCGTGCCGATGATGCGCGTCTGTTTGACGAAGAGCTCGCGGATGTTGGTTTCTCCGATCATGCCGGCGGTGCGCCCGTAGCTGACGAGCCGACCCGCTCGGGCGAGGCACTGCAGGCTCTGCTTCCAGGTGGGGGTGCCGACGTTCTCCAACACGACGTCGACACCGCGGTCGTGTGTCGAGCGCAGTGCCTCTCGCGCAAAATCCACCTCGTTTCGATCGAATACCAGATCGGCGCCGAGTTCCCCCACGCGAGCCACCTTCTCGGCGCCGCTCGTCACCGCGAGAACCCGCGCGCCCGCGAGCTTCGCGATCTGGATGGCCGCGGTCGCGACACCGCCGCTCGCACCGAGGATCAGCACGTCTTCGCCCGGCTTCAATTGGGCCTGGGTAGTGAGCGCGCGCCAGGCCGTCAGGAAGACGAGCGGCACGGCCGCGGCCTCCTCGAAGCCGAAGTCGTCCGGAAGCCGCTGGACGTTGCGCGCCGGAATCGCCAGATATTCCGCGGCGCCGCCGGGAACTTCGTCGCCGAGAATCTTGAAGTCGACGCAGAGTGAATCCTCTCCAGCCCGGCAGAATTCGCAGGCTCCGCAAGAGAGTGCGGGATTGACGATGACGCGATCGCCGGGCCGCCAGGCGTCGACTCCGGCGCCCACCTCCGACACCACGCCGGCCACATCCGCGAGCCCCCAGAAGGGAGACTTCGCCTCGGGTGCAGCGGGCCCCCGGCGCACGAAGAGATCCATGTGGTTCAACGAACAGGCCTTCACCTGGATCAGAACGTCTTCTAGACCGACAGTAGGCGTCGGTACTTCAGCGGGGTGGATCTCTTCGGGGCCCCCGCACGCATCGAAGACCATGGCTTTCATCGCCGGCACCTCCTCGCAATCGTCTCGATCCGGAGCTGTGGCCAAATCGCCCCGTGCGAGGAGAATAGTCGATCAAATCGGGCTGGGTGTATCCGACCCGGGAGGCCCGCTATCCACATCGCGAACCGGCGTCTCGCCATTCAATGCGGCGAGGTCGCTCAGGTTGAGCAGGACCTCCGTCTCACCGCCGTAGTGGTAGCTCACGATGTTGTGCGAGGGCGTCAACTGGAACAGCGGGCGATGCGCGGGATCGAGTTCGTCCACGATCTGCTTTTCCTTGCGGCTCGGTTCTTCGTTGTAGCGATTGATGCGCGCGTGCCCGCTGTGCGGGGGGATGATGTAACGCGCGACGTCGTTCGCGCGCAGCTGATAGCGAACGCTGCAGGCGGTGAGCGGCGACGAGGTCGAGGAGCGCTTCGCGGCTGTGTACGAGTAGCCATTTGCCACGCGATGGATCACGCCAACCCGCAGGCTGCGCCGCTCGGTCAGAGTCTCCTCCAGGTGCGCGTAGCTGAGCGCATCGATCGCGGCCGCTTCGATGGTCTCGAACACGGCGCCGGGCCCCTGGGCGCGCAGGCCCATGCGCGCACTGTCCGTAGCGCCCGCGGCCAGCGGCAGGCCCGCGCCAGCGACCAGCAGCGCGAGCAGGCCAATTCTCGTGGCCAACCAGATCCTGAGGTTCATCCGGGGTTTGGAACACCCGGCCGGGTCGAGATGGCGCGAGAGGCGGCTCGAAGCTCGCGAAATCTGCGGGGCGACCGGGCCGGCGGGCTCTCGGGTGGGTTGTCGGCGGTTGATCTGACTCATGGCGAATCCTCTTTTTCTCGCTGCCTGAGAAAATAATCGGTTCGAACCCCTTGCAAGACAATAGGGATTTTTAGTAATAGTTGTTTCATATGAGGAACAATGAGCACCTACCCAACGTCGCCGGAATGCTCGTCTTCGAGCGGGTCGTCGAAGAGGGCAGCTTCAGCGCGGCCGCCCGCAAGCTGGGCATCTCCAAGGCCTCGGTCAGCCGCGAAATCTCGGCTCTCGAGCAGCGATTCGGCGCCCAGCTGCTCAGGCGGTCGACCCGGCGGATGAGCCTCACCGAGGCGGGCGAGGTGTTCCACGAGCGCTGCCAACGCGTCGTCGCGGCGGCCAAGGAAGCAGAATCTTCGGTGAGCCAGCTGCAGGAAGCGCCCCAGGGCGCGATCCGGCTCGCGGTGCCGATGTCTTTCGGGCATCTGCAGCTCGCCCCGAGGCTGCCCCGGTTCCTCGAGCGCTACCCCAACATCCAGGTGCACGTCGACGCGACCGACCGAATCGTCGACCTCGTCTACGAGAGGGTGGACCTGTCACTTCGCATCGGCCGCCCGCGAGAACTCAGCTACGTGCGGCGCAAGCTGTGCCCGATCCGGCTGCTGATGTGCGCCTCGCCGGAATACCTCGAGCGCTACGGCACCCCGCACATCCCCGAAGACCTGAGCGAACACGTCTGTATCGGCTACACGGAACGATGGGCGACCTGGCTGTTCTCGACCGGCGAGCGGATCAAGACCCATTCGCAGTTGAACGTCAACAACGGCGACGCCATTCGCCAGGCCGCCGTGGCGGGTTACGGGATCGCGTATCTTCCGAGTTTCCTGGTCGCGGACGACGTTCGCGCGGGCCGCCTCGCCCCCCTGCTCACCCAACACACGCTGCACGAGACCAATCTCCTCGCCGTCTACCCGGCGAGTCGACACGTTCCCCCGAAGGTTCGCGCGATGATCGAGTGGCTGGTGGAAGAACTCGGTCCCGAACCCGAGTGGGATCGGGGCTTGCCGATTGCGGGGCGCGATCCAGACCCCGAAATCATCCTCTCTCGTCATTGAGGGGCCGGGCGACCGCACGAGCCCATCGCCGCGTTGCCGACCACGATCGGATCCGAATCGCCCCTACTTAGCGTCGAGCGCGCTGCGAACCGCCCTTGCGATATCCGACTTCCGGAAGGGTTTTGCGAGAAATGACACTTCGGAACTCGAAAGGCCACTTTCGTCGAGCTTCTGTCGCGGAAAACCCGACACGAACAAGGTCGGAATGTCGGGGCGCCGGCATTTGACTTCCCGCGCCAATTCGGGGCCACTGTAGTTGCCGCCTAGCATGACGTCCGTCACCAACAGATCGACTCGTGGTGATGCGACCAACTCCTCGAGCGCTTCGTGGGCCGACTTCGACGACTTCACCTCGTAGCCGAGCGTTCTGAGCATTCGAGAGGTCATCGTCAACACCGACTCGTCGTCATCGACCAGCAACAAGCATTCGCCCTGCGATCGAAACTGATCGTCCGAAAACGAATCTGGCCCACCTGCGAGGCGTCGATCGAAATCTCTCGGAATCAGGATCTCCACCGTCGTTCCGCGCCGCTCCTCGCTCGCGAGACTCAGGTGCCCGCCGGACTGCTTCACGAAGCCATACACCATGCTGAGGCCGAGCCCGCTGCCCGCCCCCTCGCTCTTGGTGGTGAAGAAGGGCTCCATCGCGCGCTCGGCGACTGCGGGGCTCATCCCCATACCGGTATCGGCCACGCTGACGCGCACGTAGTGGCCGAGCTCGATTGCGGTCTCGGCTACTTCGTAGTTTTCCTCGATTGCGACATTCGAAAAATGGATCGCGATCGACCCCCCGTCGCTCATCGCGTCGCGGCTATTGAGGGCGAGATTGAGCAGTGAATTCTCGAACTGGCCCGGATCGACTCGGCAGCGCCAGAGATCGTCGGGGCCATTCAGCTCGAGCTCAATTCGAGAGCCCAGGGTGCGGCCGAGCAATTCCAACATGCCGTCGGCCAGCTCGCGCAGGTCGACGGACTCGGTGTAGGTGGCCCGCTTGCGCGAAAGCGTCAACAGCCGCCGCGTCAGATCTGCACCGCGCTCCGCGGCGCCCAGCGCCATCTCGACGAGCTCGGACACTTCGCCTGCCTCAGCGCTCCGCTCGGACAGGAGCTCCAGGTTGCCCATGATCACGGCGAGCAGGTTGTTGAAGTCGTGAGCGATCCCGCCCGTCAGCTGTCCCACCGCCTCCATCTTCTGCGCCTGGCGGAGTGCCTCCTCTGCGTGCTTCAACTCACCGATCTGCTGCTCGACGACCACGGTCTGGATCAGCTGACCCGAATCATCGAAAATGGGCGCAAAGAACTCCCGGACATAGCGGAACCCCTCCCCAAACCCGCAATAGCGCAGCTCGATACTGCACTCGCGCGGATCTTCGAGGTAACTGAGGTGATGGGCCTCGTAGCGCTCGCGATCGTCGGCGTGAATGAATGGGGCCTCGTCCTCGTAGGAGCGGTATCGGGCGATGTATTCGTCGGGCGTGAGCCCATAGGGTCTAGCGAATTGCTCCGATACGAAGATGTAGCATCCCTGACGCTCGTCCCAGAGCGCGTAGCCCAGCCCCGCGATGCGCTCCGCGACCTTGAGTACCGTCTCTTGCTGCGGCATCGCAGCCTCCCGCGATCCGTCGACCCCGCCAGACCCAAGAGCGGCCGTGCGGGGAAGCCAGGGAAAACCCCAGATCGTCGAGAATTCCACCGGATCCTAGCAACTCACCTCCTCTTCACTCATCGTTTCCGCGCGCGAATTGCTCTATCTTAAGCCGCCCGGCCGGGGCGATCGCGAGGCTCCCGGCCGGCTCGGTGGAAATGAGATCCGATCGAAGCGGTGCAGCCAGATGCTCGATGGTTCTTTTTGTTGATGCGATCCCCAGAGTCCTTCGATCCGCTGGAGACCACCTCGTAGATTGATGCCTTCCCATACTCACCGCGCGAAATTCTCGACCGGCCACGTGAAACTCGGAATGCACCTTCGCGGACGCGCTTCGCCCGAGGGCTTCTGTCGGATACGCCTGAAACCCGAGCACGGCGTGGGGGCCTCTTGCTGACGCACCTGGCAATCGGCGGTCTGGGGATCGTCATCCTCGTCGTCGGAGGCGAGTTCCTCGTCAGGGGTTCGGCCTCGCTCGCGCGCAGTATGGGAATCTCGACGCTCGTCGTCGGCTTGACGGTGGTGGCCTTCGGAACCAGCGCCCCAGAACTCGCCGTGAGTGTTCTCGCCGCGTTTGCAGATTCAGGAACGCTGGCTTTCGGCAACATTTTCGGCTCCAACATGGCCAATATCGGTTTGATCATCGGCCTGTCGGCGGTGCTCCACCCATTGCCGATCGGCCACGTCGTGATTCGCCGCGAACTGCCGATGATGCTGCTCGCGCTTGCGGCGGCGTTGGTGATGGCGTTCGACATCGAACTCGGCGAGCAACGCGACGCCTACGCGCGCGGCGATGGCCTGGTGCTGCTGCTCTTCTTCATCGTATTCATCTACTACACGCTCGGAGACCTCGGACGGCAGCGCGAAAATCACCGCTTGAAGACCAACGGCGGCGAGAGTGCCGACAAACCGCACCCCTGGACCAAGGATGTCCCCCAATCCGACGAACGAGGCTCGCTGCTGTTGAACCTCGCGATGATCGCCGTCGGCCTGGTCGGCCTGACCTATGGGGCCGATCTCGTGGTTCATGGCGGCGTCGGAATTGCGAGAGAGCTGGGGGTTCCCGAAGTCGTCGTCGGACTCTCGCTGGTCGCCATCGGCACCAGCCTGCCCGAACTCGCAGCCACGCTCGTCGCCGTCAGGCGAAACGACATCGCCCTCGCGGTGGGTGGCGTGGTGGGCTCGAACATCTTCAACACCCTGCTGATTACGGGCGCTGCGGCGACGATCCGACCGATGCCGATCCCGGCGGGCGGGCACATCGATCTCGCGGCCACTGCGATTCTCTCGCTCTCGCTGTTCTTTGTCGCCCGGACCCACAACCAGCGCATCATCCGCTACGAGGGTTTGGCGCTTCTGGTGCTGTGGGCTGTCTACGTTTCTGCGCGCAGTCTCTACCTATAGAATTCAATCGTCGGCGCCTGATCGCGCACCCGGTAGCGGGATGCGGACCGAACCGAACACCGCGTCTCGGTCGAGCGTGTAGCGAGCGTCGATGATGTACACGACGGGCTCGCCATTCGAATCGTCGACTTCGAAGAACGGGAAGCGCGCCCAGCGCAAAAAGGCCTGCCCATCGCGGGTGGCCGCCGCGAGGCGCGCTGCCGCGCTCTCGCCCTTCGGGATGCGGCGCGTGTCGAACTGAACGCTGGGCCGCGGCAGCAGGTTGACGACGCCCAGCCGATAGTCGCGCTCTCCATCGATCACGACCGTCCGTCGGAACGGATCGACGGGAACCGGCGCAATCATCAATCTCGGCATCTCTGTGTCGCTCAGGCTCGCCTCGACGACGCGGCGCGAGACCGATTCGCCCGCCGCCATCGCGATGACGTAGGCCAGAGCCACGAGCAGGCCGACGCGCGCGGGGCGCGCGAATGCGCCCGATGCCTCGCGGTTTCGCCACCACAGCGCCGCGATGAGTGCACTCCCGAGGATTGCCCACATCCACGGATCGACGATGTACAAGATGTCGCCGTAGAACCAGGTGTCGTCGAATGGCATCAGCCATCGAACCCCGTAGACGTTCAAGAAATCGAGCATCGGATGAGAGATCACCGAAATCGCCGAGAGCGCGAGCAGCCAGCCGAAATCGACGGCCGGTTCCCGGCCGCGCTGGAATAACCGATCGGCCCCCGTCATCGCGCCGGCCAACAAGAGCGGGAGAACGACCAATGCCGGGATGCCGTGGGTGACGCCGCGGCGAAATTCGAGCGCCGCGATCTCACCCCACGCGTAGGAGAACACGTCCACATCGGGCAGGTTCGCGCCGATGATCAGCGTCGCGCGGCCGAAGCGCGTCTTGCGCTCCAACCCCGTACTCGCGAGGGCTGCGCCGACCATCGTGTGACAGATGGGATCCATGCCTGAACGTCCGAAATTTGCCCGTGAACGAGCGGAGTGATAACACAGCGGCTCGATTGGATCATATGACCGGAAATGCGCCAGACGGGCGATCGCCGTCAGAGTCGGGTTGCGGCACTTCTGCGACGATTCGATCTTCGCCTTCCCGAAGACCATCGGCAACGAGATCGGCTTTGCGCTAGACACGTTGTCGCGTCGAAAGGCGGCGACTGTCGGTCGGTTCGATTTGCCTCGCGACCCGAATTCGAATCGGCTGCACAAGCTTTTCGTCGGATGCAGAGGTTCGAGCGTTCGCCTAAGATCCCGCGACCGCGGAGGCGAGATGATCAAAGAAGAACAGCTCAACCCCACACGTCGAAGGCGCAAGCGAAGCACCCGCGAGAAGCTTCACGAACAAAGGGGCGGCGGGATTCGAACCGACGCCGTGCGCGGAGGCATGCCCGGGGGGAAGTTCCGGCCGCTTTCCGAATCCGACATGAGGCGCATCCACACGACGGCGCTGGATGTCCTGGAGCAGATCGGCATCGGCGATCCCACCCCCAGCATCGTCGAGGTCGCGATCCCCAAGGGCGCGCTGCTTTCGGAACGCGGGCGCCTGTGTTTTCCCCGCAGCCTGATGGAAGACCTGATCGACGGTAGCTGCAAGGAGTTCACCCACTACGCCGCCAACCCGGCCAATGACGTCGAAATCGGCGGCGACCGGGTCCACTTCCGCACCTGCGGAGAGGCCGTGAACATCTTCGACTACGAAACCCGCGAGGCCCGACCGTCCCGACTGGTGGATCTCTACGACACCGCACGCCTCGCCGATCGACTGCCCAACGTCCACGCATTCTGCCAGACGGTCGTCGCGACCGAACACAGCGAGGACGCCTTCGTGCACGACATCAATGCGCTCTACGCACAGATCGCCGGGACCCAGAAACCGCTCGCGATGTCCACCGCGACGCCGGAGCACATCGACCATTTCATCAGCCTGCTCGACCTCTACCTGGGCAGGGAAGGCGCCTTCCTCGAGCGCCCGTTCTTCAACTTCGGCGGCTGTCCGATCGTGTCGCCCCTGCGTTTTGGCGCCGACAACGCCGAGGTTCTGGTGAAGTGCGCGAGGCTTGGGATTCCCTACGACATCGCGGTCGCCTCACAGGCTGGTGCCACCGCTCCGGCGGCGCTCGCCGGGTCGCTCGTGCAGACCTTCGCGGAGACCCTGGCAACGCTGGGCGTGATGAACCTGATCAGCCCGGGGACGCCGTTCCTGATGGGCACGTGGCCGTTCATTTCCGACCTGCGAACGGGTTCGTTCACCGGCGGAAGCGGCGAACAGGCGCTCGTCTCTTCCGCGATCGCACAGCTCTCCAACTTCTACGGTTTGCCGAGCAGTGTGAGCGCCTGCATGTCGGATTCGAAACTCCCCGACGCCCAGGCCGGCTACGAGAAGGGCATCACCGCGACGCTGACCGCGATGGCGGGCTGCAACCTCATCGGCGAAACCGCGGGCATGCTGGGCAGCCTGATGGCGTGCTCGTTCGAGGCCATGGTCATCGACGACGACATGATCGGAAACGTGATGCGAGCCGTGCGCGGGATCGAAGTCACCGATGAGACGCTCTCCTTCGACGTGATTCGCGATACCGTAGAGGGATCGGGGCACTTTCTCGATCACCCGCAGACGCTCAAGATGATGCAGACGGAATACCTGTATCCTCAACTCGCGGATCGCGGAACCTACGACGAATGGAAGAGCACCGGCAAACGCGACGCTCATGAGATCGCCCACGAAAGGGTCAAGAAGATCCTTGCAGAACACTACCCCGTTTACATCGACCCCGCGGCCGACGCCAGGATCCGCGAACGCTTTCCAATCGTGCTCGCTCCCGAAGACATGAAACCCGGAAATGGCCGTTGGTAGCGCAACACGCGGGTCCACACGCTTGAATTGCCGGACCCGAAAGATGCACTCATTTTGCCGGTCCGCGTAGCGGCCGACACGCCGCAACTCGCATTCTGCACATCTTTTTTGCAAGGGCGCATCACCGAAATCAGTGTTGTGCAAAAGATCATAACGCGCTCTATTGCACATCAATTTCCGATCGAATACATGCTAGTTGCATCATCGTGAACTAACAAATTTTCGACCCCTGCGGTGACGAAAACCATCACCTGGCAACTTCGATTTGACGATTGATCACTTTATGCCGGAGCCGCGCTTCAACACGTTCATCTGGACCGACATCGCGCTCGAAAACGAGACTGGTGAAGGGAGCATCCAGAATGTCGGCCCGGGCGGCGTGTTCGTCAGGAGTTCTACGATCGGCCAGACCGGCGACGAGGTGCGACTGAGCTTCGAGGGGCCGAACGGAGACGAGGTCGAGGTCGTCGGTGTCATCTGGTGGACCAAACACGACCTCGGAGGCCGCGGCCCGGGACTGCACGGTTTCGGCGTGCGCCTGATGGCGTCGAGCGGAAATTACCGATCGCTTCTGGAAGCCCTGTCGCATCCCCGCTGGCGGTCGACGCGCCAGCGCAGCGCGGCCTGAACGGCGCACCAGGGCCTGCGCCACCCCAGACCCACTCCGAATCGCAGCGGTCTGCCGAGATCGCCTCTCCAGATCAGAGAGACTTCAGGAAGAGCGCGGCCTTTCCGACGTTGACGGCGAGTTCGAAGAGATATCCCGATTCGAATCCGACCTCGGTCCGAGGCGGCTCGAGTTCCGTGATGAGTCCGTTTCGCTCCGCCAGCGCCATCGCGTTGCCGGCCAGAACGTTCAGGAACTCCCCGACCCCATCTTGCAGCATTTCGGAATCGAGGCTTTCGGGATCGAGGCCGCTCGCCTTTGCGGCGAGGTGGCGCGAGAATTCGTCATCCCCGGCCAGGCAGATCAGGAGACTCGGCGTGCCACTCACCAGGACCGCGACCTGAATGGGAAGATCCGGCGGCTCGACGATCGATTCACCTCCGCCCATGCGAGTCGCAATCCGCCCGACGCGCATCAGGAGATTGGGGAAGAGGTCGATCACGTACGCTGCGAGCGAGTTGCCCTCGAGATCCTTGGGAAGCGCGAGATTTTCGATCCGGTACGGAGCCTGGTCTTCTTCGTAGCTGATCAGCAGTTCTTCGAGGCGAACCTTTCCGAGGTGCCCCAGACGGACCAGGGCTTGCCCGACGCGCAGGCGTGTCCGCCACTGAAGCTGGACCAGGTTGTCGATCTGCTCTTCGGTCAACAGGCCCATCTCTCCGGCCAGTTCTCCAAACGGCATATCGCGGTGGCGCTGCTCGGCGTTGACTTTGTCGGCATCTGCCTTGGAGATGAGCCTGCCCTCTACGGCCAGCTCTCCGATGCTGCGGTTTTCAGCATCCATCAGATCCAGGGCAGCTCGCACCTGTTCCGCACTCACCTCACCGCGCTCGATCAAATACTGCCCGAAAAACTTGACGCCCATTTTGGCTTCCACCTACGATTGCGCCCGCTCGCACTCCTGCGCGAGCAAGGCTCCTAGAATCTCTTCGTCAATTGGTTTGCTCAACACCTGGATGGCCCCGAGCCGAAACGCCTCTTCGGCCTTCGATGCCATTGCGCCAACCGATGAGAGCATCGCTACACGTGTCTCGGGATTCTTCGACTGGATCAGGCGCAGCGCGGCCAGGCCGTCCACATCGGGCATGACGATGTCCATCAGGATGAGATCGGGCTTGAGCTGACTCGCCTGCTGAACCGCTTCGGCTCCATTGCGCGCGGTGCCGACCACTTCGGCGATTTCGTTTGCGGCTACGACTTTTTCGATTTGAGCGAGAACCGTTCGGCTGTCATCGACAATCAAGACGGCCAATTTCTTATCGGACATGAGCCCCCCATTCGGACCGGGTTCCGCACGAGGCATTGGGCCTCCAGACGCGCTCATCGGCCTGACGAGTGCGCCAGTTGAGATCGAGAACGCCGCCCACCAATTCAGCGGCCAGGAATCGCAGTTGCACATTGCTGAGGTGCGCTCAGGTGTCGTTAGAGCCGCTGCTCGTTTGCCGATCTCGGCGGGCATCCGTTCAGCCCGCCGATGCGAAGACCGCGGCGCACGCCCCCGCAGAACTCAGGCGCCGACGGTCACTCCGCCGCAAGTGCAGGGAGGTACTCCGCGTGTCGCGAGCCGCATGAAGTCTGCCTCCGTGAGGATCCCGACCAGCGCCCCGGAATCATCGACCACGGGGAGGCAGCTGCGCTTGCTGCTCAGCATGTAGCGGGCGGCTTCCGCGGCACAGCATTCGGGCCGCACCGTGTCTACGGATCGGATCATCAGCTCCCGGATCGGGCGAACGTCACTCTCGATCCTCAGATCGGCCGACTGCGCCCCGGCCAGAATGTCGCGCTGGCTCACCAAACCCAGCAGACCGCTCGACTCTTCCGACACCAACATATGCCGAAAGCGCCGCTCAGCCATGATTCGCCACACTTCGCCCACGGGCGTGGTGGGCAGAACCGTCACTGGATCTGGCGTCATGAGATCCGACACTTCACTGGCCGTGCGACAGGGCTCCATGATCTCCATACAGACCCTCCCAGTGCTGCCGCTATCCGGAAAGCCTACCACACCTAACGGAGTCGACCGCGAACACGACATGGCGAGAACCCCGCAGAGCCGCATGCCCGAGCGCGCAATCCTGTGCCAGAATTGCGCTCAGGTGGCTATCGCAGAGAACCACGGAGCTGGCGAGAGGGAGATCCCGTGAAGCGTTGCATTCATCTACTCTCGATTGCAGCGATCACCCTGACGAGCGCGTGCACGCATTCGTTCGCACGTGACCTCCACGATCGAGCCGTCGATGAAGCCATGCCCGCCGCTACGAGTGGCGCATTGTCCGTCTTTTCGGAAATGGTCATGGAGACAGAACGCGCAACACGAGGGGATTCCGGCTATCTACTGGTCGACCGCAGCGATGAAGCACTGCGCTGGCGCCTGGCACTGATCGATTCCGCCACCCAATCCCTGGACGCGCAGTACTACCTCTGGAAGGGGGATGCGGCGGGTGGCCTGCTCGCGAGGCGTTTGATCCAGGCCGCGGACCGCGGCGTGCGAGTTCGCCTGCTGGTGGACGACTTCCTGATCACGGGCGACGGCTCCGACACCGCGGGCATCGCGCAACATCCGATGATCGACATCCGCCTCTACAACCCCTGGGTGAATCGCGGGAATCGCGTCGTTTCTCGCGCTTTCGAGTGGCTCAGTCGCCCGGATCTGAACAGTCGGATGCACAACAAGGTGCTCGTCGCCGATAACCAGGTGGCGATTGCGGGTGGGCGCAACATCGGCGACGAATATTTCGGCCTCAACGCCGACAAGAATTTCAGGGATCTCGACGTCGTCACCGTGGGCCCGGTGGTACGAGACCTCTCCGAGGCTTTCGATGACTACTGGACGGACGACTGGACCTATCCGATCCATGCCCTGGTGGCGAACCCTACCGAGCTCGATGAACTCGACGAGGTGAGGGAGAGAGTCATGGAGATCTACGAAGAGGAGCGAGGTGTGCTGACTTCGTTCACGCTCGCACCTCGCAACTGGGAAAGCGAACTCGAAGCGATGAGCGATGGCATGACCTTCGGGCCGGGGCTCGCTGTGGCCGACGACCCCAACGAAGCCCGGGGTGGCACTCCCGATCAGGTCTTCATGTCGCTCGGAATGCTCGTCGAAGGCATCCAGCGGGAACTCGTCATCATCTCGGCCTACTTCGTGCCCGGCGACCGCCTGATCGAGTATTTCGCCACGCTTGGGGACCAGGGCATCCGCGTCGTCGTGCTGACGAATTCTCTCGCCTCCAACAACCACACAATCGCCAACAGCCAGTACAAGAAGACGCGTCGCGCATTGGTCGAATCCGGAGTCGAACTCTACGAAATGAGACACGATGCTCGTCTGATGCACGAGATCGATACGCCGCCAGTGCAGTCGCGATCCCTGGTACTGCACTCGAAAGCCGTCATGGTCGACCGCAAGCGCGCCTACATCGGCGGCTTGAATCTGTCGCCTCGAGGACTTCTGCACAACACCGAAAATGGCATGCTCATCGAAGACGCTGAATTCGCGGAGCAGCTCGCCGCGATGCTCGAAACGGACATCTCTCCGGACAACTCGTGGCGGGTCGGTCTGGACGAGAACGATCGGCTCTACTGGGAATCTGGCGCGGGCCGCGTGTATCGACAGCCCGCGCAGAGCGCGTGGCAACGCGCTGCAGACTGGTTCTTCGGCCTGTTCCCGATCGCCAATCAGATCTGACGCGGAGCGATCGCCGCGTCACTGCGCCTGGGAATGACACTCGGTGTAGACGGTCCCACTCGCATTGATGCATTTGCCGAAGGCACTCGAGAAATGGGAAAAATCCATGAAGCCGACGGAGCCATCTCCGTCGAGATCGGCGAAGCTATTGTTCGCTTCGCCGAATTGTTGAATGAACAAACCCAGATCTGAAAACCCGACCACGGAGTCTCCGTCGAAGTCTGCACTCATCACCCGAGCGACGGGCACGATGTCGCCGTCGTAATAGATGGGCTCACCGTCCTGATAATCGATCGCAGTGACCCAAACGTCGTGAGCTCCCAGGCTGGGGATGCACACCGAGCTGCCGATTTCGGCCACCACGCAGTGATCGATGTCGTCGAAGCAAAGCTCGTACTCGACGACCGGGATCGAAGACGGTTCCCATTCCCAGACCGGGCATTCGATCAGGATTTCCTGGCCGTTGGGCCAATCGATTGCACTGGCGACGGTGCTGGAGAAAATCGGTATGAAACTGAGCGCCGCGATCGCATAGATCGAGATAAATTTAGAATGCATGGGCGACTCCAATTCAATGGATGTCGCGAGGTCGGCCCCTCGCGCCTTCCCGCTTCTGCACCCTCTGTCGCTCTTACGTATCGGTAGGGCTGAAATTGGCTCTGTGAGCCGAGTCACGGCAGCGTAATTGGAATCTGTGACCCCAATCACGATGCTTACAGATCGTGTGGTGGTTCTACAGTCTGGCTGCACGCGATTTCGCTTCGAGTGGCGGGATGTCACTCGACAGCTACAGCGGGCACACAGCAGGGAGCGATCCCAACCGACTTCAATTCGACTTGAATTCAGCGCGGTGCGTTTGCACGCACGGCCGCGCGATCGCGCGAACCGGATCTAGCGAAGTGGCTCGCGATGCGCTCCAGCTCGAATACGGCGCAGCGTTCCCAGGAAGGCGCGCAGGCTCCGCACGAAACCCGCCCGCCAGGTCATCCGCCAGGGCCTGAAACCCTCGAAGCGCGGAGTGGGCGCCCCCGCAATTGCGAGTGCGGCGATGCGCGCGCGATTGCCGAGCTTTCGCGGCAGGTGGTCGCCGTGCATCGCCTCGAACTCGGAGATCGCAAACGGCGCCAGCTCGATGGCACCCGCTGCCGCCGCCTCTGAAACGAGCCGTTCGCCGCGCTCGGTCCTCGCAACGAGCACGTTCACACCGGGCGCCTCTTCGTGGATCGGCTTGCCGTCTCTCATCACCCAACCGTCCGGACAGGAGACGTCGGCGAGTTCGCCGATCGCGTCGGGGCAGATCTTGCAGCGAAACTGGATGTCGTAACTCCAGGGTCGGCTCGGATCGAACCAGGCCTCATCGTAGGTGAGGTCGCAACTCCGGCCGTCGCGTGTCCCAATGTGCGTCGGCCCGGGCCAGCCGTGCCCGCGCCAGCGAAACACCTCGATCTCGGCTTCGGACAGACCGTGATGGGCGGCGATCTTCTGTGCGGTCTGCGGGGTGGGCACGCCGCCGCAAAAGATCGTCAGGCAATAGGGGATCTGCGCTTCGACGCGCGAATCGACGCGCGCCAGATTTCGAATCGCCGCAACATCACACGGCTTGCCGAGCAGCGCGAAGCGGCGCCCCTCGTCGAGCAGCCGATGGACGTGAACGAGCGGAGCCGCCGGTCCGTAGCGGGATTGCGCGCCGGACTTCACCTCGGCGGCGGTGGTGCTGATCTGCGCGTCGGTCAGCATCGGCCTTTCGGACGACGCGCGCACGTGCAGGATCGCGTCGACCTTTCCGCTCTCGAGCAGGAAGACGCCGAGCGCGGTCATCGACCCGCCCGCCGCAGAGCGAAAGCGAACCGTTTCGTCGGCCGCCCAGCCGCGATGCACCGAGCGAATCGGCCCCCACACCGGATGCATGGTGCCCGCCGAGCCAACCTGCGAAGCGTCGGCTCCCGTGACCCGAATGCCCGGGCAGATCGACCGGATCCCCTCCAACGTCTCCGGATCGATCGGCTCGCGCGCGTGCGGCCGCATCCGACCGTGGGAGGTCAGCCGCATCTGGAGTCGATCGCCGCCCGCGAGACTCGCGCAGAGACCGCACCCCGCACAGAGACCGTGCGAAACGATCGTCTCGAGATCCAATTCTCTCACGGCTTGCCGTCCGGACTCATCGCGAGGCGCAGAAACGAGAAAGCCCCGCCGACTTGCGCCGACGGGGCTCTACCAATCAAAGGGGCGATGGGCCCTACTGCGGCACTACGTTCTCGGCCGCGGGTCCCTTCTGCCCTTGAACGACGTCGAACTCGACTTTCTGTCCTTCAGTGAGAGACTTGAAGCCCTCTCCCTGGATCGCACTGAAATGGCAGAAGACATCCTTCTCACCATCGTCACGCGTCAGAAAACCGAAGCCCTTCTCGTCGTTGAACCACTTGACTGTTCCACTCGTACGCACTGCTGTATTCCTCTCTAACCTTGAAATCGTCGGAACACGGCGCTGCGATAAAATCGAACCATCCGTATATTCCCGACCACTTTTGTTCGCGGGATCAATCCCCGCATCATCGGCAACTATCGCCGATGCGGGATCGTAGCGAATCGTTTCGATAAGCCTGCTTTTCCGGGCGCGCTTTCGAGCGCGGGCGCGACCCGGTCGCCCGACGGGCTTCGCCGCAGGCGCCGGTGGCAGGCGCAACAGCGGTCGTAACTAATCAATATATATCATTATTTTAGCCATCAAGAAATTTTGGCAAAATGCGCAAGACGCTCGAAGCAGACAGTGCGATTAAATCGCGCGGCGCGCGGCGGCCAGCGAAACCAGGCCCAGGCCCAACAGCAGCGCCGTGCTCGGTTCGGGAACCGGCGTACCCGAAGCGCTGTACTCGAGCGAGATCGCACCCAGTTGCTCCCAGGACAGGGTGGAGGTGGTGCCGCCGGTGGGGCCACCGAGATCCTGGTTGAGCGCGTTCGTCTGGGTGGAGGTGCCAAAGACGTACTGCACGGTGCTGTTTTCGTCGAACGTAATCCCGAGCAGGCCGAGTTCGGTGACGATGTCGCCGAACGGAACCACGAAGGTGAGGTAGACGTCTTCATTCCCGCCCCCATCGAGATCCGAGTTCACCTCGAGAGGATCGATGGTCGTCACCGGGCTGAAGTCGTAATTCGCGCCGGTCTCCGCGTACGATACGAGCGGCGTCGTGATGATCGAGGTGGTGCTCGGCGAGGTATTCGAGCCCGTACCGGGGCTGAAGATTCCGATCTGATCGACCGGGCCGCCGGGATTGTTGTCGACGCCGAGAAAAAGATCGATTGCGCCGTCCCCATTTGCATCCATTCCGACACCGAAGAAGGCCGTGAAGCCGGCCGGCGGCTTGTCCTCTCCGAGGCGAACCCGAAACGCGATGTTGCCATCGGTGAGGATCCCGGGCGTTCCGTTGTCGTCGAAGTTCGTGAGGATCGCCGGGTCGCCGGTGTTGTTGCCGACGATGTCCCCCTCCGCGATTCCCGTCTGGTGATCGTTCGGAGCATCGGGGGTCGTCGCGACCGGATAGGAGATCTCCGTCCAGGTGGTGTTGTCGCTGGTGACGGCGATGAGCGCCGCACCAGCCGGGCTGGAAAACGCGACTGCCGAGGCCAATACGGCCGCGCGAATGATTCTGAGGGCTCTACGCATCGCCCGGATCCATCGGCCGCCTGACGGGCTTACATTAGAGGCTAAAAGCCCCTTTTCGATGACGAAAAGGGTTTCACGAGCCCGCAGTCGATACGCAGAGCGGCAGCGCAACCGCCGATTTCAATGGATCTCCCGTCGAGGGTGGTGTGCGAGCGAGCCCGGCCGCAAACTCAATCCGGCAGGGCCGCGACGGCCATGCTGCGAGCCAACC
>JAFDBP010000092.1 GCA_019313245.1 Deltaproteobacteria bacterium
ACCGATACACGAGCAGTGCGGCGAGCGCGAAGTACATCTGCGGGATGGCGTCTACGGACGAGAACAACCAATCCTGAAAGCGCACCTGCCCGTGTGGATCCGGGTTCCAGAATGCGAGCGACCGGTACGCGAGCGCGCCCGCCACGAGACTCGCGCTGGCCAGAATTCGATGCGTCTGGAGTGTCATCAGAGGATCCGAAAACCCCAAACGCCCGAAACGCCCGATGCATTCGGCGGTGGCTGTCGCCAGACGCTCCGCCGCCGCGCTGCGCAACGTCTCGCGTTTGGACTGGAGCGGGATATATAGGAAGGGAGCGAGGGATCTGCCAGGGATTCGATCGGCGCGTCGAACGCGCGCGCGCTCAAGGAAGTGGAGAGAGTTCGCAAGAAACGACGAGACCGAGCGAGGCCCAGCGGCCGAAATACCCGGCCACCGCTTCCCGCTCTGCACCGGAATCCGCGAGCGCCGCGGTCACCTCGCCGAGAACCACTCCGCTCTGCAACGACGCCATGGCCTCGGCCTCTGCCGATTCGATCGATTCGACGACGACGTCGAAACCTCGCCGATAAACCAACACCCGATCGTGGCGATCGACCAGGTCCACGTCGATCTCGGAGCGCTCGCAGCGGTAGGTCTCGCGCAACTCGCGCAGCGGCCACGGCGCGCAGACGAGCCCGAGCCCGGGTTGGAACCCGATCCGCGCGCGCGCCCAATCACCCGACGACCAGCCACTGCAGGGCGAGGGATCGAAAGGCGGCAGAAGGTCTGCATGGAAACACCGGTCGACCGCCCATTCGAGTTCGGCGAGGGCGGGAAGGAATGGCAGATCGCGGATCACGCGATCAGACTCGAGGTATCTGGGCAGGGCCGCCCCCACGAGATTGAGGTTCTGGAGCTCGGCGGGCATGTCTTTCGCGAAGCGGTCGGCGAGCGCCGCGAAGGATCCGTCGCCGAGAATCTGCGCAACCGCGGGAAAGCTTTCGCGCAATGCCTCGCGGATGCGCGCGGGGTATCCGTCGACGTAGACCGCCACGCGCGCCGCGGAGTCGGTCGCGGGAGGTACGCAGACCCAGGAGTCCAGCTCGGGACCCTCTCCGCTCAGGATGCGCGCGGCGAGGGCGCGCTGGAGTTCAGCCAGCGACGGCTGCACGGCCGATCTCATCTGCAAACAACACCTGATCGCGTATCTGTCGAGCGCGATCGAGCTCTTCGATCAGGCGCGACCAGGGCGGGATTTCGTCGTCCCACTCCACCATGGAGGCCGCCGGTCCGATCCGCTCGAGCGCGTGCCGGTAGAGTTCCCAGACCTCGTCGGAGACCGCCCGACTGTGGGTATCGAACAGATGCGTTCCCATGTCGCTGAACCCCGCGAGGTGCATCTGACCCACGCGGTGCGCCGGAATCGCGTCGAGATACGCCCTGGCGTCGAAATCCAGGTTGACGGCGCTCACGTAGACGTTGTTCACGTCGAGCAGCAGACCGCAATCCGCCCGCTCGGCCAACTCGGACAGGAACTCCGCCTCGGGAATCGTCGAAGCCCTCCATCCCAGATAGCTGGATGGATTTTCGAGCAGAATCCTGCGGCCCAGGTAGTCCTGCACCCTGCGAACCCGCTCTGCCACGTGGTTCAGACACTCTTCGGTCAGCGGAAGGGGCAGCAGATCGAACAGCGCGCGCCCATCGACGCCACTCCAACACAGGTGATCGCTGATCAGCGCCGGTTCGATCCGATCGACCAGATCCTTCAGCGCCTTCAAGTACCGCCGATCCAACGGATCGGCTGAACCGATCGAGAGCGAAACGCCGTGCAACGCGACCGGATGGTCGCGACGCACGCACTCGAGCACCGCCAGCGGACGGCCCCTGGTGCCGATGTAGTTCTCGGTGATGACTTCGAACCAGTCGGCTCCCTTCGCGCCCGCGAGAACATCTTCGTAGTGTTCGGCGCGCAGGCCGACGCCGAATCCCAGCCTGGGCCAATCCGCTGCCACGCCTGCGCGCCCAACACTCAAGATGGATTCCCTATTCCTTCTCGGGAGTGAGTCGCCCGCCCTCGATCTTCAGGCAGGTCTCTTTGTCCATTTTCAGATAACCCTTCCCTTTGCAGGAATTCTCGCCCGCACAGGAGTGACCCTTGCCGCCGCAGTCCCCGGTCCCCTTGCACTTGTTCACGCCGTAGCAATTGACCTTTTCCGCATCTGCCGCCGTGGCCGTTCCCACAGGCGCCGCCAAAGTCAGCAGCCCCGCGGCTGCGGACGCGAGCAACATCGCGCCCTTGTTCAATCCATTCGCCATCTTTCGACCTCCTTTTCAGTTGGGCCGCTGGGTCGGACACGGCGAACCCCCCGCATCCCACACAGCCGCCGCATCAGTCGCCGAGGATTCCCTCGACTTCGATTCGAATTTCGACCTCGTCACCGACCAGCACCCCACCCGTCTCGAGCGCCTTGTTCCAGGTCAGTCCGTAGTCCTTGCGATCGATGTCCAGGCGCGCCGAAAAACCGGCCCGAACGTTGCCCCAGGGATCCTTCCCCTGTCCGCGGAAGACGACGTCGAATACGACCGGCTTCGTGACACCGTGAATCGTCAGGTTACCGGCGAGCTTGCCGCGGTTTTCCACCATTTCCGTGACGCCGGAAGTGCTCTCGAAGGAGAGCGTCGGGTGATTTTCGACGTCGAAGAAATCGCCACTTCTCAGGTGCTTGTCGCGCTTTTCGTGGTTCGTGTTGATGCTCGCCGCCTCCACGGTCGCCCGAACGACCGCGGCCTCGGGCTTTTGGGGATCGAATTCGATCGTGCCACTGAATCGATCGAACCTGCCCTGCACGCTCGTGAACAGGTGGCTGACACTGAATCCCACGGCGGTGTGGGACTCGTCGATCTTCCAATTCGCAGCCTGAGCGGTCGCTGCGAGTCCGCATACCAGAGCGAGAGTGCACGAAATGGTGATACTTCTTCTCATTCCCGGTTCCTTTCCTCGAGGGTTTCCGCGCGCCGGCGGGTCGGGTGGGAGCGAACTCCTCCCCCAACGACGCCATCCGATCGTCTTCCCCCATACGCCGCGGCGCGGACAACGGTTACGCCGGGCCGGATTTTTCGGGCGCGAGAACGAGAGTGGGGGAAATCGCGCAGGAGGGTCGCCCGCAGCGCGCGAGAGCGGGGTTCGCGGAAGGGCCGGGATCGATTGCGCCTGGCCGCAGAGCTCGATGACGGGGATTCGAATCAGCGAGGGTTGGGGGAGCAAAACCCACACCCCGCGCTCGATGCGGGCTTCAATTCCTCACGCGATCGACCGAGAGCACGCCCTTGATCTTCCCGATCTGCTTCATCACGACGTTGAGCGTCTCGACATCGGTGACCCACAGTTCGAACGTCTGCAGCGATTTCTGATCCGATGTGGTCGAAACTCGGGCCGCGCCGATATTCACGCCGGCGGCCGAGATCGTCTTCGTGACCTGTGCGAGCAGGCCCGGCTGATCGTTGGATCGAACGCGCATCTTGATGCAGTGGGGCATCGCCGGATCCGAATCCCAGTCGACGTCGATCCGCCGAGCGGGATCCAATTCGTAGACCCGCGCGCAATCTCGCACGTGGACCGTCACCCCCCGGCCCCTGGTGACGAATCCGACGACTTCGTCGCCGGGTAGCGGCGCGCAACAGCGACCAAACCGCACCAGTACGTCGGGCTGTCCGCTGACGCGAATGCCCGACGAGGAGGATTTGGCCTGGCGCCGAAACAGGCCCCGCAAGCGGGCGGCCGTGGTTTCGGGCGCCGGCTCGGGCTCGGGCCCCTCTTCGCCGCGCAACTTGCGCACGATATCGACCGCGTTGGTCCGCCCGTAGCCGATCGCGCCGAACAGCACGTCGACCGAGCCGTGGACCTCTTTTTCCGCCAGCTTGGCCAGCTCCTCTCCTTCGAGCAGCCGCGGCAACGACATCCCGCGCTTTCGCAATTCGCGATCCAGGATCTCTCGACCGAGTTCGCGACTTCGCTCGCGCTCCGAGGCGCGGATCGAATGTCGAATCCGACCCCGGGCGCGACCCGTGACCACGAAATCCAACCAATCCTTGCGCGGATACTGTGTGGAACTCGTGATCACCTCGACGGTGTCGCCATTCATCAGTCGATGGCGCAGCGGGACCATCTTCCCGTTTACGCGTGCACCCGCGCAATGCGATCCGACTTCACTGTGGATCGCATAGGCAAAATCGAGCGGCGTCGCGCCCCTCGGCAGATTGATGACGTCCCCTTTTGGAGAAAAGACGAACACCTCGTCGGGAAAGAGGTCGACCTTGACGGTATCGATGAACTCGTGTGGATCGGCGACGTCTTGCTGCCACTCGAGCAACTGCCGCAACCAGGCGAACTTGACATCGTCCGGATCACCCGTATGCCCCTCCTTGTACTTCCAATGGGCGGCGATCCCGAACTCTGCGTTTTGATGCATCTCTTCCGTTCGGATCTGCACCTCCATTCGCTCGCCGTAGGGGCCGATCACGGTCGTGTGCAGGCTCTGGTAACCGTTGGGCTTGGGCAGTGCGACATAGTCCTTGAAGCGTCCGGGAACGGGCCGCCAGATCGCGTGAACGATTCCGAGCGTCGCGTAGACGTTCTCGACGGCGTTTTCCGTGATGATCCGGAAGGCGATCACATCGTAGATCTCGTCGAAACTGAGCGCCTGGCTCTCCATCTTCGCGTGTATCGAAGACAGCTCTTTCATCCGGCCCGTGATGGTCGCATTGATCTCAGCAGCTTGAAGGCGTGAAGACAGCACACCGATCACTTCCTCGATGTATGCCTCGCGGGCCTCGCGTTGCGGGTACAGGCGCCGCTCGAGTTCGATTACGGCATCTGGGTGAAGCGCGCGAAACGCCAGGGCTTCGAGTTCCTGCTTCATCCAGTGGATGCCGAGCCTGTGAGCGAGCGGCGCGTAGATGTCGAGCGTTTCATTTGCGATGCGTCCGCGCGCGTCGTCGGACATGAAGTCGAGCGTGCGCATGTTGTGCAATCGATCGGCGAGCTTGATGACCAGAATGCGGATGTCCTTGGACATCGCGACCAGCATCTTCCGGAAATTCTCGGCCTGACGCTCGCGCGCGGAGGTGAACTCGATCTTGGCAATCTTCGTGAGACCGTCGACGACGAAGGCGACCTCTTCACCGAACAGCCGCTCGATCTCCTCGATGGTCGTGAGCGTGTCCTCGACCGCGTCGTGGAGCAAACCGGCTGCCACCGTGACGTCGTCCATTCTCATCTCGACCAGGACGCCCGCGACTTCGAGCGGGTGGACGAGGTAGGGCTCTCCGGAAAGCCGCTCCTGGCCCTCGTGCACCTTGGCGGTGAACACGTAGGCGCGCTGGAGCAGCGCCAGATCGCACGAGGCGTTGTACTCCAGGATGCGGTCAGCGATGTCGTTGAAGCGGAGCATCAGCCGCGAGATTTCCTTTCAAGATCAAGTGCTTGGGCAAAAATAACCAACTGCCCCCCGGGCGTCCATCGAACTCGGAAGCACCCCGAAACCAAAGCCCGTCCGTCAAGCTGGGGGAACGCGCGGGGCTCGAAACTTCTCTTCGGCCAGCGCGGGCGAGAACCTTTCCCGCAACGCGCCGACCGACCCGTCGCGCTCGGCGCGGATGATGGCCAGCAGATTGGCCACGCAGGAGTCCAGTTCGTCGTTGGTGACCGCGTAATCGAAATCGCGGATCGCCTCCAGTTCGCGGTTTGCCACGTCGAGTCGTCGGCGGATCTCGTCCCGAGAATCCGTGCCGCGCCCCTGCAAGCGACGCTCGAGCTCCCGCATCGAAGGCGGCAGCAGGAAGATCAAGCGAGCGTCGGCGCGCCGCGCGCGCACCTGCCGCGCGCCCTGCACCTCGATTTCGAGCAACACGTCGCGGCCGCCGGCGAGTCCGCGATCGATCGCCTCCCAGCTGGTGCCATAGAGGTGCGCGTTGTACTCCGCCCACTCCAGAAATGCATCTTCGGCCACCAGGCGTCGAAATTCCGGCTCGTCGACGAAGCAATAATCGCGGCCGTCGACCTCGCCGTCGCGCTTCCGACGCGTCGTGTGCGAAACCGAGAACGAAATCCGCTCCTCCTGCTCCACCACCTTTCGACACACCGTGGTCTTCCCGGTTCCCGACGGTGCGGCCACCACGAAGGGGATCCCCTGCTCGATCCCGCGATCACTCACTCCTCACTCCCGAGGGGCCCCTCGTGGACGAAACGCGACGCGACGGTGTCCGGGTTGATCGCGGACAGGATCACGTGGTCGCTGTCCGTGACGATGATGGACCGGGTGCGACGGCCCTGGGTGGCGTCGACCAACTTGTTGCGACTGGAAGCCTCCTCGCGCAGCCGCTTCATCGGTGCCGATTGTGGAGAGACGATCGACACCACCCGCGCGGCGACCACGAAATTGCCGTAGCCGATATTCAACAGGACCCGGCTACTCAACGTTCAACACCTGTTCGCGGATGCGCTCGAGTTCGGCCTTGAGTTCGACGACATCGTGAGCGATCGGCGCATCGCTGCCCTTGGATCCGATCGTATTGGCCTCGCGGCCGAACTCCTGCAGCAGGAACTCCAGCTTCCGACCCACAGGGGTGTCGGCTCCCGCGGATTGTACGATCTCGCGAAACTGTTCGATGTGGCTGCGCAGGCGCACGATCTCCTCGGTCACATCGAGGCGATCGGCTGCGATCACGATTTCCTGGTGGAGGCGCGCCTCGTCGAGCAGGCCGGTCTCCAACTGGAGTTGTTCGGTGCGCTTCTTCAAACGGTCGCGCACCACGTCGCCGACCTGCTCGGATCGCCGCTCGCTCGCGCTCGTTAGGCA
>JAFDBP010000093.1 GCA_019313245.1 Deltaproteobacteria bacterium
CACGCCGGTCGGGACGAGGTTATGCCGACGCCCAAGAAACAGGCTGACATGTTCATGGAGTGGGCTTCCGGGGAGAAGGAGCTCGTGTACTACCCGGACGCCGAACACTGCACGGTCGACTACCTCGACGAGGTGTTCCCATACATCATCGATTGGTTGCGACGACATCTCGGTCGCCCGGAAGCTGAGAGATGAGCTCGAAGGACCTGGTCCGCCGTCTCCCGCCGGTCTGTGCGCTTGTCGCGGTGCTTCGGATGCTTACCGCCCGCCTCCGGTTGGAGAGCCGGTATGTCGGCAGCATATTCGTGATGGAGGATGGTCAGAGGTTTCGGGTCTTCCGCCACTTGTCTCTCAGTGGGAAGGAAGAACGAGAGCAGGGTGCGCCTGCCGTTCTCGTGGTCAGGTTCAAGTTCGCGAGGTTCTCCCAGGCCCTCAACCGGTTGCTCTCACTGATCCCAGTGCCACTGATAGGAGGCTATCCGGGCTTTCGACAGAAGCTCTGGATGGTGCAAGAAGAGACCGGCTACTGGCAGGGCGTGTACGAGTGGAAGTCGACCGAGGCTGTCGAGGCCTACCGCCGTTCGTTCGTTCTCGACGCAATGAATCGCCGCGCAAAGCCGGGGTCCGTCTCCCACACGGTGGTCCCGCGGACAACGTTGGAGGACTATGTTGGAGGACAGATTGAATAGGCCTGAGCCTGAATGACCTCGGCCCGGTCGTGGGACTCGTTTTCGATGACGTCGCCCTCGCGGTGGAGTGCAGCCGGAGTGAAGAGGGAATTGGGGATTCACAACTGCTTGAAATTACAGCGAAAGATGGTGGCGGCGGCGGGAATCGAACCCGATCACCCGCAATCAACTAACTAGCTGATGGCGCACGGCTTTCGTTGTAACGGTCTGACAACTCGTTGCCTTCTCCCTTGCATCGAGTCTTCTGGAGTCGACCCCAGTCGTGGAGATATTTTGGAGACGGTGCCCCTCAGTTCTTCAGAACTTGCTGACGCGCCTGGGCGTCCACACGCTCCAAAACTCAGGGGCGTCGGAGCGGGGCTGAGGCAGCTTGCTTGACGCATTGCAAGCCCCTAGGCCCGACAACCCCTTGTGAGACGTCCCGAAAACGCAGCTTCTTTTTCTTGTGTCCTACCAGGCAATTCCATAGTCCTCGCCATAATCGCTGGCACCTCCCCACATGGTTTCATTCTCAACGTCAAAGTAGATTGCCGTGATCGGACTGTAGGTGCGGTCGACGACTTCGACCGTGTAGTCCATACGACTCAGTTCGGCCTGAACCCACTCTGGAACCTTGGCGCTGACTTCCAGACGTCCGGGCTCGGCCCTATGCGCACCAAAAGAGCTCTGCATCTGGTAGCTGGTGAAATTGTGCGCCTCGGCTGCTTGCTGCACGTTCATGTCGAACTCGATCATATTGAGAAAGAACTGCAGCAAGTTTTGGTCTTGGGTGTCGCCGCCCTGAACTGAAAAAGCGATCAACGGCTTACCGTCCTTCAAGGCGATACTGGGAGTCAAGGTTGCACGCGGACGCTGCCCGGGATGCACCACGTTGAACGGATTCATGGACTCGGTCAGCACAAAGCTCTGCATTCTCTGGCTGAGACCGATTCCCGTGCTGCCAGCGATGAAGGCGGGTACCCACCCGCCACTCGGCGTGATGGACACCACCCAACCTTCAGCATCAGCAGCCTGGATCGACGTAGTGCCGGCTCTGAACTGTTCATTACCGGTCATACGGCTGGCTTGCTGAAAGCCCTCCGCGCCTTCGCCCTCTGCAGCTGGAGGGACGGGGCTCCACTCCTTCAGCAGGTCCAAGTAGGGGTTCTTTCCGCGCTGGAACCGGTACGGGTTACCGGGTCGGATATCCGGGTTGTTCTTCGACCGATCGATCAGCTTTCTTCGCTCCGCCGCATATTTCTTGGAGAGCAAGCCTTCGATTGGCTCTTCAGGTGGTGTGTAAGGGTCTCCGTAGTAGAAATCCCGATCGGCGAACGCAAGATTCATCACCTGGTACAGCGTGTGGATATAGCGAGCACTGTTGTAACCCATCGTCTTGATATCGATGTCTTCAAGAATGTTCAGTGCCTGCAGCATGACGGGACCCTGTACCCAGGTGGTCAGTTTGTATACGTCCACGCCCTTGTAGTTGGTAGAAACTGGATCTTCGATGTAGACCTGCCACTTGTCGAGATCTTCCAACGTAATCAAACCACCGTATTCCCTCGCGCTTCGTACGATTTCCGCAGCAATGTCACCACGGTAGAAGCGATCGTAGGCGGCATAGATGGCCTGGTTGCGGGTCTTGCCATCGGCCAGCGCGCGTCTCTCCGTTGCAACCAGCTTCTGCAAAGTGGCCAGAAGGTCGGCTTGCCGGAAGATCTCGCCGGCTGTCGGAGCGGCGCGCTTTTCGCCGTCAGCGTCATCCCAGTGCGGCAGGAAGACTGCCTTCGAGTAGGACCATTGCGCGATGGCATCCCGGTGATGCTCCATGTTGTTGGCTTGGGCGCTTTCGATCGGATACCCCTCGGCCATTTGCATCGCTGGCTCCAACACTTCGGCCAGGCTCAGGCGGCCGTATTCCGCCAACATCACCATCAACCCGCCTGGCGTTCCGGGAGTGACCGCCGCTAGCGGGCCGTACTCTGGTGGATAGGACATCCCTCGCTCGCGGAAGAACTCCACGGTCGCCCCTGTGGGTGCGACTCCCAGGGCATTGATGCCTTTCACTTTTTCGGTGTTCGGGTTGTAGATCAGGGCCTGCGTTTCACCACCCCAGCCGAGCGTATCCCACATGGTGGATGTAGCCGCCAGCATGGCACACGCCGCGTCGACAGCGTTGCCCCCACGACTGAAGATCATGGCCCCCGCTGTCGCTGCCAGTGGCTTGCCCGTCACCGCCACCCAGTGCTTGCCATGCAGCACCGGCTTGGCGGTCTCTTGTGCGTTGGCTCCGGCGCCAAGAGACAGCAATCCGAAAAAACTGGCAACCAATACCGTTAAGCCACGCTCGGCGATCGAATTACGGTGTGTGTACGGCATCTGCTCTCCAGGTCCTGCGAGGAACCGAGAATAACAACTCTGAGGAAGAACCGTGCCGTGACGACTACGCCGCGAAAATCGTGGCAGAAGCAGTTTCTCTCCAGCGCACAGACGAGTGCCACGAGGCTCTGCGATCATCTCGGCTGCTTGTGCGAGCAGAAGAAGCCAGCGGAGTTCGATCTACTTCGGGAGGCGAGATTCACGGCCGCCATCGCGGGCGATATTGGAGTGCCGGTGGTTTTCGTGCCGGGCGATCAAACCGCCTGCAGAGAGATGAAGGATCTGATTGGCCCGATCGAAATGACCGAAATCCCAAATCTTGGCCCAATCGTGGTGCTAGTTTTCTCACAATGGGAGGAGAGAGACGCTGGCTGAGCGATCGGCCCAATGTGCGGCACGGGTGCGGATCAACTCGCCTTGCGGTGAACGGCAACTTCTTTGACAAGCCTTCCGCGCAACCTCCCCTTCTCGACTTCAAGGTCGTAGCGCATTTGAAGATTCATCCAGAAGCGCTCTGACGTGTCGAAATAACGCGCGAGGCGCAATGCGGTGTCTGCTGTGACGCCGCGCTTCCCGTGAACAATCTCATTGATGCGCCGGGCGGGAACACTGATGTCCTTCGCTAGCCGGTATTGACTCAGTTCCATCGGCTCGAGAAATTCTTCGAGCAGGACCTCTCCGGGGTGAATCGGCCCGTGCGCTTTTCTTGCCATGGATTGCCTCCTTCAGTGATAATCCGTGATTTCAACATCGTAGGCGTCACCCCGGCTCCACCGGAAGCAGACGCGCCATTGGTCGTTGATTCGAATGCTGTACTGACCATCTCGGCTGCCCGTGAGTCGCTTCAGCCGATTTCCTGGAGGTACTTTCAGATCCTGCAGTGCCTCTGCGGCGTCCAGCAACAACAGCTTTCGATGGGCTCGGCGCTGCACATCGGGCGGCAACCTCCGTGATCGTTCCCGAAGAAAGATCTTTTCGGTCTCAGCGCTTTGAAAACTTCGAATCACCGAAGAATAGTATCGGATGTCGTTATTATTGACAACCGTTATTAAAATGAAGGGGACGGAAGGTGCCTGGCGTCATCGATCAAGACGAGCAAATATTGGTGGAGGCGGCGGGAATCGAACCCGATCACCCGCAATCAACTAACTAGCTGATGGCGCACGACTTTCGTTCTAACTGTCTGACAACTCGTTGCCTTCTGCCACGAATCGAGTCCCCTGGAGTCCCCTCCTGTCCCCTGGAGTCGACCCCCGTCGTGGAGATATCTTGGAGACGGCGCCCCTCAGTTCTCCAGACCCTGCAGACGCGCCTGGGCGTGTCGGAGCATCCTCTCGATCATCTGGGCTTGGGACCTGTGGCAGACCACCCGGCTGGACGAGATATTGTCAATTGTTGTGGATGTGGCGTGACTGAATTGGTGCGCCGGGGTCCCTCGCCCTGGCGGTTCTCAAAACCGCTGCCTTCCACCGCTCGGCTACCTCTCCGCGCAGAGGTTCGTCTAAGAGTGTGATGCAGGCGAAGCTCGGCCCGGCTCGCATCCTCGGCAAATCGTCGCCCGGAGGAGCCAAACCACCGGGCGGAAGGCGCGCTCGGTGGAAGTCCGCCTCTAAGGCCACTACGATCGTAATTCGCCAAGGCCCGGAGGCCGGGTGACCCCGAGCCGGTCAATCAAGAGGATCAGACACGATGAAAAGGACGCTCGCTCTTGTCTTGCTATTGGCCGCTGCTGGTTCCGCACAGGCTGAGCTGATCGCGGTCACCACGGACAACTTCGCCCAGGCCGAGGCGGCATGGAACTTCGCCAATTGGGCCAAGCTCGGCGCGGACAAGGAGATCTTCCACTACCGGGACGTGGCTCCGGTGGGTCCCGACGCTCCTACCGTCCGCATGAACTGGGACACCCTCTACTCAAACCGCATCGTCAAGGTTGCCGACGACCACATCTTCACGATCAAGCTCCCCGAGTCCGATCTCTACGTATCGGCCCACGTTGTAGACGAGAATGGCTTCGCCCCCTACTACATCGTCGAGGCAGGGGCCCACAAGGTCCAAGTCGATACCGACTACGCCTGGGTTCTGTTCCGCACCGAGATCCTCGACCGGAGATCGGAGGAGGCCCTGAAGAAGGCCCATGCGGTGCAGGACCAGATTGTGGTCGAAGATGTCATGGAGGACAGCGCCTACACGGCCCCCGACTACAACCAAGAACAGCTGGAGGCGCTCCGCAAGAAGTACAAGCAGAAGGCCATCGAGTCCGGCAAGGATTATGTGTACGCCGCAAGGGCCGGCGAGGCCGATCAGCACCTCTTGAACATGGCACACGCCGCCGGTTGGGGCGGGATGCCTCCGGAGTTGCACGTCTCCAACGCCTACGCGACCTCCAACAACATGTCGGGCGACGTATGCCGGGCCATCACCTTCGAAGACCCCAAGAACAAGTTCTTCACGTCCTTCACGCTGTATGACGCAGACGGCTACCTGATGGAGGGTGAGACCCACATCAACAGCAAGATGTGGAAGCTCAATGCCGACGGGACCGTCACGCTGCATTTCAATTGCGGCGAAGACGCGATCAACAACCTGTCTTCCGGCGGCAGGACCTTCGGCTACGCGATTCGCAACTACGGTGTGAGCCAGAAGGTCTTGGACGGAGAGTTCAGGCCCTTGAAGCCTGAAGTCGTCGAGGAGTAGACCTGCGGCTCAGGCCGGGTCGTTCCCGCTTGTACTCGTCTGAAAACTTCCTTCTTCGTACCATGACACTCCTCCGCCCCAGTATCGGTGGACTTCCCCCTGAATCGTGGACACCTCGGAGGCTAGCATTGAGCCAGCCGGAGGAGTCCCATGAGTCGTCAGCAATTCACGCCCGAATTCAAGGATGAAGCCGTCCGCCAGGTGACCGAGAAGGGTCATTCGGTGCAAGAAGTCGCCGCCCGTTTGGGTGTTTCGAGTCACAGCCTGTACAAGTGGGTGAAGGCTGTCAGGCCGGAGAAGGATGAGCAACGCGCCGATGAGTTGCTCGATGCCAAGAAGGAAATCCTGAAGCTGCGAGCGGAGCTGCGCCGCGTTCAAGAAGAGCGAGACATCCTAAAAAAAGCCGCGGCGTACTTTGCAAGGGAGTCCGAGTAAAGTACGCCTTCCTTCATGCGCAGCGGGATCGGTTCCCAGTCCAGATGATGTGCCGGATCCTGGAGGTCGCTCGGAGTGGCTTCTATGCCTGGATTCACAAGCCCCTTTCGGATCGTGCGATCGAAAACGAGCGGCTGCTCGAGCTGATCCGCGAGTCGTACGTGGCAAGCGGCAGGATCTACGGCAGTCCCCGTGTGTACTTGGATCTTCGAGAAGCAGGAGAACCAATCGGCAAACACCGAGTGGCTCGCATCATGAAAGCTCACGGAATCCGAGCGATTCGTGGCTATAAGGCGCCTCGATACGGGGGAAGCATGCCATCGGCCATCGCGCCGAATCTCCTGCAGCGCCAGTTCAATGTGGATCAACCCGACTGCGCGTGGGTCACGGACATCACGTACATTCGGACCTGGCAAGGCTGGCTGTACCTGGCGGTCGTAATGGATTTACACAGCCGAATGATCATCGGATGGTCCATGCAGCCGACACTCGCTCGAGATCTTGTCTTGGATGCACTCCTGATGGCCGTGTGGAGACGCAAGCCGAGACAATCCGTCATCATGCACTCGGATCAAGGATCGCAGTACGGCAGCGACGACTGGATCCGTTTTTGCAAAGCACACAAGCTCGATCCCAGCATGAGCCGACGGGGAAACTGCTGGGACAACGCGGTTGCCGAGTCGTTCTTCAGCAGCCTCAAAAAGGAGAGAATCAAACGGCAGGTCTATCGAACTCGCGATCTCGCCAAGGCCGATATCTTCGAATACATCGAGATGTTCTACAATCGAACCCGACGCCATAGCCATCTCGGCGGCGTCAGTCCCGAGGCGTTTGAAATCGCCTCAAACCGTGGCCTCTAAATGTCTACGGAACCGGGGGAAGTCCACGGGCTTTTTAGAAGTGTCCGCGAAATCAGGGGATAACCCCATGCCATCCCTCTGGGTCACGGGTTCTTCTTCCTCTTGGAGTCTAGAACCCTCTCTTGGTTGATCCCTCGATTTGTTCCAAACGCAGCTGACGGCGAGCATTGTACGTCGTCAAAGTCGCTCGGACTTTTGCGCCGTTTTCGTAGAGAGGGTTCGACGACGCACATGCGTCGGACATGGAGGGCAGCCGCGGTAAGAGCGGGCTTAAGCGGTCACTATACGAAGGCACAAGACCCGCGCCGAGCACTGCAACAAAGGCGGCAGGGGTGGATAATCGGTACGTCCATGCCGATGTATCGTTCCACCGGTGCCTCCTCTCGTTGGGTGTTGTTGAACTTCCAACTCGAGAATGCCCGATGAGGCCGGGAGGCACCAACCTGCGTAATCCCAGGGACTTACGCTGTTGTTCGCAGACGCCATACCCTTATGATGCTTATCAACTGGCGGCGAGCAGGGGGCGGAAGATCAGAAGCGGTATTGGAGCCCCAATCCGATTGACAGATAATCAAGCTCGTCCACTTCTTCAAAGGGGAGCACGTAGGTGGACTCCACGCTCACCACGATGGATTCGGTGAGATAGAAGTCAATTCCTCCACCGCCGCGAAACACGGGTCCCAGCCCATCTTCGGACACGCCTAGCCCGACCTTGTCTTCGACGCTCGCATACATGATGCCCCCACCAGCGAGCAGGTAGGGCTGGATTCCCTTCGTCGCTAAGATCAGCTTCGCATTCGCAGTCGCAGTGAGCGCATCGTATTCCGCGATCTTCGCTCCGCCGGCCTCGACATCGAACGGGAAGATGTACTCGGCCTGCAACTCGACCGCGAAATGGGGGAGGATCCGGTAGCCTAACCGGCCCTGGATGCCGAAGTTCCCCTCCACTTTCACTTTCAGGCCGGCCCCACTCTCGGATTGAGAGGCGGCCTCTTCGACTGCATCTTCGAGAGCCATGTCGAGCGCGTAGATGCCCGACGCACCCACGTAGATTCCGCTGCGATCGAAATCCCACGCCATGGCAGGGGATGCAAGAGTAGATATGAGCAGGATGCTGCCGGCCAGCTTTAGGTGCCTTCCCAACGCCACTTGATTTCCTCCAGCGTTGCGGCGAGAGAGGATAAAAAAAGAATCAAAGAAGGGAAATATGAACCTGGCTTTCGGTCAGGCCTGATGGGCCGTGATTCAGTCGAATCGTTCGGCGGGTGCCCTGATCTCGGGGCAGTTTGCCCCGAATTGAACCAACTCAACCGTAAATCCTCGGCCATCCTCACATTTCCGCAGCTGGCAGGTCAACCTCTGATTTCGTTCAGGCTTCCGGCGATTTGAAGTCGCGCGCGAGCGTGGCCGTGCCCGGGTTGCGAACGGCCCGCAGAGTGGCTTCCCGCAGATAGGCGCGCGGCTCCACACCGCAGAGCTTCGCCGACTCGATCAGCGAGTAGAAGAGCGCCGCCACGTGGGTGCCCCGTTCCGACCGGCTCCCGTAGTGATTCTTCCGCCCCACCGCGACGCCGCGCAGCGCCCGCTCGACCCCATTCGTGTCCAGCGGAATCTTCGGGTTCTCAAGGAACCGCACGAGCCCCGGCCACAGACCGCTCGTGTACGCAATGGCTTTCCCTAGCGCCGAGCGCGGGAGGACACGTTGCGTCATCAGCCAGGTGCGGATCTCATCGATGACCGGCTTCGACTGCTTCGCTCGCAGGGCGGCGAGCCTGGCCAGCCGCTCCTCGGGGCTCGCTCGCTTCGCCTTCGCCTCGATCGCGTAGAGCTGCCCGATGCGGTCGAGGATCTCGCTGGCTTGCGGATAGAACGGCTCCGCTTCGACGAACTTGCGCCGCACGTGCACCCAACAGTGCGCGAGCGTCAGGTCTGAGCCCTCGCGCTCCCGCGCCAGCACATCATATGCCTTGTAGCCGTCGCAGAGAGCGACGCCCGCGTAGTCGTCGAGGACGGTCCGCGCGGCATCGGTCGAGCGCGAAGGCAACAGCCGGTAGCTCACCGCATCGTCTCGCGCGACCGACCACACCCACCAGCGCTTCGACGCGCCTTTCTTCATCAGCCGCCACCAGGTCTCGTCCACCGCGATCACGTCGCTGGAGAGCACGCGAGCGTGGTTGGCTTCGTAGGTGGGCAGCAGGTGGCGGGAGAGATGCCAGGTCTGCTCCCAGAGCGTCGAGGAATCCACGTCGAGGCCGTCGCGCGCCATCTGCCGGACCTGGCGCTCCAGCGGGAGGTGGTCCGCATATTTCACGATCGCCACATCCACCGCGAAGTCGATCGAGTAGCGGCCGCCAGCCACGAGCTTGTCGGGGCCGAGCGCGGTCTCGATCTTCTCTCCACAGCGGCAGCGGTACTTCTGGCGTTTGTGGCGGACGATGCGAAACGACCGCTCCACCACGTCGATCTCGTCGGCCTCCCCGAACTGGCCCGCCATCAGCTCGAGATCGCCCCCGCAAGCGGGGCACATCTGATCCGGCTCGTCCAGCTCGTAGACGACTTCGACGATCGGAAGCGCCTTCTGCTCGCGCGGACCGTGACCGGGGCGCGGCTCCTTGCGCTCCTCAGTCTTTTCGTGCTCCGCGCACGGTCGTCGCTCGGACGAGTCCCCAAACAGCGCCTGGGTGCGGCTTGCGAGCTGCTCCTTGAGGCACGCGATCTCGAGCTGAAGGCTCCGGGCGTCCTCGCCGCGCGCTTCGGCCAGCTGTGCAACGAGGTTTTCCAGGCGGCGAAACAGCCGCGCGTTCTCCTGCTCGAGCAGCAGCGCCGCCTGGCGCAATCGCTCGATGTCCGTCTCCGTCGCGAGGTTCAGCAAGGCTGCGTCTCGTGGAGGAAGGAAGCGAGAACTTTCGGGGAGGTCGGCGAGGGGGAGAGCCGTAAAGCACCGACGAGTGTACTGCCTTCGAAAAACAGTGCAAGCTCGGTGAGCGTCATCTCAACCGTTTCCCCATCGTCTCCACGCCAGAGCGACGCAAAACGTCCGCGTTCGATCCGCTTCTGGTAGATGCACAGACCGGTGCCGTCCCACAGCAGCACCTTCGCACGCGTGCGACGGCGGTTGGTGAACAACAAGAGATCACCCGAGAGCGGGTCGGCGTTGAGCTCCGAGATGACCAGTGCGTAGAGGCCGTCGTACTGCTTGCGCATGTCCACCGGGCGGGTGTACGCGAAGACCCGCACGCGCCGGGAGAGACCGATCACGCGAGCAGGCGGAAGAGCTGGGCGGCCTGTTCGAGCTGCAGCCCTTCGATGCGCAACCCGCTCGGGGCCACCAGAGCGAGGCCCGGTGACATTTCCGACTCTACGTCGGGCTTCGGCACCACCTCGACCGGGCGCAGCACGGGGAGGGAAGCGGCACGACGGGCTCGCGCGTTCCATCGCTGGAGCTTGTGAACTTCGAGGCTGGTCTCCCGGGCGATCACCGCCCAGGGCGCTCCCTCGCGACGGCGGCGGGTCGCGTAGCGGCACACCTCGTCGCGCACCTCACACGGGACGCGAAGACGCAGCGTGCCGGAAGTCGTCTGCGCGATCAGGTCTCGGATCTGTTGGGCGGTTGCCATCGAAAGGCCCTCCGTCGTTGATGGACACGGAGAACTTTCGTTCAAATCAGGTGGCGATCAAGACGGGGTACACCAAGCATGTACGATAATCGGGTCATTGCCGATCTGTTCGGGCATAGTCAAGCGCGAAGCGCACCCCTCCACGCACAGGCCCAGACCGACGTTGTGCGGACCGCTCCAGGCGAGCTACGAAGCGACCCGTTGTGAATGTCAGCGGATCGCCAAACGGGAAATGACCCAACTAACAAGCAGAAATGGTGGAGGCGGTGGGAATCGAACCCCTCACCTTGTAGAAAAATGCGGACAACTTCAGCAGATTGGAGTCATCCTCAGGTGCTCAGACTCACACCAGACTCACAGTCGTCCATTCGTCTGCGTTGGACGTACTCGTTGGTTCTCCGACGAAGAAGCCGAGTGAGGAGGGCTTCAGGATTGGGGTCTGGACGTCAAGCGGCCGAAACGCCGGGCGCAGTAGAAATCGAGTCGAGTAACGACCACATCTTTTGCGCTCGACGGCGCGTTACTTCGTATCGCCCGTCTCCTCTCATACTGCCTTCCCTGCCTCCAGCGCGAAAAAGAGTATCGCTGGAAATAGGAATCATCGGATGCCCGCTTACCGGGTGTTTCAGGGCAGTGCTCCTTGTACGAGCCCACCCTCCATGATCACTGCCGCTGGCTTGACGTTGAGCATCTCGTAGCGGTCCATTTCGAACAGGTTGTCATCGAGCACGACGAGATCCGCCAGCTTGCCGGTTTCGATCGATCCGATCTCGTCTTCCATGCGAAGCTGATAGGCACCATTGATCGTATAGCCTCGAATCATCAAGGCGAGATCCAGTCTTTCAGACTCGGGACCTCTCGTTGCCGCGGGGTCGTAGCCTTCTTGCCTCAACTGCTCCAGGCGCTGCTCAGAAATCCACTCGGCGGGAAACTGACGGTTGTGGCCCACCTGCATCCCCAGAAATGGGCTCATATTCTCAGCCGACAAATCGTCGCTGGAAAAGGTAACGATGGCGCCCGCATCGAACAGTGGCTTGAGGATCAGGGTTCTCGCGTAGCGTTCTTCACCTAGCGCATGTTCGGTCTGATCATCGAAAGTCACTCCATGCCATTGCGGCGTGTAATTGGCGATGACTCCCAGCTCTACGATTCGCGGATAGTCCGAAGGATCTATGATATCCAGGTGCGAAATGGTCACTCTCGGATAGAAATCACCATCGACGACATTCTTTGCCGCCTCCACCCCATCGAGAATGGTGCGCACACCGCGGTCGCCAACGACGTGAATATGCAGATCGATCCTCTACTGGTGTAGCTCGAGAAGGAATTCCCGGAGTTCGTCCACTGTCAATACCGTGC
>JAFDBP010000094.1 GCA_019313245.1 Deltaproteobacteria bacterium
CCGCGATGTCGAACCAGGCGATGCGCTCGGGATAGAAGGCGTGCGCGGTCGGCACCAAGAGGTTCGGATCGTCGAATGTGCTGAGATGGAATTCGAAGATCGGCCCGAGCTCACCGCCATCGCCCTCCCAGGTGAGCGGCGTTCCGCACTTGCCGCAGAACGCGCGACCAACGCCCGGCGACGATTCGTAGATCTTGCGTTCGTCGCCGCTGAATCTCACCTGGTCGGCCTTGAAGCCCGCCAGGGTCACCACCGCCGCGCCGTTGTGCTTGCGGCAACTCTCGCAGTGGCAATGATTGACTCCAAAGGAATCTCCCGTGGTTTCGTACCGCACGGCACCGCACATGCAGCCGCCGGTCATCTTCGTCGTGTCACTCATTGGGTCCTCCAGCGCAATCCGCAACGATCGGCGATGATCTCGCGTCGAAGCGCGAATATAGACGATCGCACAAGCGCGAGCCGCTCGTCCGAGGATCCCCTACGCGTGGGTCCATTGACTGCAGAGTCCGCCCGTGGTTTCCGCGCCGTCCATGACGTAGACCTGACCGGTGGCGAACGCGGCGTCCTCGGAGGCGAGAAACGCAAACAGCGCGGCGATCTCCTCGGGTTTCGCGTGCCGCCCCAACGGGATCTTGCGGTTCACCGCGTCGAGCATCGCGTCGGTGTATTCGGCGCGCTGCATCGGAGTGAGCACATAGCCGGGGGAGATCGCGTTGACGCGCACGCTGGGGGCGAGTTCGAGAGCCATCGCCAGGGTAAGCGCGATCACGCCGCCCTTGCTCGCGCTGTAGTCGGCGTAGTGGGGATAGCCCGTGCTGCCAGCCGTGGAGGCGGTGTTGAGGATCACCCCGGAGCCTCTCTCGACCATGTGGCGCGCGGCCGTTTGCGCCACGTGAAAAACACCCGTGAGGTTGGCGCCGAGAACCTCGTCCCACTCCTCTGGCGTGATGTCGAGGAAGTCGTGCCGGATGCTGATGCCGGCATTGTTGATCACCACGTCGAGCGAGCCCATGCGCTCGATCGCCTCGTCGATCGCCGCCTGCACCTGCTCGCGGTTCGAGACGTCTGCGTCGATCGCGGCGGTGAGAGCGGGCAACTCGCCGGTGGCCCGTTCGCGGGCCTCGGCGCTGCGATCGAGCACGCAGACCGCACAGCCCTCCTCGAGGAAGCGGGCCGCAGTGGCACGACCGATGCCGCTGGCGCCCCCGGTGACCAATACCTTCTTACCCTGCAAGCCCCGCATCGACGCTCTCCTTTGGATGGGAAGCCAAAAGGCGCCTCACTCGAAACTCGCGAAACTACCCCAGGCTCCGAAACCCGGCTAACGGCGGTTTGCGATCGCGCCAGCGGCGTCGGCCCGCCGTCGATCCGGGGCGCTCCAGCGCTCGGGCCTCGCCACCGCCCGCTCGCAGCGCCCTGCTTTCTGGAGCCAAAAGCGGCGGCATCGTGTGACCCCCGAGCCGAGTTCGAGTAGATTCGGCCATTGGATGGGAGTCCTGTTTCTCAACGTTCCAGAGGTATTTCTATGAAGCGAAATTTTCACGCTGGAATACAACTCAGTGCGGGCTTGAGTCTGAACATTCTGACCGATGATGAGGTCGAGCAGATTCATCTGGGAACGCTCGAGCTTCTCGATCAGACCGGCATCTATGTCGAAGATGAAAAGGCCCTGGACCGCTTCGAGGCGGGTGGCGCAAACGTCGACAGAGACAGCCGGGTGGTGAAGATTCCACCCTTCGTTGTCGAGGAGGCCATTCGCTCCGCGCCGTCCAAGGTCATCTTGCCCGGCCGCGACCCCAAACACGATCTGGTGCTCGAAGGCAAGCGGGTGCACTTCACGAACTTCAGTGAGGGGATTCTGGTCAACGACCCGCATACCGGGGAAAGCCGGGAGCCTCTCAAGAAGGATCTGGTCGAATCGGCGCGCGTGATCGATTACCTGGACGAGATCGATTTCTGTGAAAAGGCGCTGGGCGCCCATGACGAAGATCAGCTCAGCGTGCCGCTGCACAACGCCGAGGCCTATCTGACCAACACCACGAAGCATTGCGCGTTTGGCCCCGGCAACGGCAAGTTGCTCAACAAGATCATCGAGATGGCCACTGCCATCGCGGGTGGCGTCAAGAAGTTCAAAGAGCGCCCGCTGGTCTCGTTTACGACCTGCCCCGTCAGCCCGCTGAAGCTGATCACGGACTGCTGTGAGATCATCATGGAGTCGGCGAGGAACAACGTCGTCTGCAACATCCTATCGATGGCGATGGCCGGGGGCACTTCTCCGGCGACGCTGGCGGGTACGTTGGTGACGCACAACGCGGAGATTCTCTCCGGCCTCACCTTGTCGCAATTGACGCGAAAAGGTGCGCCCGTCATCTACGGCAGTTCGACCACGGCGATGGATCTCAAGTTGGCGGCTGCAACCGTCGGCACTCCGGAATGCGCGTTGATCAGCGGCGCCGTTGCCCGCCTGGCTCGTCGGTACCTGCTGCCATCCTACGTTGCCGGTGGTTAGGGGGACAGCAAGATCGCAGACTGCCAGATTGGCCACGAGAAAACGCTGACTGGACTGATACCCGCATTGGCAGGTGCCAATATGATTTACGGTTCAGGCATGCTCGAAAGCGGCATCACGTTTGATTACGGCCAACTGGTGATGGACTGCGAGATCGCTCGCATGATCAAGTACGTGGTTCAGGGGATCCAGGTGACGGACGATTCGCTCGCGCTGGATGTGATCAAGGAGATCGGTCCCGGCGGACATTTCCTGATGCACCAACATACGTTCGATCTGATGAAGACCCAGTCGCAACCGGAGATCATCGATCGACGCGCGAGGGATGTCTGGCAGGCCGCAGGAGCCACGACCGCCTACGATAGAGCGGTCAAGAAAGCGCAGTGGATTCTGGAGAATCACGAGCCGGAGCCGCTGCCCGACGACGTTCTGAAAACCATTCGCTCCATCGTCGTCGAAACGGAAAAGGAAATGGGCGTGAAATCGTGAGCGGCGAGACCCGAACGCGAAGGCCGGCTCTTTGGCTGGAGTCGTCGACGCGGGCGGGTTGCGCTCATCCACCCACGTGCCATCGCTCGACGCTGGCAAACCGATAGACGAGAGTCTCGCTATGTCGTTTGAACATCTGTTTACCCCCCACAGAATTCGCGGTCTCGAGATCCGCAACCGCATCTTTTCGTCATCGCATCAGACCATTCTGGCGCGGGACTGGTGCCCGACGGAAGAGATGGCGGCCTACCACGAGGCCCGCGCCGCGGGCGGCGCGGGATTGATCGTGATGGAAGCCGCTTGTACGTGGGGCGAAGGGGACTTCGAGTCCAGCTATATCGACGCCAGCCGGGATGCGTGCATTCCCGGTTTTCGAAAATGTGCGGATGCTGCTCACCGACACGGCTGCAAGATGTTCGGCCAGATCTCCAATGGCGGGCGTCTCGCGGGTGGCTACGAGGGGTTGCGGGCCGTGCCGAATTCGCCGTCGACGGTCCCCGATCACCGCTTCTACGCCATGCCGAGGGCGATGCCCACCGAAGACGTCTGGAAGCTCATCGAGGCCTACGCCGATTCTGCGCGGCGGATGATGGAAGCGGGCCTCGACGGCATCGAGCTGGCCGCCAGTCACGGCCTGCAGCTGGCCCAGTTCTTGAGCCCCGACGTCAACCGCCGCGACGACGAGTTCGGCGGATCGGAGGAGAAGCGTTTCCGCTTCGTTCGCGAAGTCGTCGTCGCCGTGCGCAAGGCCATCGGTCCGGATCCCGTGATCGGCATCCGCATTTCAGCCGATGAAGACGAACCCAGCGGGCTGGATGCGGAAACGGTGCTGGCCGCCTGCCGCCGGATGGACGCTCTCGACGACGTGGATTTCCTGAGTATCGTGCTGGGTTCGATGGCAGAACTCGGCAGTTCTGCCCACGTCGTGCCGCCCATGAGCTTCGAGCACTGCTATACCGCGCCCCACGCCGCCGCGATCAAGGGCGTGTTCTCGCGCTCCATTCTCGTAACGGGCCGCATCAACCAACCGCAAATGGCGGAGCAGATCCTCGCCGAGGGGCAGGCAGACATGTGCGGCATGACCCGCGCCATGATCTGCGACCCGCAAATGCCCAACAAGGCGCGCCTCGGCAAGCTCGACGACATCCGCGCCTGTGTCGGCTGCAATCAGACCTGTATCGGTCACTACCACCAGGGGGTGCCCATCTCGTGTTTCCAGAACCCCCTGTCGGGTCGGGAACTGAGGCTCGGCGAACATCCCAAAGCCGCGACGCCGCGCAACATCCTGGTGGCGGGCGGCGGACCCGGCGGCATGAAGGCGGCCGCGGTCGCCGCGGAGCGGGGTCACCGGGTCGTCTTGTGCGAGAAGTCGAGGCGGCTCGGCGGGCAGGTGTTGCTGGCCCAGACGCTGCCGGGCCGGGAGGAATTCGGTGGCTGCGTGGACAACCTGAAGCGCGAGATGGAACTGGCGGGTGTCGAGGTGCGCCTGAACACCAGCGTCGACACCGCCCTGATCGACGAGGAGAAACCGGACGCCATCATCATCGCAACCGGGGCGACACCGTTCGCTTGCGACGCCGTGATCGCCGACGACACCCACGCCGTGGAGGCGTGGCAGGTGTTGCGGGGCGAGGTCGAGATCGGAAACTCGGTGGTCATCGCCGACTGGCGCGGCGACTGGATCGGCATGGGCCTGGCCGAAAAGCTCGCGCGCGATGGGTGTCGCGTCAGGCTGGCCGTGAGCGGTATCCATGCCGGACAGAACCTGCAGATGTACATCCGCGACACCGGGGTCGCAAGGCTTCACCGTCTGGGCGTCGAGATCATTCCCTACGCGCGCCTGTACGGCGCCGATGGCGACACCGCCTACTTTCACCATATGGCCGGCAGCGATCCGATCGTCTGCGAGGGCATGGACACCCTGGTGCTCTCCCAGGGTCATCAACCGGAGATCGCACTGGAACAATCCCTGCGCGGCAGCGATCTGGAGATCCATCTGGTCGGCGACTGCCTGAGTCCGCGAAGCGCCGAAGAGGCGGTCTACGAGGGATTGATGGCGGCGAGAAAGGTGTAGGTCGTCGCCAGGGGAGACGGCGCCATGAAGCTCAGGAGCTTTGAACTAACAGACAAGAAACATATCGTGGAAGTGCCTTGCGAAGCCGCTTCCCCCGCCTGGTTCGCGGACGCGGTTCACCGCTGGATCGATATCGAGGCGCCCGAGGAAGAAGAGCTGAACGCGTTTCTGGAACCGTTGGAGCTCGACCTGGAGCGTTTGAAGTCGCGCATGGATCCGGGCTCCAACATGCTCGTGGAGATCTTCGACAACCTGCTGTTCATCAGAATCCCGACGCAAGGGCCCTCCGCCGACGTCGACTACACGAGCATCTCGCTGCTCTGCCTTCCCACGACCCTGGTGACGGTCCACCGCGAGCCGTTGGCTGGAATTTTCGATCTGGCATCCCGCTTGATGGGTCAGGTTCGCCTGAAATCAGCCACCACGTCGGCCCTCGTCTACCAGGTGATCGCAAGGTCGGTGGGCGAGAACTTCTTCGCTTTCGAAGCCTGCCGCCAGAAGCAGGAGGCGCTCTCGAAGCAAATGGTCGAGGATTCGGACAGCATCGAGCTGGAAGACATCTTCACCCTGAGACATCAGATTACGAACATCGGCGACGCGAACGAAGATCACGCCTTCTGCGTCGACGTGCTTCGGAAGCTGGAGAGCACTTCATTCGGCGTCGCGGATCAACTGGAGCATTTCAAGGAACTCGAACGCAGCCTCGAGCGTCACCAACGCTCGATGGATCGACTGGAAGAGAACGTCAAGGACCTGCACCACCAGTTCCTGCTCGCGATCCAGGACAGGACGGGCAACCGACTGAAGATCCTGACGATCCTGTCGGCGGTGTTCATGCCGTTGACACTCATCGCGGGCATCTACGGGATGAACTTCGAGAACATGCCAGAACTGGGCGCGCGATACGCCTACTACATGGTGCTGGGATTCATGGCACTCGTGGGGATCGGCATGCTCGCGTTCTTCTATAAGAAGGGCTGGTTCGACTGACCGTTCGAAGCCCCTCGGGAATCCACGGATCCGATTGAGCAAACGAATGGCGCACCGGTGGTGATCTGGGGGGCTCGTCGCCCCAGACGAGCCCGCAGATCTGGCCACTCGCCTGCCCGTTCGATCCGACACCGTTTTCTTGAAATGGCGCCCAGTCTGTCCAGGCGTCGCCGATCAGCTCAGAGCTAGAAAAGAGAGCGATCCAGCGAAATTCTGACCTGCGAGCTGCGACCCTTCGGCGCCTCGCGCGTAATGGAGACTGCGCGCATTTGCTCGCAATCAATATGAGGAGACGCACTGTGAAAAGACTGAGTATCGCAATCGCCGTCATCGGCTCGCTTTTGTATGGAGGCGACGTTTTCGCCAGGGGTGTCGTGGAGGGGCCCGTCATCTACGTGGAGAGCCAGGGGCTCTTCTACGATTCCATCGTGACGGCCATGGAAGTGCCGACGGTAGGGCCATTCCAGGAGCTCTATCACTGCGATCTCGGCATGTGCACCGAATTCGGGCCCGGTGATCCGGGGCATCGCGGTGGTCGCTGGTGGATCGACGAGAACGGCAGCGGCGAGATGGACGAGGGAGATGCCTACTTCTCCTGCCCGCTGCTTGGGCCCGGAAGAGAAGAACCCTGAACGAGTAACCAGTACTCGTTGAGAGGCCGCCGTTTGGCGCGCTCGGCGGACGTGCGCTTCTCGCCGGAGCCGCACTCGGTAGCGAAGGAGCTGGCCACCGCCGCGCCCGTGTGTCGCGCGGAGGCCAGCTCCTTTCCGTTCTCGGGCGACGAACTCGCCAGAGCGGCGGCTGGCTCGACAGAAATGGGTCACAGTCGGATCGTCTCCCTCGATGTCTCTGCGCCCGTCTATCCAGCGCAGTGAACGCTTCCCGCTGCGTTACCGGTCGCAGTGCAACGGAGTCTGGTTCCGCATGCCAAACCACCGGTGTGTCGGATCAGGTCCGCGTGCGGCGTGCGAAACTGCGAGGTGCGAGGCATCTTCGCGATGCCATGGGAATCGAGCGAGAGCGGGGCACTTCTGAAACGGCGCGTGCCGAGGAGGAAGCGCGCTGGTCGGAGTGGATGACCCGCGCCAACGCCGGGGATACCGAAGCCTACGCGCGGCTGCTCGAAGAAATCGGCGGTGTGATGGAGCAGTATCTGCGGCGTCGGTTTGGGGAGGTCGATTTCGTCGAAGACTGCGTGCAGGAGTGCCTGCTCGCGATTCATCGCGCGCGCACAACCTTCGATCCCGCCCGGCGATTCCGCCCCTGGATGTTTGCGATCGTGCGCCACAAAGCGATCGACATGTTGAGGCGCCGCGGAACCCGTCGCCGACACGAATCGCAAGAAGCCGACCCGCTGCAGCGTGCGGCCCAGACGACGGACCCCGCCCTTGCGCTTCAGGCAGCGGAGGCGCTGCGAGGGCTCGCGCCGGAGCAACGAGATGCGCTGCTCATGACGAAGTACTGCGGTTATTCGCTGAACGAGGCGGCTCGCCGGGAAGGCGTGAGCGTGACCGCGATGAAGAGCCGCGTCCACCGCGGAATTCGACAAATCAAGCGCATACTCGCCGAGGATGGGGATTGACGTGAGAAGTCGCAGCGAGCTCATTCGCAAAATTGCTCGGGACCCCGCACCGGACGCCCGGTGGCGTGGACCGCTTCAGCTCGCGTTGCTCTGGTGGTTCGGGGCCTGGATCTTCGTCGTCGCCGTAACCCTGGCCGTACAGCCCATGCGGCCCGGCTTCGGCGCTCAACTGCTCGCTTCGCCCCGCTTCGCGTTCGAGACACTGCTCGGCGTGGCCGCGGGGGGGATGGCGATTGGGACGGCATTCGCGCTGGGCATTCCGGGATGGGGTTCCACGCGACGGCGGATCGCCGCGGCCATGGCTCTGCTGGCGTTCTGGATCGGCATGTATTGCTACGGCCTGGCGAATCCGGCGCTCGAAGCCTCGATGCTCGGGAAGCGGCCCCATTGCTTCGTGGAGGTACTGATCTACGGCGTTCCGGCGCTGGTCGCCGGGCTGCTGCTGCTCCGGCGCCTGGCGCCGCTCGGGCGTTGCAGCGCCGGCTTCGTGGTCGGTGCGGCGGCGGGTGCGATTCCGGCCCTGCTGATGCAACTGGCCTGCGTCTATATCCCTTCGCACATCCTGGCTTTTCACATTGCGCCGGCCTTCGCGGTGGCGCTGATCGGAGCTCTGGCAGGGCGTCTCTTACTGCGCGAGATCTAGGCGGGAAGCCGACGACACGCAGCAGGTATCAGTAGGCGTGACCGTTGTCGGGAGACTTCGGGGGCCGGAGGGATTACACACGATCCGAGCCCGGAAGTCAGGCAGCGGATTGCTTGAGCATGTCGATCTGCGCTTCCAACCGGGCTCCTTCCGCGATCTCGATCTTCGGCGAAGTCAGGTCGCCCTCGACGGAAGCGGTTTCGAGCAGGTGGATCTTTTCGCTCGCGGTGATCTGGCCCTTCACCCGACCTCGGATGATCGCGACCCTGCTCACGATGTCAGCCCGAATGTCGGCGTCGGGCCCGATGGTTACGCTGTTATTCCGAGCGTTGATGGCTCCTTCGACCCGGCCATGGATTTCCATGTCCTCAGCGCTCGAAAGCTCACCCTTGAACGCAACCGACTTCCCAACCCACGCGATCTTCCGCCGTTCTTCCATCTTCCGCTCCACTCAGGAATAAGGTCCGTACGCTGTATCGGCACTGCGGCTGAGGTTCATTAGCGGGATGGGGACGCGGCTCACGCCGACCCCGACCCAATGCTGAGAGCTGCGTTGGGAGTGGCGTTTGTGACGTGAAGCGCCGTACGGGCACTCGCTCTGATGAGCAAGACGAAGAAATTCGCAGCCAGTCAAAAGAATCTGTCGCGCCGGGAGGGATTCGACGGTTCGCTTCGCTCGCTGAGTCGAATCCGCGAACGGTGGTGGTAGAACTGGCGCGCCGGGAGGGATTCGACGGCTCGCTTCGCTCGCTGAGTCGAATCCGCGAACTCTGCGGGTATTGCGTGGCGCGCCGGGAGGGATTCGACGGTTCGCTTCGCTCACTGAGTCGAATCCGCGAACATCTGTAGTAAAAATGGCGCGCCGGGAGGGACTCGAACCCCCGACCCTCAGGTTCGAAGCCTGATGCTCTATCCAGCTGAGCTACCGGCGCGCGTGGGGCTCGGGCCGGGGTGGTCCCCGATCGATCGAGCGCCAGGCGGGTTCGAATGCCCGCCCCAAACCATGGGTCAGAGGTTGGATAACTGACGCCGCCGGGATGCGCCAGCGAGCCGGTGCTCGGCCGCCGGGGCTCTGGTAGGGTGCTCCCATGTCCGATTCCGTCGTGGCCGTTGGGGAGCAGACGGCTGCGGGTGTGACCCTCTTCGGCAAGAACAGCGACCGGCCGGCCGGCGAGTGCCAGGCCTTCGTCCAGTTCTCGGAGGCGAACCACCCGCCCGAGGCCATGCAGGACTGCACCCACATCTCGATTCCGCAGGTGGCCGAGACCTACCGCGTGATGGGCCACTCGCCGTGGTGGAGCTGGGGCTTCGAACACGGCGTGAACGAATACGCGGTGGCGATCGGTTGTCAGCGGATCTTTTCCAACGAAGCGATCGAAGCGCAGCCCGGCCTGATCGGCATGGACCTGGTCCGACTCGGTCTCGAGCGCGGCCGCTCGGCGCGCGAAGCGCTCGAAATCATCGCGGGTCTGATCGAGCGCTACGGTCAGGGCGGTCCATCCTTTGCGCTCGGCGCGACGGGGGATCACAACGCGTTTCTGCTCGCGGACCCGATCGAGGCCTGGCTGCTCGAAACTTCGAATCGGCGCTGGGCGGCGCGGCGCTGCACGCTCGACGGCGTTTCGAATCACCACGCGATCGGTTCGGATTGGGAGTTCGGTTCGCGCGATCTGGTCGACTTTGCGCGGCTCGCGGGTCTGTGGCCGCGGAGCAGCCGCTTGAACGTGGCGGTCGCCTACCGCAGCGCTGCGGTCGATCCGCTGACTTCCGAAGGTCGACAGCGGCGATCGAGCGAACTGCTGGTCAAAGCGAGTGGTCGCCACGACGTCGCGACGCTACAGCGGCTGTTGCGAGACCATCTCGACGCTGGCGCGACGTGGCCGGGAAGCTCGACGCCCGACGAGGAGCGGCACTATACGCTCTGCGCGCACAGCGAACCGCTTCACTGGACGACGGCGAGCATCGTCGCGCCGCTTCCCCGCAACCGCAAGGCGCCGTGGCCGATCTGGATTTCGTTCGGAACACCCTGCACGGGCATCTTTCTACCCGTCTATCTCTCGGGCGCAATTCCCGCAGTGCTCGCGCGCGGCGGTGAAGAGCCGCGCGGCGATTCGGCGTGGTGGACGTTCAAGCGCTTGCAGGATGCGGTGAGTAGAGATCCCGAGCGAGCGGCGCCGATCGTGAGAGGCGGTTGGGCGGAATTCGAAGATCCACTCGAGCGCGCGCGCCTGGTCGCGGAAGAGAGCGCGCGCGGCGCGGCTGCAACCGGCGATCGCGACCGCGCCGCGCGAGAAGTCACAGAGTTCATGGATTGGGCGGTCGACGCGGCGCTCGACCGCGCCGAGATGCTCCGCGAGCGCATTCAATAGAGTGGGAGCGAGATCGCTCGCTACGCGGAACGCGCGGCTTCGATCGCAGCAGGTACGCGCCGCACCGATCGCGCGCGTTGGAAATACTCTTCACGCAAATCCCACGGAACGCCGAGCGCATTGAGAATGCTGCGCTTGGTGGCTTGCCGACACGGCCGCCCCTTTTCGATTGCGTGAATGGTTCTTGCAGAAACGCCCGCTTTGCGGGCGAGTTCGTTCTGGGTCCAACCCAGCGATTGACGAGCGGCGCGGATTCGATTCACGATTGGGGGCTCCGGGGACGCGTTGATCTGCGGATCATAGCGCCCCGAGGCCGCAGCATCAGCGCGGGGTTCTGCCCTCAGCGTTTTTCGGCGCGCGGCGTCGATTCAAAAAACACTTTTAGTCACAAGTGGTTATATGTGCGACATGCACGTTCGGAGGCGCTCGCACGCCGTCTCGGGCGGCTTCATCCGCGGCGGGATCGGGAGCGGTCGACCGCGGCGGCGGCCGGGCGAATCGAGGCCTCCAGGGCCGTCCGGCGGGCCCCGATCGGAGCCAAACGCGCGAATTCCACGGGTTGGGAGCGGGGTGGGCGAGGGGAGTCGAACCCCCGGCCTCCAGAACCACAATCTGGCGCTCTAACCAGCTGAGCTACGCCCACCGCAGACCGGGCAACCTATCCCCAGCCCATCGGGGTGTCAATCGATCGGCTCGACCAAAGCGGTCAAAACCCTCCGGGGCTAGCTTAGGGTTCAGCTCCGGTAGCTCAGGTGGATAGAGCGGCTGCCTTCTAAGCAGCGGGTCGCAGGTTCGAGTCCTGCCCGGAGCGCCAGCCCATTTTCGGTCCATTCCGAAGACATGGTTTACAGATTATTCCGGAGACATCGTTAACACTTTCTCCGGCACGAATGGATTCGGGGCGGGTTCAATGCGCCCCTCTTCCCGATCAAAGAATCCTAGA
>JAFDBP010000095.1 GCA_019313245.1 Deltaproteobacteria bacterium
CGCGCTGCTCGCGCTCGAGGTGATATGGTTTCGCTTCCTGCTGCTCGTGGTGCCGGGGACCAGCACGACGTTCGCGGTGTTACTCGCGGTTGTTCTCGCCGGCATCGGGCTCGGCGGCCTCGCGGCCTCGGGTTGGCTCGCACTCAGCGCGGCCGCGCGCTTCTCGCTGCCGGCGGTCGCGGCGGCAGCGGGCGTGCTCTGCACAGCCACGTACGTCGGGTTTGGCTCGCTCCCGCGCAGCTTCGCGTCGCGTTCGGCGCTGAACTGGATCGAGATCCTCGAGGTCGCCGCGCCGTTGATGCTCCCAGTCTCGCTTCTCTCGGGGATTTTGTTCACGTTGATCGGCGAGGCGCTCCATCGCGAGTGGCCCGGCGAGACGCGCGCCGCGGGCTTTCTCACGCTGGCCAACACGATCGGGGCGATGGCGGGCTCGCTCGCGGCGGGCTTCGTGCTGCTTCCCGACCTCGGTGTCGACGCGTCGATCCGGCTGATCAGCGCCGCGTACGGCGCGATTACACTCGTGCTCGGCATCGGCGCCGCGCGCCGCGAGCTCGCGGGAGGCGCGCGCACGCTCGCAAATTACGCGATGGGGTGCGCGCTGCTCGCCGCAGTCGTGCTGTCTCCGGGCGATCTGATGCGGACGCGCTACGTCGCCTATCCGATCCAGCGCTTCTTGCCCGAATGGAAGCCGATCGAGATCCGCGAGGGATTGACCGAGACGATCATCTACCTGCGCGACGACGCGCTCGGCGAGCCGCTCGCCTATCGGATGCTGACCAACAGCCACTCGATGTCGAGCACCGTCACGCGCGATGCGCGCTACATGAAGCTGTTCGTCTACTGGCCGGTCGCCGTTCACGCGGCACCGAGGAGCGCTTTGCTGATCGGCTATGGGGTCGGCGTCACCGCCAAGGCGCTGCGCGACACGCGCTCGCTCGAGACGATCGACATCGTCGATACCTCGCGGGACGTCATCGAGATGAACCGCCACGTGTACCCGGATCCCGCCGATTATCCGCTCGACGATCGTCGCGTGACGGTTCACATCGAAGACGGCCGCTACTTCCTGCAGACTACGGATCGACACTTCGACATCATCACCGGCGAGCCGCCGCCGCCGAACCTGGCCGGCGTAGTCAGTCTCTACACCGTCGAGTACTTCTCGCTCGTGCGCGATAGACTCGACGAGGGCGGGATCGCGACGTACTGGCTGCCGGTCCACAACTTGAGCGAGCGCGATGCCAAGGTGATCGTGCGCGCGTTCTGCAGCGTATTCGACGACTGCACGCTCTGGACGGGCAGCGGACTCGATTGGATGCTGGTCGGCACGCGCAACGCGCCTGGACCCATCTCGGCCGAGCAGTTCGCGCGTCAGTGGGAAGACCCGAGCGTCGGTCCAGAGCTTCGCGCGCTCGGCTTCGAATCCCCCGAGCAGCTCGGCGCGCTCTTCCTGGGCGGGCGCGAATACCTGCTGTCGGTCTCGGAGAACGTTGAGCCGCTAACGGATGTCTACCCCAAACGGCTGGGCGAAACGCTCGTCGCGCCGAAGGAGAGGTTCTTGCGCTGGATGGACACGCGCGCGGCGCGCGCGCTTCGAGCGCGACCCCGTGATTGCGCGCCTCTGGCCGGCCCCGACGCGCGACGCGACGCTCGCGGCTTTCGGCGAGCAGGACGCCTACAACCGGGTGTTGAATTTCACGCTCGACCCGCTCGACTACCTGCCCGAGATCCACCGCTGGATCTCCCAGACGCGCCTCGAGACGCTTCCGCTCTGGTACCTCGGGAGCGACCAGAACCTTCAGAGAGCGGCCGCGCACGCGTGGGCAGCCGGGCACCGCAACTCCGAGATCGACTTTCAGCTCGGCGCGTCCGCGCTCTCGAGACGCGACTTCGCTTCCGCGGAGAGACACTTCCGGTCGGCCGCCGAGGGCGGTCGACGTGCCGAGATCGCCGCGCATCTGGAGGTCTACGCGCTCGGGCTCGACGGGCGTTGCGGGCACGCGCAGGAGCTGGCGGCCGAGCGCGGCCTCGGTCTCGGGCGCAGCGAGCGCGACGCGCAGTTCGCCGCCATCCTGGCCGAAGTCTGTACGCGCGCCGCTCCGGACGGCGCTTGAACGCGCCCCGCGCTTGCTCTGCCCGATTGGTTCCCTCTCTCATCGATGCCAAATTTCAGGAAGCCTTCATTTTCCTCAATTCGCTATTGCAGTCTCTCGGTAGATTTCGTTACTTCAGATCACCGTCCCACGCGGGGCAATCTTCTCGTAGAGCCAAGGCAAGCTCACATCGAGCGGATAGTCGATCGGCAAGCTTGCGCTCAGGAGGTCGGAGCATGGATCGATCCAGATGGATCGCCGCGATTGCGGTGTCGGGCATGATCGTCTTCGCGAGTGCCGTGGCCGGGGCACAGGACGAAGACCGGGATGCGTGCGTCGACAGCTGCCATCAGGTCGCGGAGCAGTGCGTCGAAAGCTGCGGAACGCACGCCAATCCGGTGGAGTGCGAAGAAGGTTGCCAGGACAGGGAAGAAGATTGCACGCGTGAATGCCGTTAGTTGGCGCGAACGCCGCGTCGACTCGCCGGATCGCGTCCGACATGGGCAGTTTTGCCCCTAACCAACTCAACTCGACCGAATGCGTGTTATCGAGAAAATGACCGAGGTCAACCTGGTCTGCCTGCACCCCGGTTTTCGGCTCTGGGAGCAATAAAACGATAAAGTTGACGGGCCATACCGCATCAGCGGTCACCGATCACCGGGAGGGAGCTTCGGCAACCACCCGATCGAGATTTCTGCGCAGCTCGGGCAGGAGCAGGTAGGCACCCAGCAGAAAGCAGATCGCACCCAGTAACGTCCAGGCGTTGACCGCCCAGACATCCAGTACATCGCCAGTATTCGGCAGGACGATGGCGTAGATAGCAGAGGCGCCGAAGGCGACGGACCCCAGCATGTTGATGTTGACGACCCACCAGGAGACGTCGCGCGTCTGCCATTTGAGACGCCCGTTGTTGTATTCGAGCAGCGCCAGGGCGCTGGCCACCAGGAAGCAGATCGAGCCCAGTGCGTCGGGTCCCCATATGACCAGATCTTCCTGGAGCCAGTCGAGGTGAGGAATCAGTGCGTCGAAGGTATTGATGTTGAACAGCACTGTGCCGACGAACTGGGTGAACGCGCTGGTCCAGCCGATCTCGTCCGGTCGCCAGGCGAAGCACCGCAATCGCCCTTCCGGAACCCTGCGATGAGCGATAGCGGAGATTCTGTCGGCGTTGATGGCCGCGAGCAACTGCAGGTAGGCGGCTGCGGTAAAGAAGATCGAGCCTGTGAAAAATACCAGGTTGATCTGAACGGAACTCGCGGCGAAAGATCCGAACACTCGCGGGGCAAGGCCTGCCGAACTCGCCATCGCGAAACACGATGAGCCGACCATGAAAAGAGCTGCAACCCACCACGTCAGCCGGGTGAACAGCGCGACCTTATGCCACCAGCGCAAGCTTCTGCGCGCGCTGCTAGCTTCGGCCCGCGACCAGTACCGGCTGCCGGCGAAGCGATGCTTGCGCGATGTCCAGACCCAGGGCTGACCGTCCGGGAGCCTCAGCTCCACTCGCGTGACAAACGGGCCCAGGTGATGAACCCGCTCGATCCGGCAGCCTTCTATCGGTGGAACGAAGGGCAGCTTTTGGTGTGAAGACTTCAAACTCCGGGACCTTGTCATGCGCGTCGAGCCAGTCTACCGATGACGCGAATCGGTGACCAGATCGATGCTCCTACGCGCGAACTGCTGAGGCCTCTGCAAAACGAACATCGAAGCCGCACTCGCAAGCGCCCTAACCCGATGCTTTCAATCGACCGAGTCGGCGGCGATGGGGTCCGTTTCAGTTCAACTCTCCGTGAATGAGCCGGCCTTCCATCACGACCGCGTCGGGTTTCAGATCCTGAATCCGGTAGCGATCGATCTCGAACAGGTTCTGATCCAGAACGACGAAGTCGGCCAGCTTGCCGGCCTCGATCGAACCGATGTCGGCATCCATGCGCAGCTGAATCGCGCCGTTGAGCGTGTAGCCCTTGATGAGATCGTCCAGACGTAGGCGTTCTGTCAACGGCATCCGGATCGGCGCATCGGGCCCGTCTTCGGGCCGCTGCCGATTGTGACCGGTCTGTATTCCGAAGAAGGGATTCGATTGGGGGATGGAGTCGAGCGAGGTCACATCGCTGGAAAAGGTCACGATGGCGCCGTCGTCGAACAGCGGCTGTGCGAGAAACGTCCTCGGTTGTCTGGATCCCAGCGACAGCCGGGTCGTGTCGTTCTCAAAGTGCCCGTGCCACCACGGCGTATAGTTCGCCAGCACCCCCAGCTCGCGGAAGCGCGGGAAGTCGGCTGGATCGATGACTTCGAGATGACATAGCGTCACCTGGGTGTAGAGCGAGCCGTCGATCGCTTTTCGTGCCCGCTCCACCGCGTTCAACGCGATTCGCACCGCGCGATCTCCGACCGTGTGGAGATGTAGGTCGAGTTCCTCCTCGTGGAGAGCGAGGATGAAGCGGTAGAGTTCGTCTTCGTCGATCAGCGTGTTCCCGCGGTTGCCGGGGTCGTCGCTGAAGTCTTCGAGCACGGCTCCGGTACGGATCTCGTTGGTTCCGTCGAAATGGATCTTGATCGTGTTGAACTTCAAGCGGTCGCCGCCATAGGCCCGCCGAAGACGCAACAGCTCAGCGATGGCGCCGGGGACCTGCTCGGGAAGATAGATGTGGTAGATGCCTTCGTAGCGCACCGGCAGACGCCCGCTGCGGTCGAGCTCCGCGAGGGACGAGTAGGCCTCGTCGTGGTAGTTGCGGTTGCCGGCATCCATGAGCGACATCACACCCTGACTCGACAGGTAGTCTAGAAAGCGCAGGGTTCCCTCCCGGTTGGCTTCGGGATCCCGCTTCAAGAACGGCGCCAGGTAGGGTAAGACGGCGTACTCCTTGGTCCATCCGGTGAGTTCACCCTCCGCATCGCGCACGA
>JAFDBP010000096.1 GCA_019313245.1 Deltaproteobacteria bacterium
CCGTTTCCCGCCGAAGAATTGCGCACCGCCTACGAGGCGCCGCAATTCGCGCTGACCAATCAGCTCGAGGAAACGGTCGGCCCCGCTGCGTTCGAGGGCAACGTCGTGATCCTCACGGCCGTCTACGCATCGTGTCCCCACACCTGCCCGCTGATCTTGACCCAGGCCAAGCAAGCAATCGCGGAACTCTCGCCCGAGGAGCGCGCAGATCTTCGGGTGATCGCCGTGACGATGGATCCGGAGCGCGATTCTCCCGACGTGCTCAACAAGCTCGCGCAGAACCACGGCATGGAGTCGCCGCTCTACAACCTGGTGACGGGCGCTTCCGCAGACGTGGAGCCGCTGCTCGATCGGATGGAAATCGCGCGCCAGCGCGACCCCGAAACCGGCATCATCAATCACGCGAACCTGTTCCTGTTGATCGATCGAGAGGGGCGGGTCGCGTATCGACTCGGGCTGGGCGAGCGCCAGCAGCGTTGGCTGACATCCGCTCTCAGGGTTCTGCTACGCGAAGAAGTGACACCGGGGTAAGGAATGGCACCGCCGGATACCACGCGCACGCCACTCAGCGCGGCATCGATGGCGGGTGGCGCGGGCGCGCGTCCCCCGTCGGTTCGGGGCGTCGAGGGCACGCCGGGCGATCTGGGTCCGCCGCTGGGCGAAGCGCCGCTGCCCGCGGGCATCCTGCGTCAACTCGACAAGGGCTTCATCTATCTCGATCGCGTGCTCGCGCGCTGCGTCTCCAGCGAGCTGAATCCGATGCTGCACACCGGTGCCATCGCGGTGACATCGCTGTTCATCGCAACGGTGACGGGTATCGCGCTGCTGATCTGGTACAAGCCCAGCGTCCACCTGGCCTACGAATCGCTGGAAGCGATGTCGCGATCGCCACTCGGATCGGGATTGGTGCGTTCGCTGCACCGATACAGCTCGGATGCGGCGGTTCTATTCGGCTTGATCCACGCGTTCCGGGTCTTCTTCGAACGGCGCTTCGACGGCGCGCGCTGGCTCGCGTGGGTGACCGGCGCAATCATGATGGGGCTGCTCTGGTTCATCGGCTGGACGGGGTATTGGCTGGTCTGGGATCTGCGCGCCCAGTCCGTCGCGGTGGGCAGCGCCAAGATGCTCGACGTGCTCCCCGTATTCACCGATCCGCTGAGTCGCTCCTTCGTCACAGACGGCAGCGTCAACTCCCTGCTCTTCTTCGTGGTCTTCTTCATCCACATGATCATTCCGCTCGCGATGGGTATCGTGATGTGGCTGCACATCACCCGCCTCGCGCGCGCTCGCTACCTGACCAGCAAGGCGATGACGATCTGGGTCTCGGCGCTGATGCTCTTGATCTGCATCGCGTATCCGGCGACGAACGAAGCGCCCGCCCAGATGACCGCGATTGCCGAACGCTACACGATGGATTGGTGGTATCTGTTTCCGATGCCGTTGATCGATCGGCTGAGTGCGGGAGCACTCTGGGGCCTGCTGATCGTCGGCAGCGGCATCTCACTCGCGATCCCCTGGTTGTTGGCCGGAAAGCGGAAACAGCCCGCTTCCGTGGTCGCCTCGCGCTGCAACGAATGCAAGAAGTGTTATACGGATTGCCCGTACGAGGCGATCGAAATGATCCCGCGCACGGATGGCAACGACCGGCTCCTCACCCAGGCCTCGGTGATCGACTCCAAGTGCGTCGCGTGCGGCATCTGCGCGGGTTCGTGTGACACGGCGGGCATTGGTCTCGATTGGTTTTCGAGCATCGAGCAGCGCAGGCTGCTCGAGTCGTGGCTGAAACGCGCCGAACGCGATGGCGAAACGGTGCACGTCGCCTTCGTCTGCGCGGAATCCGCGGGCGCCAATCTCGAGATCGATCCGAATACCGGTCTCTGTGCCGAACTCCCCGGCTATCGCGCGTTGCGCATCCCGTGTTCGGGTTGGGTTCAGCCGCTGATGATCGAGCGCGTCATTCGACAGGGAGCCAGCGGCGTGTTGGTCGTGAGCTGCCCACCCGATCGATGCGGCTACCGCGAGGGCGCCGAATGGGAACGCGAGCGGATCGAGGGTCTCCGCGAGCCCAGACTGCGGGCCGACAAGCTCGAGCCCGGGCAGGTTCGGCTCGTGGCGCTCGACCGCACGCGCAAGGCGGATCTGATTCGCGCCGCAGCGCGTTTTCGCAACGGTGAAGAGCCGCTGCGCGCCCCGAGCCCCTCACGAGCCATCCATGCGGTATCGGCAACCGTGTTGCTGATCGCGTGTGCGGGAATCCTGGGCCTGGTCAGCGACCTCGGCTACACGGCGCCCGCGGTCCACGGTTCCGAGTTCGTCGTGAGCCTGAAACACCCGGGCGTCGCGAGCGAGAACTGCCGCGACCTCACGCCGGAAGAACTCGCATCAACACCGGTGCATATGCGCAAGGAGCGCATCTGCGAGCGTCACCGTCCGCCCGTTCGGCTTCGCGTGACCATCGATGGCGCCACGGCACTCGAGGCGAGCATCGCGCCGTCCGGTATCTGGGAAGACGGCAACAGCGTGGCCGTCGAGCGGGTGCCGGTCGCGCTCGGCGAACACCGCGTGAGTGTAGCCATCGGAGAGACGATGGATCCCGACGAATGGAGCTTCGACGACGAGAAGACGCTCACCTTCACCGACAAGAACCGCCGCGTGGTCGTCTTCGACCGCGTCGGCGGTTTCAGCTGGCACTGAGGAGTTCGAGATGAGCGCCGATTCGCGGATTCCGATCGCTCTCGGTGATGCGCGCAGCCGCTTCGGTTGGCTCGCGCGCGCGCAGGACTACGTCGCGCTCACGCGGCCTCGGGTCTTGACGCTGGTTCTCTTCACCGCGCCGCCCGCAATGGTGATGGGCCGCGACGGCTGGCCCAGCGCCGCTGTGATCCTCGGCGTCATCCTGGGGGCTGCGCTGATCGGTGCGGGCTGCGGTGCCCTGAACGCGAGCTGGGAACGCGATCGAGACCGTCGCATGGCGCGAACCGAAAACCGGCCGCTGCCGGCCGGGCGCCTCTCGCTGCGCGAAGCGGTGGTCTTTGGTTTTGTGATTTCGGCCCTCGGCGTCGCAGTGCTATTCGCAACCGGGGGGTGGCTGCCGGCCGCGATCGGCGTCTTCACGCTCGCTCACTACCTGCTCGTCTACACCATCTGGCTCAAGCCGCGCACGCCGCAAAACATCGTGATCGGAGGAGCTGCCGGCGCCGCGAGTCCGCTGATCGCAGACGCGGCGATCGACGGCAGGCTCGGCCTCTGGGGTTTCGTTCTGTTCCTGATCGTTTTCGTCTGGACGCCGCCGCACTTCTGGGCGATTGCCTTGTATCGCAAGCGGGAGTACGCGGCCGCGGGTTTCCCGATGCTGCCCAACGTGCTGGGCGACCGCGCAACGCGCAGGCATATGCTCGCCTATGCGATCGGCTTGATCCCGATCGCACTGATCCCGTGGTTCGCCGGCGAGCTCAGCTTCGCCTACGCGTTGACGGCGGTAGTGGCGGGCAGCGGATTCGTCGCGAGTATTGCGCGCGCCATACGCGCCGAGTGCCCCCAGCAGGATCGGCGCGTCTTCAAGGTTTCGCTCTTCTTCCTCTTCGCGATCTTTGCGGAGATGCTCGTCGAGTTGACGCTGCGCTGATTTCGACGCTGCCGAGGGAAGCCGTTCGCTCCGGCGCTATCGCGAATCGGGTGACGCTTCGGGCTTCGCCTCTCTGCGCGGAGGATCGGTGACGTGTTCCAGCAGTGAGCCGTCTTCCGCGTAGCGATAGGTGTCCTCGCGGATGACGTCGCCCCGTTTGTATTCGAGGCATCGGACGACGCGTTCGCTCTCGTCGTAGAAGACCTCGTAGTAGCGGTAGAGCTTGAAGACCTCTTCGTAGTTTCGCTCGGTGCCGATGTCCCGCACGGGGCCGCTTTCGATCAACTCATCCGAGTAGTAGGAGACCCCGGCGCGAATCGTTTCGGGGCGGGCCGAGGCCGGGGCGGCCATCGCGCAGAGGGCCAGGAGCAGGCCGGATAGCAAGACCGCTCTCAGCGACAAAGGCGTCGAATTCAATCGAGTCATTTTCGGGCCCTCCCAACCGCGATCCAACCGCGCTGATTCGTATCGGGGGCTCCCCGATTCCCACTGAAAGCGAGTCCCCACGGGGCAGCCGGATGCTCTCCTGCGCTGAAACGCCCTGTCAGGCCTTTAGAGCGCGAATTCTCTATAGATTAGCGCATATCATACGATAAAAAGATCTAGAGATCTTTTTATCGAGAAGCTAGCATCGAGTGATTGACGGAGCCCTCGCGTCCCCTCGACAGCCGCGAATACGGCTCCATTCGAGCCCCACACGGGGCTTGGAGACGGAACGAAATGGTGCCTCTGATGGGGTTCGCGAGCGGCGAGAGTCGCGGCCAGCGACCCGGCAGAACGATCGAGGAGGAGAATTCATGAGGTGTGTTCGCGCTTCGGTTCATCGATTTTTGCAGCAACCCGGTTGGTACGGCGCGTCTCCGAAGATTCGCTGGCTCGTACTGGCCGCCCTGTCGTTCGCGCTGGCCGGCACTGCATCGGCCGCAACGGCTCCCACCCTCAGTGAAGAAGAGATGGCACAAGCGGAATTCATCTACTTCGACCGCTGCTCGGGATGTCACGGCGCGCTGCGCAAGGGTGCGACCGGGCCCAACATCGCCGACGAAGCCATGCTCAAGAAGTCACTCAGCGAACTCGAGAAGACCATCTTCGAAGGCACCGCTGCGGGCATGCCCGGCTGGGGTCGAACCGGCGAACTCACCGCCGAAGAGTCCGCGCTGATGGCCAAATTCGTGCAGCTCCCCGCCCCGACACCGCCGGAAATGGGGCTCGCGGCCATGAAGGCGACCCACAAGCTGAACGTGCCGGTGGCGGATCGCCCGAGCAAACCCCAACACAAGCGAAACATCGACAACTATTTCGGAACCATCCTGCGCGACGTCGGCAAGGGCGCGATCATCGACGGCGACTCCAAAGAACTCGTCACCGTCGTCGGGACGGGGCACGCGGTCCACATCTTCCGCGCGTCTGGAACCGGGCGCTACTTCTACACGATCGGTCGCGATGGCAAGGTCACTCTGATCGACCTCTTCGAGGAGAAGCCAAAGGTCGTCGCCGAAACCCGGGTGTGCCTCGACGCGCGCTCGGTCGACGTCTCGAAGTACAAGGGACCCAA
>JAFDBP010000097.1 GCA_019313245.1 Deltaproteobacteria bacterium
CACGCGAGGCGGTGCGGCGCCGAGTTCGTCGAGCACCCGCTGGTGGGTCTCGGTCCACAGCCGCACGCACTTCAGATCGGCCTGATTCAACAAGCCGGACCGCAGCCCGTCGTCCAGATCGTGGACCGTGTAGGCGATCTCGTCCGAATAGTCGGCCACCTGGGCTTCCAGCCCGGGCTGGGCATCGACCTCGGGAATCGGCACCGGATGCGGCCAATCGCAGCCGTGCTTCAGGATGCCCTCGCGGGTCTCGTACGAGAGATTCAGTCCGCGAAATCCCGGATAGCGCTCCTCCAGCAGGTCGACGATCCGCAGGCTCTGGCGGTTGTGGTCGAATCCCCCGTCGTCGCGCATCAGCTCGGCGAGCACGCGCTCGCCCGCGTGACCAAACGGCGTGTGTCCGAGGTCGTGGGCGAGGATCACGGCTTCCGTCAGTTCCTCGTTGAGCCGCAGCGCGCGCGCGATCGTTCGCGCAATTTGCGAACCCTCGAGGGTGTGGGTCAGGCGATTTCGATAGTGATCGCCTTCGTGATAGATGAAGACCTGGGTCTTGTACTCCAGCCGCCGAAACGCGGCCGAGTGAACGATGCGGTCGCGGTCGCGCTGATAGGCGGTCCGGTAGGCGGCCTCGGGCTCTTCGACGACGCGCCCGCGCGACTCGGCGCTCTTCGCCGCGTACGCTGCGAGGCGCTCGCGCTCTTCGGCTTCGAAGGCCGTGCGGTCGCGGAGTGCGGCCACGCTTCAGTCATCTCCCTGGGTTTCGGCCTGTTCGAGTACGCGTTCGAGCTTCGCGCGCGAAGCGTCGTCGATTTCCGCACTGGGCGGCTCCGACGGCTCGCGCGAAACGAGCAGATAGAGCACGGCGGCCGCGATCGCGAGTCCGAAAATCAGTGCGAGAAGGCGCTTCACGCGCGTGGGCTCTCTTCGGATCCAGTGGATCCCGTGGGTGAAAAGGTCTCTCGGCTCCGCATCCGCGCGGCCGAGTGCGCAGGATAGCGCCCTCTCGGCGGCGATGGGGTTCGGAGGCCAGCGGTCGCGACCTTCATTCGCCTCCCTGCTGTGTCAAGCGTGCATACGCACCATCGGCGTCGGGTCGGCGATGATTTCCGCCTCGCGTTGCGCGAGTTCGAGCAGGCGTTCGCGCGCGGTGTCTTCATCGCTGGCTTGAATCGCCAGCTCGAGATAGGAGCCGTGGTGCCGGGCCTCACTCGCGAGCAGCCCGTTGTAGAGCGCGCTCAGCTTCGGGTCTCCGACCGCGTCCGCGAGGAGCTTGAAGCGCTCGCAACTGCGGGCCTCGATCAGCGCGCACACGAGCAACGTGTCGACCAGGCGCTCGGGCTCCGCGCTTCGCACGCAGTGGTAGAGCCGTCCCGCGTACGGACTCGGGCGCTGGCGGCGCATCGAACCCCCTCGCGCGGCGATCGCGCGCAGTACCTCCTCGTAATGGGCGAGTTCTTCGCGCGCGAGCCGCGAGAGCGGGTCGTGCAGAAACGGCCGATCGGGGTAACGGAACATCAGGCGCAGGGCCATGCCCGCGGCCTTCCGCTCGCAGTGCGCGTGGTCGAGCAGCAGCTCGTCGAGATCCGAGAGCGCGGTTTCGATCCAAGCCGGGTCGGTCTTCGAGGCGAGATTCAACACGGCGCCCATTGTACCCATCGCCTCTCGCCGACCCCATCGATTCCCTCGGCGCGCTGCCAGCTGCGCGCGCTCGCCCGAACTGAACCGCGCCGCGGCCCGGTATCACACAACTATTACGAAAGTTCGCGGAAAGCGACCGATCGAACCACTAGCTTCCGATCGATGCCGCGGCTGGGGGAACCCGCGTCGCATCGCGCCCAACCCGAATCGAGGCGGAACCGAGATGCTCGCGATCGCGCTGTTCTTCGTTGGCCACTGGCTGCTGTCGGTCTTCTTCCAGACCTTCTTTCTGCACCGTTACGGCGCCCACCGCCAATTTTCGATGAGTCGGCGCTGGGAGCGCATCTTCTACCTCGCGACCTGGCTCGCGCAGGGGGCGTCTTTCCTGTCGCCGCGCGGCTACGCGATCCTGCATCGCGAGCACCACGCCTTCAGCGACACCGCGAAGGATCCGCACTCGCCGCATTTCCAGACCAACCCCTTCGCGATGATGCTCCACACCAAGAAGCGCTACTCGGATCTGGTGTGCCATCGCGTCGAGCCGGAACCGCGCTTCGCTGGTGGTTACCCGGAGTGGGCTCCAATCGACCGGATCGGCAACCTCTGGTCCGCTCGGCTCGCGTTCGGCGCGGCCTACACACTCTTCTATGTCGCGTTTGCGCCGAGCCCGATCTACTTCGCGCTGCTGCCGGTGCACTTCCTGATGGGGCCGATCCACGGCGCAATCGTCAACTGGTGCGGGCACAAATACGGCTATCGAAATTTCGCCACCAACGACCTGTCGCGAAACACCCTGCCCTTCGATCTCGTGACGCTCGGGGAACTCTTCCAGAACAACCACCACAAAGCCGGCATGGCGCCAAACTTTGCCGTGCGTTGGTTCGAGATCGATCCGGCCTATCTCGTCATCCGCACGTTCGCCGCATTCGGAATCGTGCAGTTGGCGGGCCACGACCGCGCTCCCGAAACACCCGAAGCGGTCTACCCGGCTTCCAGCGCGCAGCCCCGATAGTCGAGAGCCGCGATTCGCCGCCGTCGCTCGCCTCGCCCCGCGGCCGGGCGCGCGCGGCTCCCCGCAGGGCTCGCGTCTACCGATACGCCCGAACGCCCACGGCGTCCAGATTTCGCTTGTTTAAATCGCACTATTGGTGCACATTGGAGGTGACCATTGCCCGAACCGGCGAGGGCTCGTCGTCGGTGAGGGCGCTGAAACGACGGGGCCCCCGAACCGTCTGCTCTGAAAGTTGTGGATCCAGGCTCCCCCCGCTGCTGGAATCCGTCGTTCTGCTCCCTCCCCTTCACGCGCCCTCGTCCGGTGGCGCTCGGAGGGTGAGAAAATGAGCATTGCAAAAACTGTCCAGTGGTTTCTCGAATCCAACGGTGTGAGTTACGAAACCCTGCAACACCCCTACTCGCGCACCAGCGAGGAGACCGCCGACGTCGCATTCATCTGGGAAGATCAACTCGCCAAGACGGTGCTGCTCGAAGACGAGAAGGGCTATGTGGCCGCGGTCGTACCCGCTTCGTATCGAGTCGACCTGAAGAAACTCGAACGCCAGCTGCATCGCAAACTCCAACTCGCGAGCGAAGCTGAAATCGCGGACGTCTTCCCGGACTGCACGGTCGGCGCCGTGCCGCCGCTCGGGGAGGCCTACGGAATCGAAACCGTCTATGACGACCGGCTCCGCAGGCTCGCGTGCGTCTACTTCGAAGGCGGCGATCACCGCGATCTGGTCTACGTCGGCGGGCGCGAATTCATCAACCTGCTGAGGGGTTCACCGCACGGCGACCTCTGCCGAGCCGCGTAATGGGCTGAGCGCATTGTTCGCGAACCGAGCTCCCGTTCGATGTCGCTGATCGAGACCGCAAGCCTCTGCGGTCCGCGCGGGGGCGCGTGCACCACCTGCCCGCGCAAGGCCTGACCGCGCGAACGAATTCCGGGGTCTGAACCCCGCGCGTCTGCTATGAGAACGCGTACGGGGGGCGCGATGATCTCGGAAGAACCTCGAATCAGACCCGATGCGAGGATCGGCTACCAGCTTCTCGGCGAATGCCAGCAAAAGATCTGGGGGCGCGACGTCGCGGTGCTGCTCGCGGAGCTGCTACACCGACAGGGGATCGAACCCTTTTCATCGGGTGGCGAAGGCTCGGCCCCGGACGACTCCGTGGCGATTTTTCGCGTCGACTACTTCTTCGACCGCTCGGCGGTCAAGCTCATCCTCGCCTCGCCGGATCGCGCGATCGTCGAGTGGCGGGATTCCGGACGCGCGCAGCCGGTGGCCGTGTGCTGCGCGGCGAGTGAAGCCGAGCGCTGGCGCGCGCTGATTCTCGGCGAGCCGCGCTCGCGGCAAGAGCTGCCAGCGGGCGTCGAGCTGATCGACGCCGCCGATCCGCCGACCGTCTTCGAAGACCAGGTGCGCAAGCGCAGCCACCCGCTGATCCGTCCGATCGACGCGACGACGCGCGACGAGATCGAGGCCCGCACCTTCGAACTCGCCTACAAGGGCGTGACGGACATCGTCACGAAGTACGTCTTCCCGCGGCCCGCGTTCTACGCCACGCAATTTGCCGCGAGGCTCGGCATCCAGCCCAACACGGTGACGGCGCTGAGCCTGTTGCTGGTGTTCATCGTGCTCTACCTGTTCGCGACGGGTCAGTTCGCGCTCGCCCTGGTGCTGGCCTTCGCCATGTCGTTTCTCGATACGCTCGACGGCAAACTCGCTCGGGTCACCCAGACCTCGAGTCGGTTCGGCAACTACTTCGACCACCTGATCGACATGATCCACCCCCCATTCTGGTGGATCGCCTGGTGGTGGGGAGCCGGCCTCACACTCGATCCCGTGCCGGGGTGGTGGAACGCGGCTGGGGTCGCGGTCGTCGCGGGCTACATCGCGCTGCGGCTGCTGGAGTGGCGTTTCATCGCGACATTCGGCGTCCGCATCCACACCTGGCAGCGCTGGGACTCGCGCTTTCGCTTGATCAGTTCGCGCCGCAACCCCAACCTGATCCTGCTCAGCGCGGCCACGCTCTGCGGCCGGCCCGATCTCGGCCTCGCGGCGGTCGCGCTCTGGACCGTGGCTTGCATCGTCATCCACGGCGCGCGCTGGGTGCAGGCCCAGAGCGCGGTTCGGCGCAGCGGACCGCTCCACTCCTGGCTCGAAGACGCCAGCGGGGGCTGAGCGCGCCTCAACGATCGTTCAAGCACCGGCCCCGGAAGCCCGAAAATAGACCCATGGGCGCCGAAAAACGCCAAAAACTCACTTCCTATCTGGTGCTCCAGACGGGAACGGGCGAGAAACAGGCGATCGTCTGGGACACCCTGGACATCTCGGTAGGCAGAAACGACAGCCAGGACATCGTGGTCGCGGATCCCGAGGTCTCGCGCAAGCACGCGGTGTTTCGCCGCCGCGGCGAGGCTTGCGTGCTGGAGGATCTGAATACGGGCCTCGGCACGCTCGTGGATGGCAGGCCGATCAAGGAGCACGCCCTCCAACACGGCAACACCATCCAGATCGGAACGCTTCGGATCGAGTTCGGCCAGGTGGCGAAGCCGCTCGCGCGCGGAAAGAATGTGCGCTTCGCGTCCGAGCTCAAGGAGTTCGGTCTGTCGGCGCTCGAAGACGCCGCGGGCCGCACGATGCTCGGTTTCGACACCGAGGACGACCTGCTCACGAGCGCTTCCGCATCCAGTTCCGCAGCCCCACGAGCGGTGACCGCGGATGGAACGGTCGAAATCGACGAGACGGGTTCCGGCACACTCGATCTCGCGCCGGACGTAGCGGTCCGGAATCTCGATCTCGATCTCGCTCGGGACATCCCGCCGCTGGATGAATCCGCAATTGCCAACGAACTCGCCATCACCAGGCCTACGCAACCCGCACTCGAACGATCGGAGACGCGAGGCGGCAAGGCCGCCAGTGCCGCACCACTCGATCCGATCGCGAGCGAGGCTGTCGATACATCCCCCAAAGCGAACGTGCCGCAAATCACGGCGAAGCTCGTGCTCGAAATCAAAGGGCCCGCTAAGCAGGTCGAAGCCCTGTTGGAAGCCATCCGCGACAAGCGCATCCAGATACCGCCCATCGAACTGCTCGTGCGCGACCTCTGAAACCAACCCGCGACGCCGAAACACGCCCCGAAGAACGACACTCGCGTTGAATACCACCCGGGGTCGAAGCTCTGAGACGAACTTGATTTCGACGGTGCCAGAATCGCCCGCGACGAAAGCGCCCGCGGCAGCGCCGATTTAGCTGCCATCTCGAGCAGCTCGATGTGATAGGTTGAGCGCGACTGCAACGCCCTTTTGTGATTTCGCACTGCGAGGACACGCGATGGCGACGGTGGCGCCTGTTGCGAGGTTGCGCGGACCGCGCTGGCTGGAAGGCCCCCTCCCCGATCTGTTGATCGGGGCCGGCGGCGCCTATCTCTTGAGCGTTCCCATTCTCTGGTTCGCGCTGAGCGGTGCGGTGGCATCCGACTGGACGTTCACACCCATCTGGATCATCGCAATCCTGATCAATGGCCCCCACTACGGCGCCACATTGCTGCGCGTGTACGAACAGCGCGAAGAGCGCCACCGCTACGCGCTGTTCGCAGTTTGGGGAACCGCGCTGTGCGCAGCGATCTTCGTGGCGGGTTTGTACGAACCCTGGGTCGGCGCCCTGATCGTGACCGTCTATTTCAGCTGGTCGCCGTGGCACTTCGCGGGGCAGAACTACGGCATCTCGCTGATGTTCCTGCGCCGCTCGGGGGTCGAGATATCTCCGCTCGCAAAGCGCCTGCTGTACGCGTCTTTCCTGCTGTCCTTCGTGCTCGCGTTTCTCGCGCTGCACATCGAGGGATCGACCGGTGCGAGTGCCCCGCCGCGAAGTGCGCTCTACACCGCCCCCGTACTGCTGCGGCTCGGCATTCCCGACGCGATCGCGGGCGCCCTGTTTCTCGCCAGCGGAGCCGCCTATCTGTTCTGCGTGGTTGGCGCCGTCGCGATCCTCTGGCGGCGCGCGCGCCTTCGCGTGCTCCTTCCCGTGCTCTCGCTGGTCCTCTGCCAGGCTCTCTGGTTCTCGGTGCCCGCGCTGCTCGACGCAACCAGGGCGTGGTCGATTCGCTCGCTCGCCTTTGCGGCCATCTGGATCTCGGCCGCCCATTCGATGCAGTACCTCTGGGTGACCTTCCACTACGCGAAGCGAAGCGCGACCCGCACGCGCTTGAGCCAGTACCTACTCAAGACGACGCTCGCCGGCAACGCGGCAATCGTGTTGCCGGGCATCTTCTTCGCACCGATGCTGCTCGGAACTTCTCTGACCTGGGAAGCGGGCCTCAGCACGCTGGTCTTCGCGGTCGTCAACCTGCACCACTTCATGCTCGACGGGGCCATCTGGAAACTTCGCGACGGCAAGGTCGCGCGCGCACTGCTGCGCGACGGCGAGGGCGATCCGCGGCCGGCCGCGATCGGCCCGAAATCGCGCTGGCAACGTCCGGCCAACGCACTGTGGGCGATCGCCGCCGTCTGCCTCGCGATCGAGGTCGGCGAACTCGTGCGCCACCAATCACAGCAGTGGGGCGCGAACCGCACCGCGAAGGCGATGTTTGCCGCGCTGAGTTGGGCTGGCCGCGAACACCCGATGCAACGGACTCGCTTCGCTCGGGCGCTGCTCAAGCAGGGCGATTACGCGGGCGCGCGGATCGAATTCGAGCGGGTCGTTCGCGACCATCCGACGGTGGGCGGCTGGGGCGGCCTCGGGCGCGCATTCGAGGGCGAGCGCAACCTCGCGGCCGCCGCCGAAGCCTACGAAGCGGGCCTCGCACTCGACCCGAACGACGCGGCATTGCTGCGCAGCGCCGCCATC
>JAFDBP010000098.1 GCA_019313245.1 Deltaproteobacteria bacterium
CCGGGAGACGCTCTCCGGCTGGATCGAAGCGTGTTATTTCGGTCGAATTCCGACGCGCGCGATCGCGTCGTGCCGGGCGCATCGGGCCCAGTACGCGATCTAGTCCTGCGATCTCGCTGAAAGGATCGTCAGCTAAACGGTTTCAGTTGGACTGGACCCATTTTTCGATCCACGTCTCAGTAGCTGAGAGTCACCTGGGCGAACGCCCAGCTGGTATCCTCATCCGCAAAAGTCTGATTGCGGCTGAAGACACCCCCGCCGAACAGATGCGCGTAACCCGCCGCCAACCCCAGGTGCTCGTTCACCTTGTAGTCGACCACGAAGTCGATTTCCTGGCCGACATTGTTCGACCCGTTCGACGGAGAGCGGCCGTAGCCCAACGACCGCCGCTCGAAAGCGCCGGACCCGAAGTAGCGGGCATCGCGATTCGTGTAGAGCCAGAACTGATGGAACGCGAGTTCGACACCGAGCTTGGGCAGCGGGGAGAATTTCAGCTGAACCAGAAGGTCGATCAGGTTGGAGAACGCCACCTGATCCGCGTATCCGTAGTACATGTGATTCGTGGGCAGCAGGTTGAAGAAGGTGTTGCGGTTCCCTCCCCCTGAAACGCCTGCGCCCTGAGCTGGGTTGCTGTCGCCCGAAGCGAAGTTGACACCGGCCCGGAGCCACGGCTTGCTCCAGACATCGGAGAGCTGGTAGCCGACTTCAGCGATACCAGCCCAGGCGAGCTGATCGAGATCCCGCGATCCGGGCGACAGGGGGCCGCAAGCCACGGTCGGGTTGGCGTCGCACGCCGCGTAGCGGTCCTCGTAACTGCCCACCTGTGCCGCACCCCAGAGAATCACGTCGAGGTTGCCCGGCCCCATCGGATAGACGCCCAGAGACGAAATCCCGAAGGTGTAGACGTTGATGTCGCCGAAGAACGGGGGGACAACGTCCTGTGTATCGCGAACATCCGCAAAGCCGATGAAGAACGCGCCAAACTCGGTGTTCTCGACCCAGGTGCCCCGCTCGACCGTCCATTCCATGCCGCCGAAGATCACGTCCTTCTGGCGCTTGTAGGCTCGGTCGATTTCGAACACACCGGTCGTCGGCTCCGCGGCGTAGAAGTGCAGTACGTGTCCGTCCTGTTCCATCCGAACAGCGACTCCGTCGTAACTGCGCTCGCCGTGCGTCCAACCCACCCCTCCGATGAGCCGCTGGCCGAGCCGCTTGTTCTTGAGATAGTTCCAGTTGCCGTCTTCGTAGCGGATCTCACTGGCGTTCTTGAGCGCCTGAAGGCCCACGCGCAGCCAGTTGTCGGAGTCGAGACCGCCCTGGGCGAAGAGCTGGTAGACGCGAAAACTATTGACGCTGCTCCCAGGGGGATTGTGGGCATTGGCTCGGTAGAGCCCTGCCGCGCCACTCGCGGTGCTGTTCAAATCGTACACACCCGCCCACTGCCCCTCGGCGAACATCCGGACGTGATCCTGCCAGGCGTACTCCGCCGACACTCGCACGCGGCCACCGTAGATGTTGTCCTCGTTGTTCGTCTGCGCTTCCCAGCGCTCCCACCGATTCCTCGAGGTAAAGCGGAGGTCGAATCGGTGGTCGCCCTGCTTCCAGCCGATATCCGGGGTCATTCGCCAACCGTCCGGGATCTCCGCGGCCTTGTGCTCTTCCGCCTGCGCGGGCAATCCGGGGAGCGAGAACGCAGCGAGCGCCGCACAAATCGCCCATAGCGACGATCGGAATCCAGCTAGAATCCGCGAGTACTTACGTCGTTCTGACAACGTCCCACCCCCTCGATTAGGTTGCGGCGCCCCGAAGCCGGTTTACCGTTGGCATTGCTTCGCACTACGGGCGGCGCTCAGTACGCTTTGACGCACGAGATACACCAAATGCGCCCGCTTCGGCAATAAGGCAGTCTGGGCTCGACCGTCGTGGAAATTCCACCCAGCCCGCGCCGCTGGCGGCCGGACCCGGCTTTTCCGCGCAAATCCGGAGATGAGGCGTGAAAGAGGCGATAACCGCTCCGTTCGATCGATGCCGCGACCGCGTTCGCTCCGAGTGGATCGACGAGAACCGGCATTTGAATCTCGGCTATTACGTGGTCGCATTCGACTGGGCGACGGACATGTGGTTCGACCATATGGGTTTCGACGCAGAACACCGGCAAACACGCGAAGTTGCGAGCTTCGCGCTCGAATGTCACGTCTGTTATCTGCGCGAAATGCGAGTCGGTGACCCAATTCGCTACACCACTCAATTGCTCGGCTTCGACGAAAAGCGCTTCCATTTCTTCCATCGGATGTGGCACGCCGATGAGGGCTATCTGGCGGCGACCAACGAAATCATCAATCTGCACGTCGATTCGGCGACGCGGAAAGCGGCGCCGATGGCGCCCGAAATCCTGCGGCGCCTCGAGGCATTGGGCGAGGCGCACTTCCAGCTTCCGCGCCCCTCGCAGGCAGGGCGGTATATCGGTCTCGACCAGAAACCCGAACGCTGACGGCCGACGCCAAGCGGCGACACCCCAGCCCCGCGTCGCGCCCCGATGCGCCATTCCCCCGGGCGCCGACGCCCCCGGAAGCCCTCGCCTCGACGGCGCGATAGAATGCGCGGAACGCGATGCCGACTCCCCACAAAATGGAATTCGCTCGATCGCCGAATGGCGAACTGCTGATTCGCCTCTCGGGATGCTGGACGCTCGCCGAGGGTGTGCCGTCGAGCGAAGAACTGCGTTCCGAACTCGACAAAGCGCCTCCCCCCCGCCGAATCCGCTTCGACAGCCAGGCGATCGCGGTCTGGGATTCCGCGCTGCCGACCTACCTGCGCGGGCTGCTGGAGCTGCTCGAGGATCGCAGCATCGAGGTCGATCGCTCGGGCTTGCCCGAGGGTGTCCAGCGCCTGCTCGACCTGGCCGCGGCCGTGCCCGAAACGGAGATCGAGGTCGAATTCACCGGTGGCTCGTTGCCGACCCGACTCGGACGCGCGGCCATTCGCAGAACTCGATCCGCCACCGAGAGCGTTCGCTTCCTCGGAGAAACCTGGATCGCACTCGTCCGGCTCGCGACCGGCCGCGCCCATTTTCGAGCCTCGGACTTCGCGCTCACCGTCCAGCAGTGCGGCGCAGAGGCGGTCGGCATCGTCACGCTCGTGAGCTTTCTGGTCGGGCTCATCCTCGCCTTCATCGGGGCCATCCAGCTGAAGCAGTTCGGCGCGCAGATCTTCGTCGCGGATCTCGTCGGCCTGGGGATGGCGCGCGAGATGGGTGCGATGATGACTGCGATCATCATGGCGGGCCGCACCGGCGCATCCTTCGCCGCACAACTCGGAACGATGACGGCCAACGAAGAAATCGATGCGCTCGAGACGATGGGAATCTCGCCCACCGAGTTCCTGGTTTTGCCGCGCCTGCTCGCGCTGACGCTCATGCTGCCGCTGCTTTGCCTCTATTCGAACCTGTTGGGCATTGCGGGCGGCGCCGTCGTGGGCGTGGGCATGCTCGATCTCGGCGTGGTGAGCTACTTCGACCAGACCCGCAACGCGCTGTCGCTGGCCGATTTCGGAGCCGGACTGATCAAGGCGGTCGTCTACGGCAGCCTCGTCGCGCTGTCGGGTTGCCTGCGCGGCATGCAGTGCGGCAGAAGCGCGGCGGCCGTCGGCAAAGCGACGACCTCGGCGGTCGTGACATCGATCGTACTGATCGTGATCGCTTCGGGCATCATCAACGTGATCGATCACATTCTCGGGTAGGGGGAAGATGCCGACCGAATCACCGCTCGTGGAGATCCGCGGCCTCACCATGGCCTACGGTGACTTCGTCGTCCAGCGGGACCTCGACTTTGCGATCGAGCGAGGCGAGATATTCGCGGTGATCGGAATCAGCGGCTGCGGGAAGACCACCTTGTTGCGTCACCTCGTCGGCCTGCAGTCGCCCGCCAAGGGGAGAGTCCTCTACGAGGGAGAGGACTTCTGGGGCACCGATCCCGAGCGCCGCAAACTCATGATGCGCAAATTCGGCGTGATGTATCAGAACGGCGCGCTCTGGAGCTCGATGACGCTGGCCGAAAACGTCTCGCTCCCGCTCGAAGTGTATACGGAACTCAGCCGATCCGAGATCCGCGAGATCGCGCTCTTCAAGCTCGCGCTCGTGGGCCTGGCGGGTTTCGAGGATTTCCACCCCGCCGAGGTCAGCGGTGGCATGCGAAAGCGCGTGGGCGTGGCGCGCGCGATGGCGCTGGATCCCGACATCCTCTACTTCGACGAGCCCTCCGCGGGGCTCGATCCGGTCAGCGCGCGTCGGCTCGACGACCTGATCCGCGAACTGCGCGACAGCCTGGGCATCACGATGGTCGTCGTGACCCACGAACTCGACAGCATCTTCGCGGTCGCCGACCGATCGGTCTTCCTCGACCCGGACACCCACACCATGCTGGCCATCGGCTCGCCCGCAGAGTTGCGCGACCACTCGCCAGACCCGAAGATTCGTCAATTCCTCAATCGGGGCCGACTGTGAGCGTAAAGGCCAACCCGACCGTGATCGGCGCATTCCTGCTGGGGGCGATCGCGCTGATCGTGACGGGACTGATGGTTTTCGGCGGTGGACGCTTCTTCACCGAGACGGTGACCTACGTCGCCTACTTCCCGGAGTCCGTCAGCGGACTGAACGACGGCGCCCCGGTCAAATTTCGCGGCGTCAAGGTCGGCGTGGTGCGACGCATCGAAATCCAGCTCGATGCCAACGATCTCTCCGTGCGGATCCCCGCCTACCTCCAGCTCCAACGCAGGCGGATTCGCGAGATCGGAGGCTCGATCCCCGAGGGCGACCTGATCGCCGAACTCATCGAACGCGGACTCCGCGCGCAGCTGCAGCTCCAGAGCATCGTGACGGGTCAACTCAGCGTCCAGCTCGACATCCTGCCCGATCGACCGGCGCGCTATGTCGATCCGATCGGAGAATTCCCAGAGATGCCGACGATTCCGTCGACCATGCAGGAATTCACCGAGACGATGGAGGAGCTCTCGCTCGAGGAAATGTTCGACGACGCGCGTCAGGTTCTGGCCGGGCTGAAAGCCCTGGTGAATTCTCCGGAACTCGCGCAGATCCTGACGGGCGTAAACCAGTTCGTGAACTCGGGAGAATTGCTCGGTGTCGTCGAGCACGCCGACGCAGCCATCGACGACATCCAGGCACTCGTCTCGAACATCGACGGGCAGGTGGGGAACCTCTCGGGTCGCGCCGAGTTGACGCTCGCCGAAGTCGACCAGACCCTGAACGACCTCCAGAGAGCCATCAATGCCGCTCGGCGCACGCTGTCGGTCGCGGCCGAGGGATCGCCGATGCGCTACGAACTCGAGCAGATGTTCGGCGAGTTGACGGCGGCCGCGCGCGCGATCCGACTGCTCGCCGAGTACATCGAGCGCAATCCAGATGCCCTGCTCCGCGGCAAACCCGGAGGGTCTCGATGAACCGCGCACACGTCCCGCTCGTCCATCTGGCCATCGCTTTCCTATTGGCGGGCTGCCTGGGCCCGCGCACGACGCGGCCCACGCGCCTGTTCGTTTTGAACGCGACCGCGGCCTCGGCCGACGCGCGCGCGCCGGCCGCCGATCTGCGCCTGAGCATCGGACGAATCGTGCTCCCGGAGCGGCTGAATCGCTCGCAGATCGTCACCCGGACGGGAACCAACGAGGTGCACATCACCGATTTCTCGCAGTGGGCCGAACCGCTCGAAAAGAGCATCCCGAGGGTGATCTCCGAGAACCTCTCGAACCTGACCGGGACCGATCAAATCTCCGTCTACCCTTGGCCGATGCGGATTGAAACCGATTTCAAGCTCGAAATCGCAATTCTCGCATTCGAGGGGAACAGCGATGGGGAAGTCGCGCTGGGCGCGCGCTGGCGATGGGTTCGCGCCGACGGTTCGGAGGTGCAGCCGCTGCAGGCCTCGAGCTACGCGGAATCCGCCACGGACCGATCCACCGAAGCGCTCGTCGCCGCGATGAGTCGAGCACTGGCGGCGCTGAGCGTCGACATTGCAGCCGCGATCCCCTCACCCTGAGGCGAAGAACCGCCCGGCCATCCCCCACAGCGGACGGAAGCGAACTCGAGTGACGGACTCCAGCCGCAATTACCCGTTCCGCTTTCGCTGCCTTCGGTCGGGGAACTGCTGCGCCCGCCCCGAGGGCGTGGTGAGGGTGACCGACGCGGACATCGCCCGGATTGCGAACCACCTGCACATGAGCGCAGCGATCGCGAGAGCCCGCTTCGTCGCCGCGCGCGGCGATCGGCTCGTCGACGGGCCCGCGGGGCGCTGCCCATTCCTGGAGGACGGACGGGAGACGCGCTGCGCGATCTACGCAGTACGCCCGCAAAAGTGTCGCGATTGGCCCTATTGGGAAGAACTTATCGACGATCCCCGGGCGTTGTGCGAAGCCGCCCGGCTCTGCCCCGGCATCGAGTTGTCGCGCCGGTCTCTTCATCCCGAATCCGATTTTGCCGATGAGTAGGGGATGCTGCGCCTCGTCGCAATCTTGTCGTCAGCGCTCTGGCTCTCGGGCTGTTTCATCGCCGAAGAACTCCGCCAGGGCGATGCGCTCATCGAGCAGCACTCCGTGGGCTGGCGAGCCAAGAAGCAGAAAATCGAACAGGCCGAGGCGGAAGCCGCCACAGCCGAGGCGGAAGCCCAGCAACAAAAGGCCCTGAACCGCGGGCCCGGCGTGCCGGACCAGCTCGCGGATTGGTGGCAGGAGACCGTCGAAGAAGAGCCCGTGAAATCCAACCGTGACGACAAGCTCGTCAGCTGCGTGATCGGGGGTAAGACGAAGTTCGTTCGCGAATCCGACTGCAAGGTCCGGGGCGGGCGCGCATCGCAGCTGAAGACCACGGCAAAGGGGCCGTAACCGCCCCTTCCAGTGCAGGTCCGGCTCGATCGAAGCCGTGACGTGACCGGCCACTTCGTCCGCGCGAGTCGCGGGGATTTCGCCCCACAGCAGCGCCGCAAGGCCCAACGCCCAGTCGCCGATACGCTTCATTTTCTTAATTTTTTCAATCACTTGAATTTTTGTATTGCGCGTCCCTGAGAGGCTCGCCCGGGCCGCAGATCAGCGTCTCGCAGATGACCGAGAAAGTCCACGACGCGAATAGGGCGACCCTCGGCGACCTTTGACGGCGGGGCCTCGGGGAACACCCTGCGAGGTAAACTGGCGGCGGAGCCGCGATGAACGAGCCCGAGAACGACGACCCGATCGACCCGGAGAGCCCGTTCCCCGACCCGGTCGAAATCCCAATCGAAGAATCCATCGATCTGCACCTCTTCCGACCGAGCGAGATCGGCGACGTGGTCGAGGGTTATCTCGAAGCCGCGATCGAGAAGGGGTTTCGGGAAGTTCGCCTGATCCACGGCCGCGGACGGGGCGTCCAACGCAACCGCGTTCAGCGCTTGTTGGACCGACACCCCGGCGTGGAACACTACGTCGACGCCCCCGGAGACCGGGGCGGCTGGGGGGCGACGATCGCGTGGTTGCGCTTGCCCGACGACCCGCAGACTCCCTGACCGGTCCGCAAGTCGGGGGTGGCGCGCCGCACCGATCGCAGCTGAGCTAGCTGATCTGAAGGCCGACGAACGTCACGTCGTCGCGGCGCGGCTCACCGAGGCCGAATGCATCCAGAGTGAGCTGCAATGTGCGAAGACGCTCCGAGATTCCGCCGTCCGCTTCGCCGATGGTCTGGATCAAGCGATCCAGTCCGAAGGCCTCGCGCCGGGCACTGAGCGTTTCGAGCACGCCGTCGGTGTAGAAGACGAGGCTGTCGCCGGTCGAGAGCTGCAGCCGGTCTTCTTCGTAGTCGGCATCCGGCAGGATCCCGAGCGGAATGCCACCCCCCTTCTCGAGGCAGCGAATTCCATCGCGCGAAACGACGATCGGGCCCGGGTGCCCGGCCTTCACGTAGCGCACGAGCTTCGTTTCGACGTCGAGGATTCCGTAGAGAAAGGTGAAGAATTGCCCGGATCGCTCGATCAGCGGGAACGAGCGATTCAGCTGGCGCGCGACTTCTGCCGGTTTCGTCACCTCGTAGCGGCCGGATGCTTCGCTGATGCGCTTGAGGATTCCGCCCTGTTGGTCGAACGGGGTCAGTACGTGACTCAGTGTGACGGACTGAAGCGCCGCCGAGGGCCCGTGGCCCGAAACATCGAGCACGTACATCCCGATCCGCCGCTCATCGAGTCGAAAGATATTGAACATGTCGCCGCCGAGACTCTCGCAAGCCTGGTAGCTCCACTCGAAATTCACCCCGTGAATCTTCGGAGAGACGTCCGGCAGCAGCGACGACTGAACGGCCGCGGCCGCGACGAGTCCCGACTCGAGCCGCTCGTTGGCGATGCGAAGTTTTCTGACCTGCTCGGCGAGTCGCTCTTCGAGATCCAGGATTCGCTCGGCGACGCGAATCTGGGCGAGCAGGCGCGACGTGCTGAACGGCTTGGTGAGGAATGCATCGGCTCCCGAATTCAGCGCTTCGACCGAGTGGTCGGCGCCTTCCCGGGAGGTGAGCAGGATGACGGGAAGATATGGGTCGCGCGGCTCGTCTCTGAGTTTCCGACAGAGCGAAACGCCATCGAGTTCTGGCATCACCCAATCCGTAATCAACAGGGAAAACTGCGATTCGCCCTGGAGGAGCTCCCAGGCCTGCATTCCGTTCTCGACGCAGGTCACCTCGTAGCCCCAGCTCGAGAGGGCCGTCTCGAGCAGGCTGCGCTGGAGGCGATCGTCGTCTGCGACCAGTACCCGCATCCTGGGGTATTCGGTCGAATCGCCGCCAAAGCTTAAGACGATCGCCCGGAGCCCTCCTCCCGCCCCAAAAAAGCGCGAATTGCGGCGGCTCCGGTGCAGAGCGGGCCAGTCCAGGTGGGGATTGGTAGGATTCGCGCGCCAAATGGCGCAGAAACCCTGCGACGACGAAATCCGGAATTTTCGAACGGGAAGCGAAATGAGCGATCAGAAGGAAAACGACGAAAACTGGGGCGACAGCGCCATCACGGAAACGGATCTGCACAAATTTTCCGAGGACACGACCTATGCGGGCGTCACGAGCTTCCTCCGACGCCCCTATCGCAAGGATCTCGAGGGCATCGACGTCGCGATCATCGGCGTGCCGTTCGATACGGCGACGACCAATCGCCCGGGCACCCGCTTCGGACCGCGCGGCATCCGCGCCGCATCGTCGCTGCTTTCCTACGAGCGGCTCGTCTACGGCTGGGATTTTCATCCGATCAGCGAGATGGCGATCGTCGATCACGGCGATCTGCCCTTTGATTTCTCCAAACCCGCCGAGGTGCCCGCGGCCATCGAGGCCTACGCGAAGAAGATCGTCGAAGCGGGGGTGATGATGATGACCCTCGGCGGGGATCACTTCATCAGCTACCCGCTACTCAAGGCTCACGCCGCGCGCCACGGTGCGCCGCTTTCGATCATCCACTTCGACGCGCACTCCGATACCTGGGAAGACGAGAACGAGGACGGCATCAACCACGGAACGATGTTCTGGTATGCGGTGCGCGAGGGGCTGATCGACCCCGCGACTTCGGTCCAGATCGGCCTGCGGACGGTCAACCTCGACACGATGGGGTTCAACATCCTCGACGCGCCCTGGGTCCACCGCCACGGAACCGATGCGGTGATCGCGGAGGCGCGCCGGATCGTCGGCGACAAGAAGGCCTACCTGACTTTCGACATCGACTGCCTGGATCCGAGTTACGCGCCGGGCACCGGAACGCCCTCGCCGGGCGGGCTGACCACCAACCAGGCGTTCGAGATCGTCCAGGGGCTGGCGGGCCTGAACATCATCGGTGCCGACCTGGTCGAGGTATCGCCGCCCTACGATGTGGCCGAGATCACCGCACTCGCGGGAGCGCAGCTGGTCACCAACTTCCTCTGCTTGTTTGCGCGCGCGCCCTGGCGCACCGCCGAGTAGCGCGCCGGGCCGGCCCGAGCGTCACAGATCTGCGTTCCGCGCCGCGGAGCGGACTGCGAACC
>JAFDBP010000099.1 GCA_019313245.1 Deltaproteobacteria bacterium
AAGCCGCGGATGTCGACGAACAGGACGCCGACCTCCATTTCGTGCACGCCCTCGGGAGAGGTGTCGATGCAGCTCCTGCAGAAATTGGGATTCTTCTTGGAGGGCAGGATCCGCAGAATGCGGCCAATCCCGCCGAAGGGCACGAAGCAGACCCGGCAGCGCGGGTTGGCGGGAAGATGTCGGTAGAGCAGGCGAAAGTGGCTGATCATGCCCGAGCCGCAGATCTCCAACATGAAGCCGTCGTCTTTCGCGCACTTCTTCGCGCCGAGCCGATCGAAATTGTGTGCCAACGGAGTCAGAATCGCCGGCGTCACAACCAGCGCGATGACGGCCAGCAGCGATGACTGCACGCTCGCCGCGGCCGCCGCGAGTACCGCCACGCCCGGCACCAGGTACGGAACCAGTATGGCTTGAGCTTTCGGGCTGACTCGCATGGCAGAAACTCTCTCCAACGGACGACTGTTTGCGCGGCAGCAGCTGGCGCGCCGAGCCCAACCGCCACACGCACGCCCAGCACACATTCCGGACCCACGGGCTGCCCCAGACCGTCTCGCACTCGAGCACCACCCCAGAACGCTCCTCCCACTAGACGTGGTTGCGAAGCATCAGCTCCTTGGGGTGGGGCTCCAGAAACGTCTGCCCGTTCAGGTAGGAGACGTCGAGGCGCCGGGCATGGTGGCGCAATAGCGTCAGCGGAACAACCAGCGGGACCTCTTCGCGCCGGTAATCGCAAATCAGCTCGGCCAATTCGGTTCTCGAAGCCGAATCGAGGCCCTTCTTCAGATGCCCGGCGGCGTGCTGCAACACGTTGGTGTTGCGCGCGGGCGTCGCGACGCGGGCCAGCGCGGCCATGAAGAGGTCCTGATACTGCTCGCGCACTTCTTCGCGCGCCCGCTTCTTGACGGAAGCGACGAGCGCGCCGAGTTCGCGGTAGGGCTCCATTGCGTGCGCCATCAACTGCAGCTTGTGGGCGGTGTGAAACGCGACGAGTTGCCCCGGAGTCCAGCGACCGCGAAACAGATCGCGCAACCGCTTGTAGGCGAACACCCTTTCGATGAAGTTCTCGCGCAGCCTCGCATCGTTCAGGCGGCCTTCGTCTTCGACCGGGAGATTCGGGTAGGCGTCCAGCAGCTGAAGCGCAAACAGCCCGCGCCCGTCCCGCGTGGCCCCGCCCTTTTCGCCGTAGACCTTCACGCGGGTCATCCCACAACTGGGCGAGTCCTTCTTCAGCACGTAGCCGCAAAGCTCGAGGCCGCCGAGCGCGCGCACGCGCTGCGCCGCGTAGCGCTGCATCGCGCGGGTGTGGTCGCGGCCCGACGCGATCTCGAGCATCCGCACCGCTTCGCCCTCTCCGTCGCGCACGAGCCGCAGCGCGGGGCGCGGCGTGCCCATGCCCACCTCGACCTCGGGGCAGACCGGAACCCATTCGACGAACGATCCGAGCAGTTCGGTCAGGAAGCGGTCGCGCTTGTGACCTCCGTCGAAGCGCACCTCCTGACCGAGCAGGCAGGAAGAGACGCCTAGCCGGATCGGCGGACCGGCAGCCTGCGCAGTGGCGCTCACGATTTCGCACCCGCTCGGCGCGCGTCCTCGAAGCGCTCCAATGCGATTTCGCGGCGCTCGGCGTGGTCGACGATCGGCGCCGGATAATCGGCCGGAAGCTTTCCGGCCTCCCATGGCGCGTGAATCTGGGCGGTGGGCACGTTCTGCAACTCGGGAACCCAGCGCCGCACGTAATCGCCCCTGGGGTCCCAACGCCGGCCCTGGGCGATCGGATTGAAGATCCGGAAGTACGGCTGCGGATCGGTTCCGGTCGAGGCCGCCCACTGCCAGCCGCCGTTGTTCGACGCGGGGTCTCCATCGACGAGGTGCTCGAAGAAGAAGCGCTCGCCCTCGCGCCAGTCGATCAACAGATCCTTGGTGAGAAAGCTGGCCACGATCATGCGCACGCGATTGTGCATCCAACCGGTCTCCCGCAGCTGGCGCATGCCCGCATCGACGATCGGATAGCCGGTGCGCCCCTCGCACCAGGCCTCGAAAGCGGCGGGGTCATCGTTCCACACCAGTGAATCGTACTCGCTGCGGTAGTTGCCGCGCAGCACGCGGGGATTTTCTTCCAGGATGCTGCTGTAGAACTCGCGCCACAACAATTCGTCGAGCCATTTTGCGACGCCGCTCTCGAGCGCGGGCTCGGCGACGATGGCCTCCTCGCCGCGCGCGATGCACTCGCGCACCGAAATCGCACCGAAGCGCAGATACGGCGAGAGCCGCGAGGTGCCGTCCCGATCCGGCCGATCCCGATCCTCGTGATAGCGCCCCGCCGCGACCGAGAGAAATTGCTCGAGGCGTTGGCGGGCGGCGGCCTCTCCGCCCACCGGAAGCGCGACCGCGCCGGCCTCGAGGCCGAACTCGCGCGGATCGGGGATGCGATCGAACGGCACGTCGGGGATCGGGGGCGGCAGCGCGCCCAAACGGACGGGCAGCCGCGGCGCTTCCCACCAGCGCCGCCACCAGGTCTTCCGGTACGGGGAATAGACCGAATAGGCGCTGCCCTTCTGGGTTCGAATCTCGCTGGCTGCGAACACGACGTGATCGAGGCGCTCGATGACCTCGCCGCCCATTTTTCCCACCGCGAGCGCCACCGCCGCGTCGCGCCGACGCCCGAAGGGTGTCAGCGCTCGGTTGAAGGAGAGCAGCCGCGCGCCGGTTTCGGTCAGAAGTTTCGGCAACACCTGCTCGGGCCGGCCGTGGCGGACCAGCAGCGGCACGCCGCGCTTTTCGAGATCACTCGCCAGGCGAGACAGGCAGTCGAGCAGAAATCGCGTGCGCGGGCCGCCCGAACTTCCACCTTCCAACATGCGCGGGTCGAGCACGAAGACGGGCAACCAGGCCTCGGCCCGCTCGACGAGCGCCGCGAGCGCCGAATTGTCGCTCAGCCGAAGATCGTTGCGAAACCAATGCAGTCCTCGCGTCATCGGGCGTTCTCCATCCGACCCGTCAGCCGAGTTTCCCGAGCAGCGCCGGTCGTCGGGCGTCGGGCTTTTCGAAAACGGCCTGGACGACTCCGATTTCGCGCTCCTCGAAGCCCCCCTCGCAATAGCAGAAATAGAACTCCCACATCCGCAGGAATCGATCGTCGAGACCGAGCTCCCTGATCTCGGTCAGGTTTTCGAACATCTTGGCCCGCCAACGCCGCAGCGTCTCTGCGTAGTGGGGAGAAATGTCTTCGAGGTGCGTCATCCGGAGAGTACCCGACCACGCGGCCGCGCTGCTCATCGCCAGCACCGAAACCAGATCTGAGCCCGGAAAGATCTAGCGCTTGATGAAATCGACCGTTCGCGTGTGCACCTCGTAGTCGCGATCCGGAACCGTGATCGCCTGCAGCAGGATGACGCCGTCGGGCTTCAACCGATCCGAACAGACCCCGAAGAACGCATTGAGGTGATCCCTTCCCACCGATTCGATCCGAAGATTCGAAGACGCAGATCTCGTGGCGAGGATGACGCAGAAGAGCCACCACGAGCCCCGAAATGCCACTTCCCACGATTGCAATCTTCATCGGTCTTCCTGCCTCGGGGACATCAGTACATGGGTCACCCACCACTCGTTGCCGCCCCGGTATCCGAACAGTTCCGCACAGGCCAGGAAGAAGAGCCGCCAACGATGGAACCACAATTTCGCCTCTGCCTCGCCGTACACCTTGGCGAGAATCGGCAGCAGCACGTCGATCTGCACGTCCTGCAGCTGGAGCCAGGCTTCGACGGTGCGCTTGTAGTGCATGCCGTTGACGCGCCACTTGCGATCGACCACGAGATCGCGCTGGAAGTGCAACAGCATGTCATCCGACGGCATGATGCCGCCCGTGAAGAAATGCCGGGCCATCCAGTCATCGTCCCCTTCGGCTTCGTACGGATAGGTGCGCTCTCGATGTGCGAAGTGATGCACGAAGAGTTTGCCGTTCGGCTCGAGCCACCCCGCGATCCGGGCGAGCAGCCATTCGTAATTTCGGATGTGCTCGAACATCTCCACCGAGATCACGCGATCGAAGCGCCTATCGGGTTCGAAGTGGTTGATGTCGCTGGTCACGACCTCGACGTTTTCGATCTTGCGCTCCGAACAGCGCGCGAGGATGAATTCGCGCTGGGGCTTCGAATTCGAGACCGCCAGCACTCGGCAGCGCGGGTATTGCTCGGCAATCCAGAGCGACAGCGACCCCCAACCGCAACCGAGATCCAGGACCGTCATGCCGTTGGCGAGCTGCGCGCGCGAACAGACGAGCGCGAGCATCGCCTCTTCGGCGGCGTCGATACCCCGCACGCCCGCCGACCAGAGCCCGCAGCTGTACTTCATCCGCCAACCCAGCACGCGCTGGAAGAATTCGGGGGCGACCTCGTAGTGTTGTTGATTTGCGACTTCGGGCACCAGCGCGATCGGGCTCGAGCGCAATTGCTCGCGGAAGGCGTGATTGGCGTCTTCGTCCGCTTCGCAATCCCCGCTCTTCACCTCTTTGAGGCGACGCCGCACCAGGTTCCGGATCGCGGCGCGGATGACGATGTCGGGCACCCGGCCGCTTTCAGCGAGATTCAATCCAAACATTCAAATTCTCCCTGGTTCAGCGCGCAGATTCATTGATTCGCAAAGGGAAAGAAGATGGGCCACACCGTCGCGTCGAGCACCGCCGTCTGCAGACAGAACGGCAACAGCCCCAACACCGCGAGCGCGCGACCGCGCGTGACGGGCGCATTCAGCGTCAGCAGCGAAACCAACAGTCCGAGCGAACCCAGCCCGACGAGCGCGAGATCGACCCGGACCGCTGCCCACATCCACGCGCTGGGCTGCGCGATCATGGCCTCAGTGAGTTGAAGCCAAATCGCGGAGGGGAACAGCACGAGCGCGTAGAGCACGTGAAACATCCCGTAGCCGAAGCGGCCAGCGATCCGGGTCTTCTCGGGGTCGAGCTTGAAGAGGATGTACGGCGTGAACAGGAAATAGCCCGCAGCAGCGAGGAACATGTTGACGGTGTAGAGCGGGCGCAGGCCCTCGGGCACGCCGCCCCACAACTCGGCGCCGACCGAAGAATCCGAAAACAAGCCGAGCGCGTAGCTCGTCAACACTGCGATGCCGCCGATGGCGTTGAGTGCGATCAGTGAGCGAACCCGTGCGTTCATCTTGGATCCTCCGAGAGACAGTTTTGCGCAGGCGATCTGTGCATTCATTGTATTGCCAGGAGTTGACGACGGAGGCCGTCGTTCAGTGGGTTGGGGCCAATCCAGATCGAAAACAGTGCGGATGAAAAATCGGCGCCCGCGACGAGGCCCTTCGGTTCGCCGTTGAGCGCGAGTTCGGTTCCGCGGCCCGGCAGGTAGGTGAGCGAGTAGCGATCGCCCGGCTCGACGTCTGCGTAGAACTCGTTGAATTCGGCGATGCGCGGCCACAAGCTCTCGAGCGTCTCGGCGTCGACGTTGCGGCCGATCCCCTCGATCGTCGCCTCCGAGAAACGGTCCGCCGGAATCGCCCAGAAGTATTCGATCTCGAGGCGGCGCGGTACGTCTGCGAGCACATCGTCCGTCGGCGCATCCTCACCCAGGTAGAACGCCGCCACGTAGGCCTTGAAGACGCTGCGATAACGCAGGAGCCCGGTCCCCTGCAGCTTCAACTGAGCCTCCCCCATTTGGAGCTGCTCCGAGAACCGGACTCCCTCGATCTCGGCGGATTGGGCCCCAGAGACGGGGACAAGAATTGCCGCGAAGATCAGTGCGAACATTCGCAGCTGCCTCCGGTAGGCCGGGACCGAGATCAATGAACCCATCACGAGTGCGCCTCGACACGCCTGCACGTCACGGCGTTGTGATTCGATCGCTTGTCGCGCCGCGCCCGGCCGCGCTTGAAACCCCTGCGTGCCCGATTCGAGCTGGATCCGCCGTTTGCCACCGCCTTCGCGATGCCGTTGAGCATCCCACTGAAGACGAGGCTGTGGAGCGGATAGATGCCGTACCAGTAGAGCAGCCCCGCAACGCCCGAAGGTTGGAAGACCGCGGTCTGCCGAATGCGCGAGATGTCGCCGTGCTCGGAAACTTCGAATTCGAGCCAGGCGCGCCCGGGCAGGCGCATCTCCGCGGCCAGCCGCAGCTTGCGATCGGGCTGCAGGCCCACGACCCGCCAACAGTCGATCGTGTCTCCGACGCGCAGTTGATCGAAGTGGGCCCGGCCGCGGCGCATGCCGGCGCCGCCGACCAGCAGATCGATCATGCCGCGCAATTGCCAGAGCCAGTCGTGCGCGTACCAACCGGTTTCGCCGCCGATGCGCCGGACGGCCGCGAAGCTCTCTGCGGCCGAGGCGCGAACCGCGATCTCGCGCGAGTCGATCAAGCGCGGCCCGATGCGCACGCCGCCGAACGAGGACTGCCGAGCACCCGAAGCCGAGATCGCATCCGACCAGCGCGTCTCCGCGAACGCGCGATCCTCGTTTTCGAGCGCCCGCGCCATGGCGGTGCGGATGTCGCTCGGCACCACGCTGAAGACCTCGCGCGCCGAAGTGTCGCGCACGGTCGTCGAGTGCCGGATGCTGTCGATGAGCTTGCGCCCGATGCGCGCGTAGAGCGGCGTCACGAACCCCAGCCAGAGGCTGCTGAGCCCCGGGGTCAGCACCGGAACCGGCAGCATCAGGCGCCGCAGCCCGCGCTGATGCGCGTACTCACGCATCAAGTCGCCGTAGGACATCTGGTCGGAACCGCCAATTTCGTAGACCGGACTGCTCGCCGGGTCGGCTTCGGCCGCCTCCAACAGATAGGCGAGCAGATCGTCGATGCCGATCGGCTGCGCGGGCATCGAGACCCAGCGCGGTGTCACGAGCACCGGCAGGTGCTCGACGAGTGAGCGGATCATCTCGAACGAGAGGCTGCCGGAACCGATCACGATCGAGGCGCGGAATTCGATCACCGGAACGCCGGATTCGCGCAACAGCTGCCCGACTTCGATGCGGCTGCGCAGGTGCGGCGATAGCGGCTGGCTCTCATCCGCGAGCCCGCCGAGGTAGATGATGCGGGCGACGCCCGCGGCGCGCGCGGCGGCCCCAAAGTTCAGCGCGGCCTGGCGGTCGGCCGCTTCGAAACCGTTGGCGGCCCCCATCGAGCGGATCAGGTAGTAGGCGGTTTCGACGCCGCGCAGCGCTGCCTCGAGCCCATCGCCCGAAACGACGTCGCCCTGCACCACTTCCGTCCCGGCGTTGACGCGCGACGAGAGGTGGGCGGGTTTGCGCGCGAGGCAGCGGACCGGAAGCCCGCGATCCTCGAGCGCCCGCAGCAGGCGACCACCGACGTACCCGGTGGCGCCGGTAACGAGGATCCTGCGATTGGTTGCGCGCTGCACTTCCGATTTGGGTTCCATTTTTCACTCCCGCATTCGATATCGGATAACCTATACGAAACATGATATTTGTCAAGATTTTTTTGAATCCATGTCCGGATTTCGATTTTCGATATTTTTTCCAATTATTTCAGATATTTACAAATTTAATTGCCGATATTTTGCTCAAAAAAATGTGGACATATTAATTTTTTGTACAGAATTTCTGAAAATGGAGCTGACCGCGAAGCGAACGTCGGGACCCCACCTCGGGTTCATCAATTCGGACAGATTTGATCTCCTGTCCAGATCAGTTCTCAAAATATCTCAAATTTTTTTTGAATCAATTTTACTATTAAAATTAGATAAATAACAAACCATTTGCGCACGGATCGGGGTTTCGAGATCAAAAAATATCTAGACAAAATAGATTTCTTGTCTAGGATCATCGCATGGCAGAATCCGAAACCAATCTCTCCGCCAAAATCACCTACCCGCTCGGTGCCGCCACCCGGCTGACGGGCCTCAGCGCCGAAGTGCTGCGCGCCTGGGAGCGCCGCTACGGCGCCGTGCAACCGCCGCGCACGCCGGGCGGTACGCGGCGCTATCGCCCGCAAGACCTCGAGCGATTGCGGCTGCTCAAGGCCGCGGTGGACGCGGGCCACCGCATCGGCGAAGTCGCGCGGCTCGACGACGCCGAGCTTCGGCAGCGCGCCAGCGCAAATCGGGAAACCGACAACCAGCACCTCGAACAAACCCTCGCCGCGCTCAAAGAATTGAACAGCACCGAAGCCCAGCGACTGCTCGCCAGTCAGCTGTCGGCGCTCGGCCCCGTGCGCTTCGCGAACGACTTTGCGCTGCCGCTGGTGCGGGAGATCGGCGAGCGCTGGGAGACGGGGCGGATGTCGATCGCCTCCGAGCACCTCGCGAGCGGCTTGTTGCGCGCGATGCTCGGATCCGCGCTGCAGCCCAATGCGCTGTCCCTGATGGGCCCGCGGATCGTCTTCGCAACACCGAGCGGTGAGCGACACGAGCTCGGGCTGCAGATGGCCGCGCTGACCGCGATGGGCGCCGGAGCCGCGCCGATCTACCTCACCGCCGAACTCCCCGTAGAAGAACTGATCGATGCCGTCGAGCGCACCCGGGCGAGCGCGCTCGCGCTGAGCCTGATCACCATCGATCGCAACGCCGCCGCAAAGACGATCGCCGCACTGCGCGCGGGCATTGCGCCGGAGGTTCAGCTCTGGGTCGGCGGTGCCGCGGCGGCCGAGCTCGCACCGATCGAGGGCGTCGAGTGCATCCAATCGCTCGAAGCATTCGAGGGGCGAGTCGTGCGACTCGGTTTCGAAAAGAATTGAGCGCCGTGAAGCGATCCGACCGCGCGCGCGAAGTGTGGCAGATCCGGGTGTTGTTCGACGGCGCCTGCCCGCTCTGCAGGCGCGAAATTCGCATGCTCGAAAGACTCGATCGCGGGCGCGGCCGCGTCGAATTCGAGGACATCTCGCAGCCCGCATTCGATCCGGCCGCGTACGGGCTCAGCGCCGAGCAGGTGATGGCGCGCATTCACGGGGTGCTGCCCGACGGCGACATCGTCGAGGGGCTCGAAGTCTTCCGCCGCGTCTACGCGGCCGTCGGACTCGGCTGGCTGCTCGCGCCTACGCGTTGGCCGCTGATCCGCCACCTCTCGGAGGCCGGCTACCGGATCTTCGCCCGAAACCGCCTGCGCTGGACCGGGCGGGAGGGCGCCTGCGACAGCGGCCGCTGCCAACTCGGAGCGCACCCGCCCGACGCGGCCGGTCGCGGATTGCAGACGTGAGCCTTCGCATCTGCGTCGTCGCGCTGGCTCTACTGCTCGCCGCCTGTCAAACCGCCCGCCCGCCGCTCGACGTCGTCGCGGACGTCGACCTCGAGCGCTACACCGGAAAGTGGTACGAGATCGCGAGCTTCCCGCAGCACTTCCAGCGCGGCTGCGTGGCCACGATGGCGACCTACGCGCTGCGCGAAGACGGCCGGCTCGACGTGCGCAACCAGTGCCGCGACGAATCCTTCGACGGCGAACTGCGGCAGGCCGAAGGCGTCGCCTGGATCGTCGACCCGGGCGAAAGCAGCG
>JAFDBP010000100.1 GCA_019313245.1 Deltaproteobacteria bacterium
CAGGCCGTCCGCGTTCACGCCGCCCACCCGATCGTGGTACGTGTTCCCGAATACCAATGCGCGCGGGTTTGCATAACGCCGAAATGCGCTGCGCCCCGAAAACCCGTGGGCGTAGTCCGATAGACCCAGCCAGTCCAGCGTCGAGAGCGGAATGTCGAACTGCGCCTGCGGCGTGTCGATGCTCGACCGCGCGCCTCCGGGCAGCATCGCGATCAGGAATCCCCAACTCTGGCCGAGTCGGGTCTGCATGTTGCCCGTCTTCACGCGCAAGCCCTGCGACTCGTCGGAGGTCAGCAGCACCAGCGTGTCGTCGAGAACGCCCCTCGCCTCGAGTTCGGCGATGAACTCACCGACCGCCCCATCGAGGTATTCGAACGCGCGCTGCCTGCGATTCAACCCGGCGCCCGGCAGGAATGTTTCGGGAACGGTCTGCGGGTGATGGGTGCCGGCGGTGAGCAGGGTGAGGAACCAGGGGCGCTCTCCCCCGCGCAACTGCTCGATCATGCGCAAGCTCTGTTGCAGAAAGGTGCGATCGTCCACGCCCCACTTGCTGCGCGCGTAGGCGTTTTCGAAATACGCGTCGCCGAGTGATCGCTCGAAACCGATCTTCGGCATGAAGCGGTCCTTCAGCATGAAGGTCATCGGCGCGGCCTGCAGGTAGACAGTCGCGTAGCCGGCCTCGGCGAGCGCAGCCGGAAGGCAGCGCTTGACACCGCGCGAGTCGGAGCGCGCCGCCAACTCCGACATCTTCGCCTCTGCGGAAACGAGTCGCGGAAGATCACCGCAGAGCAGCGCGTACTCGCCGCGGTTGGTCTGGCGCTGCTGCGCGATGAAACTCGTGAACACCACGTGGTCGCGCGCAACCCGACTGAGTTCGGGCATCGAAATCCCGATCGGTCGGCGCTCGTTGGCGAGCGCGATCGGTTCGATGTAGGCGCCCGAGACACCCTCGAGGATTACGAGCAGCACATTGGTCTTCGCCTCGGCGAATCCAACCACCGGCTCGCCTGCGAGGTCGGGTGCGGATGCTTCGAGCGCCGGCGGTTCGACGGCGTCGCTTTCGGGAGTACCTCGGGTCAGCTGCGAGATGTTCTGTGTCGCGAAATGGGTCTGGCGCCATCCCAGCTCGTCGGTAGATGCGTTCCACGACAGCAGCACCGCGGCCGCCAGCGCGCAGCTGATTGCGAGTGTTGGCAGCCGCACGCGCGCACCCGGGCGCAGCGCCGACCAACCGAGGCCCAGCGTCACCAACAGAGCGCCGCCTAGCAGCCACGGCCGGGAGACCGCGAGCGCCGACCCGCGCAGGAAGGTCGCGTCGGTGAGATAGCCCGCGTAGCGCAGCGCCACGTTCGCGCCGTTCTCGCGCACGTGCTCGTAGTTGCCGTAACAGAGCAACGCCCAGAGCAGCAGCAGGCCCGCACCCAGCCAGCTGCGCCAGCGCGCGAGCAGGCCGACCGCGACAGCGACGCCAAGCGCTGCAGTCAGATCGGACAGCAGCCCGCGCAGGTCGCCGACAGCGGGCGTCAGCCCCTGCTCGAGGAGCAGAAGCGCCCGCAGTCCGACCGGAACCAGCAGAGCAGCGCAACCGAGGAGCGCGAGACGAGCGGCACTCGCTTTCGCATCCGACGCGTCGGCGCGTGAACGGACCTGAATGGAGGTGGGGCGGAATTTTCGCTGCGCGGGCATCCACTCCTCGGCGGGCGCTCGTGAACGGCTGCCGGCGCTCACGGCGCGCAGTGCGCATGAACGATAGCCCGAACCGATCGGGTCGCGCGCGCCCGCGCGGCGCGCCTATCCTCTACCCTCGCCAGAACGACGCGGCAGTCTGCCTTCGACGGCCATCGGCGAAATAAGCGCCGGTCGACACATCGCCGCACGAGGTGGATTCGAGCGTGAGCGACCCGAAAGCCAACAGCCGCTTCCACCCCGCGTGGTGGTTGTCGAACGGCCACCTCCAGACGATCTGGCCCGTCCTCTTCCGTCGGCGCATTCCACTAGAGACCCGTCGAGAGCGCGTGGAGCTTCCCGATGGCGACTTCCTCGACATCGATTGGGTCGGCCGCGAGGGCCCGATCGTGATCGTGCTTCACGGCCTGCAGGGTTCGGCCGAATCCAAATACGCGCGCGGGCTGTTGCGCGAGATCGAAGCCCTGGGCTGGCGCGGTGCGCTGATGCATTTCCGAGGCTGCTCGGGCGAGCCCAACCGCCTGCCGCGCTCCTATCACTCCGGCGAAACGGCGGACGTCGACTGGTTCGCGCGCGAATTGCGCCGCCGAGAACCGGAGACGCCGCTGGCCGCGGTCGCCTACTCGCTCGGGGGCAACGTGCTGCTCAAGTGGCTCGGAGAATCGCGCAGCGCCAACCCGCTGCGAGCGGCCGTCGCCGTCTCGATCCCGTTTGAACTCGGCTCGGCCGCCGATGCGATGGAAGTCGGGTTGTCGCGGATCTACCAGTGGTACCTGGTGCGAAAACTCAAGAAGGCCGTGTACGCCAAGATGGCCAACGGTTCGTTCGCGCTTCCGCTGACGGGAAGCGAAATCGACCGCCTGCGCACCTTCCGCGAATTCGACGATGCGATCACCGCACCAGTTCACGGATTCGAGAGTGCGGTGGACTACTACGAGCGCTGCAGCAGCCGTCAATTCGTCTGCCGCATCGAAACGCCCACCCTCGTGCTCCACTCCGCCGACGATCCACTCATGCACGCGGGGATCATTCCGCAACCCGAAGAGCATTCCGCACAGGTCCGGTTCGAGGTCAGCCCGAGCGGAGGCCACGTCGGCTTCGTCTCGGGAAGCTGGCCGTGGTCCGCGCGCTACTGGCTCGAAGATCGAATCCCCGCATTCCTTCGCGAGCACATCTAGTTTTTCGATCCCGGGTCGGCGATCGCCATCAAGGCCGACTCGGCAACCCAGGCGTCGCGGCCGTTGGCGAGACGGATTCGGGTCCACGGCGAACGGCGCTCGAGGATGCGAACCTCGGTGCCTCCGGGTAGCGGCGCCGGCAGTGTGCTCGGCGCGAGCGCCGAGTCCGCCGCGCGGGCCACGGTCTCGTCCGCGATCACCACCGCGTCGTCGAGCCGCGCGCCACCGGCGTCGACGCTGACGGATGCGATCAGCCCCGCCCAGACGAGTACGGGCAGAATCGCCAGCGTGCGCAGCGCCGACTGGCCGCTGCGGATCGACGCGGCCAGCAGGAGCGCGCCGATCGCAAACGCGATCGCCGCAGCCAGCGCGCGGTCGGAGCGCGCGAGGGTCTTGTGCCAGAAGAAGAAACTGTCGAGCAGGCCGCCCGCCTGGGGTTTCGGCACCCACTCGGGCAACAGCGTGCGGACGTACTCGAGATTCTGGACCGCGCGGGAGTGATCGGGATCGAGCTCGAGCGCCCGGCGATAGGCGAGCACGGCGGTCCCGAGGTGTTCGGCCTGAAGTGCGGCGTTGCCGAGGTTCGTGTAGAGCTCGGGGTTCGAAGCGCCGCTGTCGACGATTCGAGCGAAAAACCGCTCGGCCTTGCGAAAACCCTCGAGACGCGAATCGCGTTCGGAGTTGTCGAGGGCCGCCCGGTAGCTCGCGATCGCCTCCTCGATCTGCGCGGATTCCGGTTCTTGTGCGTCAGCCGCAGCCGCACAACACGCAATCGCCAGCGCGAAAATCCGACCCGTCAACCTCACGATCTGGATTCCTCCAGGCTGCTGGCGAGTTCGAGCGCGCGCTGCTGGAATGCCGGGTCGATCGGAGCGGAATCGCGATCGGCGGCGGGCGCATAACTGCGCGCATCGCATTCGCCGATCAGCGCGTCGATCTCCGGGCGCCGCACCTCCGGGGCGTCCGCGAGCAGCGCGCGCAGCGCCCGCGCTATTTCGGCGGCGGCCTCGGACGCGGGCAGGTTCGACGCGTCGCGTATCTTGCGCAGTCCGCTTTCGATGCGGCGTCGGCGCGCGACGATCGCGGGGTCCACGTTCCGACGCCGCCGATCGAGTTGAGCGAACACGAGAAGCAGGACGGAGCCCGCGTAGAGACCCGCGACCGCCCAACGGCTCCCGCCGCCGGACGCAGCGCGGCGAAGCAGGAGCTGCGCGTCGCGTTCGATCGCGAGATCCGCCCCCGTCAGGACCAGCGATCCGGCTCGCGCCGGCGCGCGCTCGGTCAGCTGTTCGGGCTCCGATGCGAGGTTCTCGGGCGAGCGGTCGGCACTCTGCACGTCGGCCGCGCCGATCATCTGCGCAGCGCCAACCGACAGCGCGATCGGGCGCGACTTCGCGCTGCGAAATTCCTCCGCGGTCGGATCGAACCACGAGTACTCCAACGCGGGGATTTCATGCACGGCGGAATCCAACACCCGAACCGTCGCCGTAAATCGCTTGACGCCGTCCTCGAAGCGGCCCGGGATTTCGCCGTCGGCCACCCGGAACGAGGCCGGCGGCAGCAGGCCCTCGGCGTCGAGGCGCGGCAGCGCGGCGGTCTCGAGGTTGCCGTCGCCGCGCAATTCGAAGTGCAGAGCGATCGGTTCGCCCACCTTCACCACGGTCCGATCCGCGGATACCGTCAGCGAGAAGCCCGTCCCCACGGCGCCCGCGAAGCTCTCCGGGGTGCGATCGGCGGGAATCTGCTTCACCGACAGGCGGCGCGCGCGGTCTGCCGATCGCCATTTGCGAATCTGCGTCGGCCTGCGCCCGCCGAAGAGATCCCGCCGAAAGCGCACGCCCTCTTCCACGTCGAGCGTCGCGGGCGGAATCTCGAGATCCCCGGCGCGAAGCGGAACCGCGATTCGCGGAACCTCGACGATCAGGTAGGTGTCGCCGCCCCGCTTCTCTTCGCGAGCAGATCCCATTACCGAGAGCGGGCCGTTCGGCGTCTGGATCTCGACCTGCGTCGTGCCGGCCGCGCCCGGCGGCTCCAGAAACTGGAACGTCTCGGTCAGCGAGAAGAACGGAACCCGCAGCGAGTACTGATGCAGGTTTTCCCGCAGCCGGCCCGTCAAGCGGAATCGCAGCGTAACCGGGACGCGCTCACCGACATACACGGGTGCGTCCGGAAAGCTCAGCTCGACGGCCATCTGGTCACTCGACGGCAGCGACTCGAGATCCAGCCGAATCGCGCGGCTCGTAACGCTCGCACTTCCCTGTGTAACTACAAACGGGCCGATTTCGATCGGCCCGGGCTCGGAGACCTCCAGTTGATAGACGAAGGTGAACTTCACGTCTTTGGTTCGCCGCATCTGGCCGTTCACGATCGCAATCGACGTGCTCACGCTCGGGTGCACACCGGCCGCGGTCAGTTTTCCGCGCGGCGGCGAAGCCACCACCACGGAGGGCGCGGGATCTTCCTCGAATCCCTGCACGACGACGTGGATCTCGATCGGCTCGCCCGCGTAGTGCGGTGCGGCCGCGGTCTGGACGCTGACGCTCTGGGCCGCGGCGGTGGCCGCTGCGCCCCACACCAGCAGAAACGTGCCGATGGCTCTCACCAGTCCTTCTCCACCGTGTCGTAGCCCTGGGTTCCGCGCTGCTCGCGATCGCGCCGGCGCTGGGCCTCGCGATCGCGAACGGCCTGCAACAGTTGGGCGGGATCTGCAGGCGCGGCCTGCGGCTCCGGTTCACCCTGCTGCTTCTGCTCTCCGCCCGATGACTCGGATTCGGAATCCCCTTGTTCGGAGGGATCGGGTTCGCCCTCGGGCTGGCGTTGTTCCGGGGGAACGAGCAGCGCGAGCGCCTGCTCGAGTTCTGCGATCGAGGCCGCCTGTCGCTCCTGGGCCAATTCCAGGTTGGGCGGAGCCTCGGTGATTTTCTCCGTCGCGCCTTCCATCTCCACCTGGGCGAGCAGAACGTGCTCTGCCGCTTCGCGCAGCCGTCTGCTCGTTTCCGCAGAGTCTGCCTCTTCATCGACCACACCACCCGTTTGATTCGACTGCTCGACGAGCGCGTCTGCGATGGCGCCGGTGCGGGCCGCGAGCGCCTCCTGGCGCGGAGCCAGCGGTCCGATCCGCGCCGCCGCGTCGTCCGAGCCGGCCGCGCTGAGCGCCGCCGCATCGCGCGTCTCGTCCGCGAGATCGAGCTGCTGCTGCGCGGCGTCGCGCAGCTCTTCGACGATCGAGAAGAAGAGCCGCCGCAGCGCCTCCAGGTGTTCGACCGCCGCGCGGCTCGCCTCGAGCGCCGCCGACCACTCGACCGCTCCGCCCTCGGCCAGCGCGATCCCGACATCGTCCATGCGGGCGAGTGCGAGCGTGAGCAGCTGCCCCGCCAATTCGAAGCGCTGCTGCTGGATCTCCGCCGTCTCTTCGTCGGGCGTGCTGCCGTCGGGCAGGGGTGCCGGGGGCGCGCTCGCGGCGGCTTCGAATTTGCCCGCGAGTCGCTCGCCGCGCGCAACGTTGTGCAGCTGGAGTTCGCGGATGGCCGACAGATATTCTTTTCGCGCGGTCTCCGCTTCATCGCCCTCGGCGCCGAGCACCTGCTCGATCCGCCGCTCGTCCGAATAGGTCAGCTCGATCAGACCGCGGAGATCCAGGAACCACTCGCGCGCTTCGGCGAGCGCGACGAGCGCCTCGCGTTGGTGGGGCAGCGCATCCTCCGGAGCATCGACCTCCAGCGCATCCGCGGCCGCGCTCAGGCTCGCACTGGAATCGGCCACCAGGGGTTCCGCGTTCTTCACCGCATCGAGCAGCTCCTGCTGCTCCGGGCCCGCCGTCGACTGCTGCTCGAGTCCCGCGAGCAAGCGCCGATCGAGTTCGGCCGCCCGCTCCGCCGCGTAGCGCTGATCGTCTCGCAGCGACTCAGCGGTCAGCCAGGCGGGAATCTCGACGGGCGCGGCCATGCCGGGAAGCTCCCGCCGAGAACCGGCCAGCGCCGCCGTGCCGCTGGCGGTTTCCGCGACGTCGCCAATCAGCGCATCGATTGCGGCCGCCGGGTCGCGCAGTTGATCGAGTGCGCGCTTGAGTTCGGCGAGCGCTGCGGACCCGCGCCGGTAGGCGCGCTCTCCCTGCCGCTGGCGGAGTTGTCGCCGCGTCTGCCCCATCCGCTCGCGCGCGAGGTGGAGATAGTGGAGCACCCCCTCGAGTTGGGCGGCGCGCATCTGATCCTCGGGCGTTCGCACCTGCTCGGGGCGCGCCGCGATCCCCTGACTCTCCGCGTCGATCGCGCCGGCGAGCCGGTCCGCGTCGGACAGCAGCGCGCGCTGATCGGTCGCGCGCGCGCGAAACTCCCTGCGCAGCAGTTCCGAAGCGGGTGCATCCGACGCCTCCGAGAGTTGGGTCTGCAGGTTCGCCAGCGCCGCGACCATTTCGCGCTGGCGCTCTGCGAGTTGTCGCAACTCGGCGTCGACACCCTCGGCGTTGGCCTGCGCGATCCGATCCGCGAGCAGCAGCGCCCGGCGCAAGACGACGTCGAGGTTGACGCGGGAATCCTCGTGCTCGGGGCGCTGCTGGACGGCGTCGCGGAACCAATCCGCCGCGACGTAGAGCGCGCGAAGCGCCTCTTCCGGAGAATCCGCTTCCAACGCCGATGCGCGCATCGCCGACGCGATCCCGAGGTCGTAGGCGGCCCGGAAACGCAGCTCGCCGTCGTCGCCCGCCCCTCGACGCGCGCTCTCGAACTGCCGGATCGCCTCCTCGGCATTGCCCGCTTCGAGCGCTTCTACGCCGAGGTTGAAGATCTCGCGCGGATCCGCGGGCGCCGCGGGCGAATCGGCTGCATCGGCGGAAGTGTCAGCGCCGGCTTGCCCATCGCCATCTGGCTCTTGAATCAGCTGCACGGCGTCGGCGTCCGCGGGTTGGTCCGCAATCTGCGCGGAGGCCGGAGGTGGCGGAAATGCGACGACCAGCCACAGGGCGAGAGCGGTGCCCACGCCGGCCGGCCCGCCGTAGATCGCCACACTCGAGACGAGAAACACGAGGCCGAGCAACACCGCCCATTGATAACCCTCGTCCCGCACGGTCTTCCCGCGCGGATCCAGCTGGCCCACCATGCGCGGCTCGATGTGTCGCCGATAGATCGACTCCAGATCGAGCATCCCCGTTCCAGCCGGCACGTAGGCGCCGCCGGTAGCGAGCGCGAGGTCGCGCAGAAGTTCGCCGTCGAGCCGGCTCTTCACCGCGCGGCCATCCGCATCGCGCAGCAACTCCCGCGCTCCGGTGCGGGGATCCGTGATGTAGATCTCGCTCCCGAGTTCGTCGCCGAAACCGATCGCGATGATCACGATTCCCGCTTCGGCGGCGTCCTTTGCGGCGTCGAGCGGAAACGAATCGTGGTCGCCGCCGTCCGTGATCAGCAGGATCACCCGAGACGCTTCCCGAGCGGGGCCAAACCCCTGGGTGGCTTTTCGGATCGGCTCTTCGAGCCGCGTTCCGCCCCGCGTCACGCTGTGGGGCCCGGCACCTTCGAGCACGAGCCGGAGGAAACTGAAGTCGGGAGTCATCGGCGCGAGCACCGTGGCGCGCCCCGCGAACGCGATCAGTCCGACCTGATCGCCCTCGAGGTAGGCGAGCAGATCGACGATCTCGGCCTTGGCGCGCTCGAGCCGGTTCGGCGCCACGTCTTCGGCGAGCATCGACTTGGACACGTCGAGCGCGATCATGATCTCGGCCCCGACGCGAGGCGCGGCGACGTGCCGAATGCCGAGTTGGGGACGCATCAGCGCGAGCACCAGGCAAACCGCCGACAGGCCCAGCAGGGCGATCCGCATGCGCCGGCGCAGCGAACTCGGGCGCCGCACCAATCGACGCTGAAGGGTGTTGGCGATCAGCCGGTCGAGGGCACCCGCACCGCGCAGATCGAACCAGAAGAGCAGCGCGACGAAAGCCAGCACACCCCAGAGCGCGTGGGCCCACTGCGGCTCCGCGAAGCGGAATTCGCTCACGGCAACCTCCTCAGCACGGTCCCGGACAGGATGGCCGCGCCGCCCATCAGCAACAGCCCGGCGCCGACCCACCCCGCGTAGTGGTATTCGTACGTGAGGTAACGGACTTCGCTGATCTCGCTGCGCTCGAGGCGATCGATCTCCTCGATCACTTCGGTCAGGCCGCTCTCATCGGCGGCGTGGAAGTAACGCCCACCGGTTCGCTGAGCGATCTGCCGCAGCGTTTCCTCGTCGATCTGAACATACGCCTGGCGCAGAACCGTGCGCCCGCCGGGCGCCGGCGCGGGTACGGGCGCGTATCCGGTCCTCCCCGCGCCGATCGCATAGACCTTGATCCCATGCTGGGCGGCGAGATCGGCCGCCTGCAGCGGGCCGATGTCGCCGACATTGTTGACTCCGTCGGTCAAGAGCAACGCGACCTTCGAGGCGGCCTTCACTCCGCGCAGCCGCTCGACCGCGAGCGCCAGTCCCTCGCCCACCGCCGTCCCGTCTTCGGCCTGCTCGGTCACGATCTCGACGTCTGCGAGAATCGAGAGCAGGTTGCCGTGATCCAACGTGAGCGGACACAAGCCGTCCGCATAACGCGCAAAGACCACGAGACCCACGAGATCGTCGGGCCGGCCCCCCGCCGCGCCCTCGCCGGCTACGAAACTTCGGAACACGCTCTTCACCACGTCCAGTCGACTGATGGAGGTGTCCCCGCGCACGAAATCTCTCGCCTGCATCGAACCCGACCGGTCCACCACCATCGCGATCGCGATGCCCTCGCGCTGAATGCGGGAGGTCGCACTGCCGGTTCGGGGCCCCGCGAGTGCGACCGCGAGGACCAGCGCAGCGGCGGCCAGCAACAGTGCTGGAAGTTTCGCGAGCCTCGCCCGTGCCGATCGGGGGGCGACGTCCACGAGTTCGAGACTCGAATAGGTGAGCACGGCGGGCATGCGCGCCGCCAACCAGTAGACGAGCGGCGCGAGCAGCGCGACGCTCAAGAAGAGCGGATCTCTGAGTTCCCAGTCAAACACCGGCCCGCTCCGCGCTCACATCGCTGCGAGTCGCCTCGAGGAAACTGCGCGCACTTTCGAGAGACAGTTCGACGTCAGCTGGATCGGGAACCACGTGCGCAAATTTCACGAGGTCCGCGCGGTTGAGAAACTCACGCAACAATCGCTGGTGCGATCGCACCAGATCCGGTGAGTGGGCGAGTTCTTCGACGAACTCCTCGGTCGTCAACTCCGGCGATCGCAAGCCGAAGCGATTTTCGAGATAGCGCCGCACGATGTTCGAGAGCTGAACGAAGAACGCGTCCATTTCGCGCGCCCCGGGCCGCGGCGCCATCAGCAGCGCGTCGAGGTCCGCCTTTGCCACCTCATAGGCGCTGCGGCGCAGGGATCGGGTCCGCCAGACCGTGAGGATTCGCACGCCGAAGAACGCGCAGACAGCGAGCCCGAGCAGCGAAGCGAGCCACCAGAGCGCGCGATAGCGGCCGGGCACCACGCGCTCGCCGAGTTTGCCGAGCGGCTCGCGAAGCTCGAGCGACGCACCCTCGGGCAGCGCGGCCGACACCTCGAATTCGAGGGCGGTGGTGAGCAACTCGTAGGCGTCCTCGCCCTCCGGAGCGGGATCCCTGCCGTCGCGGCGGTCGACGAATTCGACGAGCAACTGCGGAATCACCTGCGGCCCCGAGCGCGAAGGCGCCAACGTGTAGCGCTGGCGCGAGATCGTCCCGCCCTCGTCGTCCGCTGCTTCGGATTGGGTGAAGTCGACGATCGAGAAGCGATCGAGGGCGTCCCCGAATTCGGGCATCAGCAACTCGACGTCCGGCTCGGCCCGGACTTCGAGTTCGAGACCCAGCGGGTCGCCGATCGCGGGCTGCGGCGGCGAGAGGCGAACGGTCGCCCGAACCGGCCCGGTCTCCGACGTCGCCTCGAGCGGCTTGCCATCCGCGGCTTCCTCGGCCCGCGTTCCGCCGGCTCCGAGGAGAAGGCCCGCCAGGGCGATTGCGGTGGCGACGCGCAGCTTCAACGTCGACTCCTGCGCTCTCGCATCTTGAAAAACCGCACCAGTGGCTCGACGACCGATCCGGCGGCATCGATGTGGATGAAATCGACTCCCGAAGCGCGCAAGCGGTGCTCGAGGTTCCGCACGCGAGCTTCCGACTCCGCAGCCATGCTGTTTCGAAACGCCGCCGAGGCCGTGTCGTAGACGCGCGCGGCACCGGACTCTGCGTCGCGAAGCGTGACCAGACCGACCGAGGGCAGCGAGAGTTCCCGCGGGTCGGTGACGAGAACGGCGATCACATCGTGCTTCTGGTTGGCGGTGACGAGCGCGCGCTCGAAATCCTCGTCGAGAAAATCGCTGACCACGAAGCAGATGCTCCTGCGCGCACTCACCGAAAGCAGGAACTCCATCGCCTTGCCGATGTCGGTGGACTCTCGCGGACCGCGCGGCCGCCGCCAGCTCGCGAAGCGTCGACTCCAGCTGCCGGTCGAATCCGGCACCTGCGCCTCCGGCGCCTCCGCCCCGTGTGCGAGAACCTCGCGAACCACACGCAGCGCGTGCTTCTGGCCCTTTCGCGGCGGGATGTACTGTTCGATGCCGCCGTGAAACAGCGTGAGCCCGACCTTGTCGTCGTTGCGCGTCGCGGAAAATGCGAGCAGCGCACACAACTCGGCGGTGACTTCGCGCTTGGATCGCTGCGAAGATCCAAAATCCTGCGAGGAGGACACGTCGGCCATCAACATCAGTGTCAATTGCCGCTCTTCGACGTAGCGCTTGACGTATGGAGCCCCCGTCCGCGCGGTGACGTTCCAGTCGATCGTCCGCACGTCGTCGCCGGGGATGTAGGGGCGCACTTCGTCGAACTCGACACCTCGGCCCTTGAAGACCGAGACGTATTCACCGGCGAGTACGTCCGCGACCTGTCGACCGGTTCGGACCTGGATCTCGCGAACGCGCTGCAGGATTTCGCGGGCCAGCATGATCCGTTACGGGACGAGGATGCCCACGAGAATCCGCTCGACGATGTCGTCGGAAACCCTACCCTCGGCCTCGGCCTCGTAGGTCAGGACGATGCGGTGGCGCAGCACGTCCGGCGCGACGTTCTTCACATCGTGGGGCGTCGCGTAGGTTCTCCCCTGCAAGAAGGCGTTCGCCTTGGCGGCCTTGGTGAGGTAGATCGATGCGCGCGGGCTGGCTCCCATCTCGATCATTCCATCGAGCTCGGCGATCCCCGCGGCGGCGGGATCGCGCGTCGCGTGGACCAGATCGATGATGTAGTTGCAGACCTTGTCGTCGATGAAAACGGCGTCTACGGCTTGACGCACCGAGCGAATCTGATCGGGTGTCGTGACGACCTTCGCGACGGGCTCGGGCTGGCCGCTCGCCATCCGGTCGACGACCTTGCGCTCTTCTTCTTTCGTCGGGTAGCCGACCTTCACCTTCAACATGAAACGATCGACCTGCGCTTCGGGCAGCGGATAGGTGCCCTCCTGCTCGATCGGATTCTGGGTCGCCAACACGAGAAAGGGTTCTTCGAGCGGGAGCGTGGTGTCGCCGATCGTGACCTGGCGCTCCTGCATGGCCTCGAGCAGGGCGGCCTGAACCTTGGCGGGCGCGCGGTTGATTTCGTCCGCGAGGATCAGGTTCGAAAAGATGGGTCCCTTCTTGATGCTGTAGGTCGCATCTCGCGGATTGAAGACTTCCGTTCCGATCACGTCTGCGGGAAGCATGTCCGGCGTGAACTGGATCCGGGAGAAACCGGTATCGATTGCCTGGGCGAGCGCGCGAACCGTCAGGGTCTTCGCGAGCCCCGGCACGCCCTCGAGCAGCACGTGACCGCCGGTGAACAGGCCGATCAGCAGGCGCGAGACCATGGCGTCCTGGCCAACGAGAACCCTCGCTACTTCGCTCGTGAGTTCACTACACAATTGCGCGTGCTCTGCCGAGCGATCTACAGATCCTTCAGACATGATTCCTCCTCATCGATGCGCAACGAATGCTCGCCCCCTGCGAGAATGCGAGCGGCGCTGGCGCCTCACACCGGTCACCGAAGGCGCTTCGCGATCCATCGCCGTCAGCCGGGGCTTCGAAAGGGCGAACCCAGCGAACGCCGAGTCAACCGCTAGAAGGCGATCTCGTCGTCCATTCCAGGCGGTGGGCCCTGGGGAAGCGGCGGCTCATCCATCCGCGATTTGTCACCGCTCGCGCGCTCGATGTTCCACACATCGAGGCTGTTGAAGTACTTCACCTCGCCCTTCGGGCTCTTCCATTCCCGTCCTCGCAGGCTGAACTCCACCCGCACTTCGTCCCCGACCGCGAAGTCGTCGATGCGCTCGCAGCGGTCGCCGGTCAGCTGGAACTGCACGAACTGTGGGTAACGGGAGTTCTCCACGAGCTCGAGCACGAATTCGCGCTTCCGAAAGCGTTCGGTCACCTGCTGCGCATCTCTGATTGAGTGGAGCTTGCCGCTGATTTCGAATCCCATGGCCGAGAGCATAATGAGGGCTCTGGCCAAATCAAAGACCGGCGGGAGGGGTGATGTTATGATGGGCCCGTGCTGACCGGATTCCTGGCCTGGACGCGGCGCTCGCTCGCGGACCCGACGTGGCGCTTTCTCATCCTCTTCGCCCTCTATCTGGCGGCGGTCGGGATCCTGCTGCCAATGGCCACTCAGGCCTTTCCGGGGGTCATGCGATTCATGGTCGAGGCGACGGCTGCGATCGAATACGCGGTGCTCGCCCTGTTCACCGATCAGGCGTCGCTCAACGACACGGTGGTGCATTTCGGCGCGTTTGGCGTTCGGATCATCGGAGAATGCACGGGGCTCTTCGAAATTGCGATCTACGTGGCTTGCGTGCTCGCCTTCCCCACCACCTGGCGCAAGAAGGGATTGGGGCTGCTCTTCGGCATCCCCGCCATCTACGCATTCAACGTGCTGCGGATCCTCTGTCTCCTGGTCGTGGGCCGCTACGCCCAGTCGAGCTTCGAATTCTTTCACCTGTATTTCTGGCAGGGCACACTGATCTTGATGATCGCATCGGTCTGGATGCTCTGGGTCTACCTGGTCGTGCGCGATGAAACCGGCACTGCGATTTCTGATTAAGTTCTTCTGCCTGACGGCGCCGATCGTCTGGCTCTGGCACATCGGGGGCTGGAGGTATTACCACGCGCTCTACAGTCCGGTCGCCGAAGCGGTCTACGCCTGGCTGGGTCTCGAAGGTGTCGAGGCCACGTCGCGCATCCGATACATCAACTTGATTCCGTTCCTGACCCTGATGGTATTGACTCCGAACCTGAGCAGGCGGCGGCGTCTCGGCGGGCTCGCAATCGGCCTGGCGCTCCTCTTCGCGATGCACATCGCGGTCAATCTCACCGCCGATCCCCGGACGCAGATCTTGCCTCAAATGGTCCGGCTGATGCTGGACGCCGCGCCGTTCTTTCTCTGGGTCATCATCGCGCACGAATTCGTGCGCGACTTCATGCAGCGGGGAACTCTGCGCGCAGCCGACGGGGAATCCGAGGTGAGCGCGGGCGATTAGCCGGGGAAGCCTGCGGCTTCCCTTTGCGGCGTCGCCCGATCCCAGATCGGGATCGCGCTCCCAGCGCTATTCGACGTTGACGATCTCGAAGTCTTCGATCACGGGATTGGCGAGGAGCTTCTTGCAGAGCTCGACCAGCAACGCCTGTGCGGCCGCCGCATCGGGCGCGTCGAGTTCCACCTCGAAGAGCTTCCCCTGACGCACGCTCTGGATCGCCGCGTAGCCCAGCGAAACGCTCGCCTTCTGGATCGCCTTGCCCTGGGGATCGAGCACATCGGGTTTGAGCGTGACGTGGACGAGTGCCTTCACGAACCGGACCTCCCGGAAGACAGCTCGTCACAGCACGCGAGCGTCCGCTCGAATATCGCATCGATGTGTCGCAGTGATTGTTCGAGACTGAATGCGCGATCGATCTCCTCTTTGGAGAGCTTTTCGGTAATCGCCGGGTCGCTGAGGATGCGATCGCGGTACTCGCCGCCCTTGTCCCAGGTATCCATCGCGTGTCGCTGCACCAACGCGTAGGCGGCTTCGCGAGACAGGCCCTTCTCGGTGAGTTCGAGCAGCAGCGTCCCGCTGAAGGCGAGCCCGCGAGTCAAGTCGAGGTTCGCGCGCATCTGCGCCTCGTTGACGACGGCCGTTTCCACCAGGCCGGCGAGGCGGGTCAACATGAAGTCGAGCGTCGCCGTCGAATCGGGAAAAACCATGCGCTCGACGGACGAGTTGCTGATATCGCGCTCGTGCCAGAGCGCGCAGTTTTCCAGCGCGGCCGCCGCATAGCCGCGCATCACCCGGGCGAGACCCGTGACATTTTCGAATCGCCAGGGGTTTCGCTTGTGGGGCATCGCAGAAGATCCCTTCTGCTTGGCGCCAAACTCCTCTTCCACCTCGCGAACTTCCGTGCGGGCGAGGTGTCTGAATTCGACCGCAATCTTTTCCAGCGTGGAAGCGATCAGCGCGAGCACACAGATCAACCCCGCGTGCCGATCGCGCTGAACGATCTGGGTCGCCGCCGGCTCGAAACCGATCTCGAGACGCGCGCAGACGTCCTCTTCGATCTCGGGCGGCAGATGGGCGAAGGTGCCGACGGCGCCCGAAATCTTGCCGACGGCCGCTTCTGCGAGTGCGGCCTTCAGGCGCGCGCGGTTTCGACACATCTCCGAGTAATAGACCAGGAGCTTGAGGCCGAAGGTCATGGGCTCCGCGTGGATGCCGTGCGTCCGGCCCACGCAGGGCGTGTGGCGGAACTCTTGCGCGCGGGCGCGCAAGACCTCGCAGAACCGATCGACACCGGCCAGCAGCAATTTCCCCGCGTCGCGAATCTGCAACGCCATCCCGGTATCGATCACGTCGCTCGACGTCATGCCGAAGTGGACCCAACGCGATTCGGGGCCGATCTTCTCGCCGACGGCCGTCAGGAAGGCGATCACGTCGTGGCGCACCTCGCGTTCGATTTCGTCGATCCGCGCGATGTCGAAGGACGCCTTGCTCGCGATGGCTTCGACGGCTTCTCGCGGGATCAGACCGCGCTCGGCCTGGACCTCGCAGACTGCGACTTCGACCTGCAACCAACGGCGGTACTTGCCCTCGTCGGTCCAGATCTCCTTCATTTCAGGGCGGGTATATCGCTCGATCACGGCTTAACTCACCTTCAAGAAAGTGTAGAAGAGCATTGCGTAATACATCACGGGGATTGCGAGCAGGAACGAGTCGATCCGATCCAAGACGCCGCCGGTGCCCGGCAGCAGATGCCCCGCGTCCTTGACTTCGGCATCGCGCTTGAGGAGCGACTCGATCAGATCCCCGACGATCCCCGCCGCGGACAGCAGCAAGGCTAGCACGCCGACCGCGTACCAGGAGAGAAAGGCGGACAGGCCGGGCCAGAACAGATCGAAGCCGGCCTTGCAGACGATCGCACCCAGCACACCGCCGATCACTCCGAAGACCGCGCCCTCGACGCTCTTGCCCGGGCTGATCGCGGGCGCGAGCTTGCGCCGCCCGTAGGCGCGGCCCCCGAAATACGCGCCGGCGTCGCACCAGACCACGACGAACAGCGTGAAGAACACCAGGAAGATGCCGCAATCGGGCGAGACTCCGACCAACGCGGCCATCGCTTCGCCGTAGCGGGAGGTGACGGCGCCGTAGAAGTCGCGCAGCGGCATCGCGTGGCTCAGCAACCAGCCGACGTAGAACACGCCGAAGAACGTGCCCGAAACACTCGCCAACGCCTCCGTGATGGCCGCCTTGCCGAGCTGCCCGACCAGCACGACCAGCAGCGTGGCGGTCATCAGCAGATTCGCCTGGTAGTCGGTTCCCAGATACTGGACGAGGCAGAGCGCCGCTCCCGCCGACAGGCCGAAGCCGAATTGCGGATGCGCGCCCTTGCCCTCGATCAATCGGTAGAACTCGCGCTGGCCGAGCAGGACCAACGCCACGACCACCGCCAGCAGCCACAGACCGCCCTCGACGACCACGTAGCAGGCGATCGGGACCAGGATGGCCGCCGTCACGAGCCGGCCCGGCAGGTCGCTGTTGGACTGGCGCTTCTTGCGCGCGGTCTGCGTCGCCGGCTGCGGGCGAACCGGCTGCGCGGGTTGCTTCGGGTCGCTCATGATCCGGCCCCCTTCGCGTCGCGGCCGCTGTGACCGAAACCACCCTCGCCGCGATCCGTCGATTCGAGCTGATCGCACTCCGAAAACTCGGCCTCGACCACGGGAGCGATCACGAGCTGCGCGATCCGATCGCCGCGGCGCACCGAGTAGGACTTCTCACCCGCGTTCAGCAGGATCACCCGCAATTCGCCGCGGTAGTCCGAGTCGATGGTACCGGGGGCGTTTGGCAGCAGGATGCCGTGCGAGAGCGCCAGACCACTGCGCGGCCGGATCTGTCCCTCGTAGCCCGGTGGGATTGCGATCTGGTAACCGGTCGGAACCAGCGCCCGGTCGCCGGGCGCCAACACCAGGTCCTGCTGGACGGCCGCGAACAGATCGTACCCCGCGGAACCCGAGGTCGCGCGCGCCGGCAGGGGCAGCCCCTCGGCGGCGGGCAGCCGCGCAATCTCGATTCGAACCGGGGTCGAACCGGCGCCCATTGGCGCCTCCTACGCTTCTGCCGCCGCGTCCGCCAACGCCTCCTTGCGCGAAAGGCGAATCCGTCCGGTGGGGTCGATATCGATGCACTTGGCGAGGACTTCGTCGCCCTCGGACAGCACGTCGGTGACCTTGTCGACCCGACCTTCGGCGAGGTGGCTGATGTGAATCAGACCATCGGTGCCGGGGAAGATCTCGACGAAGGCACCGAAATCCGTAATGCGCTTGACCTTGCCCAGATAGATCCGATCGAGTTCCGCCTCCTGGGTCAGCTCCTCGACCATCGAGCGCGCCTGCTCGAGCGCGTCCGCATCCGGCGAGAAGATCGTCACGACGCCGTTGTCGTCGATGTCGACCTTCGTGCCCGTGGTCTCCTGGATGGCGCGGATCACCTTGCCGCCTGGCCCGATGACATCGCGAATCCGGTCGGGCTTGACGATGACCGTGCTGACCCGCGGCGCGTAGCGCGAGAGTTCCCCGCGCGAAGCGAAGGCGGGAAGCTCGGCCGCAGTCTCTCGCTCCATGCAATCGAGAATGTGCAGACGGCCCTCGCGCGCCTGTGCGAGCGCGCGCTTCATCACGTCCCAGTCGACGCTCTCGATCTTGATGTCCATCTGCAGAGCCGTAATTCCTTCGGCGGTGCCCGCGACCTTGAAGTCCATGTCGCCCAGGTGATCCTCGTCTCCGAGGATGTCCGACAGAATCGCCACCCGACTGCCGTCCGTGATCAGTCCCATCGCGATGCCCGCGACGGGTGCCTTGATCGGAACGCCGGCGTCCATCAGCGAAAGCGTGCCGCCGCAGATCGCGGCCATCGACGAGGAGCCGTTCGACTCGAGCGTCTCCGACACGATCCGGATCGTGTAGGGGAAATCGTCGGGGTCCGGCAGCACGCTCTTGATGGCGCGCTCCGCGAGGTTGCCGTGGCCCACCTCTCGGCGGCCCGGCCCCCGGTTGGGGCGCGGTTCGCCGGTCGAGTAGCCCGGGAAGTTGTAGTGGAGATAGAAGGATTTCGTGAAGCGATCGGTGAGCGAATCGATCGTCTGCGCGTCGAATTTCCCGCCGAGTGTGGTGGTCACGAGCGCCTGGGTCTCGCCGCGCGTGAACATCGCCACACCGTGCGGGCGCGGCACGACCCGGAGCTCACAGGCGATCTGGCGGATATCCGAAGTTCCCCGCCCGTCGATTCGCTCTCCGGTATCGAGAACCCGATTGCGAACGGTCTCGGCCCGCAGGTCGTGAAGGATCTCCTTGACGTCGGCTCCGAGTTGGCGCTCTGCATTGCGCCGCGCATCGACCGCCTCGAGGCTGTCGAACGCGACCTTCTCGCTGCGGAATGCGGCGATGTAGCCGTCGCGGATCTCGCCTTCGACCTCATCGATCGCGTCGGTGCGCTCCTTCTTGTCTTTGATCTGCGTGGCCGCTTCGAGGCGGGATCCCACCTTGCTGCGGATCTCCTGCTCGAGCGCGCCGCGATCCCGCGGCGCCGACAGCTCCATCTTCGGTTTTCCGATCAGGCGTCGCAGCTCGTCTTGAACCTCGATCACCCGGATCAACTCGCGGTGGGCGAACTGAAGCGCTCCGAGGACATCGTCCTCGTTGGCCTCGTCGGCACCGCCCTCGACCATCACGAGCGCATCGCGACTGCCGCCGACCACGAAATCCATGTCGGAGGCCTCGGCCTGCTCGGTCGTCGGGTTGGTGATGAATTCTCCATCGACCCGACCGACGCGAACTGCGGCGATCGGCCCGAGAAAGGGAATTTCCGAGATGGTCAGAGCAGCCGACGCACCGATGAATGCGGGAATGTCCGGCGCGTTCTCACTGTCTGCAGACAGCACGGTCGCCATGACCATCGTGTCGTCGTTGTAGCCGTTGGGGAAGAGAGGTCGAATCGCCCGGTCGATGAACCGACAGACCAGCACTTCGCGGTCCGACAAACGCGCCTCGCGCTTGAAGAAACCACCGGGAATCTTGCCCGCCGCGGAAGTCTTCTCGACGAAGTCGACCGTCAGCGGGAAGAAGTCGATGCCCTCGCGCGGCTTGCCGTGCACCACGGTGACCAACACGACGGTTTCGCCGTAGGTGACCAGGCACGCGCCGGCGGCTTGCTTGGCGAGACGTCCCGTCTCGATCGTCAGGGGCCGGCCACCGAGTTCCAGCGTGACCGTCTCAGGTTTGAACCAATAATTTGCCATTTTCTACACGTCTCCGTTTCGGCCCGATCCATGTTCGTCGAGCCGGGTTTGCAGAGCAGCGCAGGAGGATGAGACGTGAAATGCGATGGAATGCGGAATCTGTGATGCGCAAAGTCCCGGGGGCTTCGCGTATGACGGACTTCCGCACTCCGTACGCAGCGCACGTCAGCGCGCCGCTCAGTTTGATTGGCACCGATGAGCGTACCGCATCGGTGGCGGCCGGAGCTTAGCGACGCAGACCCAGGCTCTTGATCAGCGCCTGGTAGCGGTCGGGGCCGCTTCTCCTCAGGTAATCGAGCATTCGCCGCCGCTGGCTCACCAGTTTGAGCAATCCACGGCGTGAGTGGTGGTCCTTTTTGTGCGTCTTGAAGTGCTCGGAGAGCCCGTTGATCCGCTCCGTGAGGAGGGCGACCTGGACTTCGGGCGTGCCCGTGTCCTTGTCGTGGGCCTGGTGGGCCGAAATCGTGCTGGCCTTCAATGCTTTGGAAATCAACCGTTTGCTCTCCTGAAAAATCGTATGGGCGGACAGCTGAGCCGAACCGGCCCAAGAGCCTTCGGCGCCGTAGTGTACAGGGTCAACCGGCCGGGGCAACCGACTGGAGCACCCGGAGGGGCTTGAGGCGGCGCCCGGGCATCACCTCCATCACCGCGAGGAGGTCTCCGCCGGGCTTTAGCGCCGCGACGCGCGCCCCGGCGACCAGCCGCGCGGGAGCGCCCACCTCGCCGCCGTGCTCGACCCGGCGGGCCTCTTCCGGCCCCAGCTGGACGACCTCGAGGCCCAGGACATCGGCTGCGGGGACCAGATACCGCTCGATCTTGCCGGCCTCGGCCGCTTCGGCCAGCTGGTCCGGGGGCAGCGCCGCGTCGAGCGCGAACGGCCCGCTGCGGCGGCGGCGGAGATTGCGCAGATGGGCGCCGCAGCCCAGCAGCCTGCCGAGATCGTCTGCCAGGGTCCGCACGTAGGTTCCCGGCGAACAGTCGACCTCGAGCTCCGCGATCGGAGCCCGATAGGAAATCAACTCGACGCGATCGATGCGCACCTTCTTGGGGGCGCGCTCGACCTGTTTCCCCGCGCGCGCGAGCTTGTGCAGGGGCACGCCCGCGCGCTTGACCGCGCTGTACATCGGCGGCACCTGCTCGATTTCGCCGAGAAAGCCGGCCAGCGCGCGCTCGATCGCAGCTCGTTCGGGCAGCGCGCCCTCGTGCCTGCTAAGCACCTGCCCCTCTGCGTCGAGGGTATCGGTCTCGACCCCGAACTCGATCGAGCCGACATAGGATTTGCGGTTGTCGGTCACGTACGGGACGAGCTTCGTCGCCGCCCGAATCGCGAGCGGCAATACACCGGTGGCCAGCGGGTCGAGCGTTCCCAGGTGTCCGACGCGCCGGGTTCCGAACCAACCCCGGGCCGCGTCGACCACGTCGTGCGACGTCCAGCCGGACGGTTTGTCGACGAGCAGAAAACCCGCAGGACCGGGTTTTTCGAGCGCGCGTCTACTCCTCTTCGTCATTGGCCAGTGATCTCAACAGGGAAAGGGTCTGGTCTCCGAGAACCAGCGACGGGTCGTAGCGGAAATGCAGCGCGGGCACGCGTCGGAGGGACAGTGAATGCGCCAGGTGCCGACGCACGAAGGCTGCGGCGCTCTCGAGCGCGTGCTGCTTATCCTCGGCAGAATCTCCGTCTCGGACGTCGAGGGCGCTCCAGAACACCAGGGCGCTGCTCAAATCCGGAGCGACGTCCACGCGAGTCAGCGTGACGAGCCGGGTGCGCGGATCGGTCGCCTCCTCGCGCAAGACCCGAGCGATCTCCGAGCGGAGCTGCTCCGCGATTCTCTCCGTTCGACGTGACAACGTTCATTCCTCGGTCTCGACCGATTCGTCCTCATCGGTCCAGTCTGTGCTCTGGTATGGGAGGTCCAGCATCTCGATGTCCACCGCGACGATTTCTGCGAGGTGCAGCTCCTCGATGAACGCGACCGCGCTCTCGATCTGCGACCGGACGTGCTGTCGATCCGAGCCGGCGCCGCAGATTCCAATTTCAGCGCGCTGCCAGGTTTCCTGTCCGCCGACTTCCGCGACCGAGAGGTTGTAGCGGTTGCGCACGCGCTGAGCGATCGAGCGCACTACGCCTCGTCTCTGCTTCAGCGAATGCGATCCGTAGATCCGGATCTCGACGATTGCGGCCCCGACGATCATTCGAGCGTCGCGGGCTTCTCCTCGATGCTGAATGTTTCGATCACGTCACCGACCTTGATATCGTTGTAGCCTTCGATACCGATGCCGCATTCGAAGCCCGAGTTGACTTCGCGTGCGTCGTCCTTGAATCGCTTGAGGGAGCCGACCTTGCCCTCGTAGATCTGAACTCCGTCGCGAATCAGGCGACAGGTGGCGCCTCGCCGAATCGTACCCTCCGCGACCATGGAGCCGGCAATCCTCCCGACCTTCGGCACCGTGAAGAGTTCGCGAACCTCGGCGCGACCTCCCGCCTTCTCCTCGATGGTCGGAGGAAGCAGCCCGGCCATGGCCTGCTTCACTTCGTCGATGATCTCGTAGATGACCTTGTAGACCCGAATGTCGACGCCGTGCTCCTCCGCGGCCTTCCGCCCGAGAGGGTCGGGGCGCACGTGAAAACCGAGGATGATCGCGCTGCTCGCCTTCGAGAGCATCACGTCGTCCTTCGTGATGGCTCCGACACCGGACAGGATCACATTGACCTTGACGGAGTCCGTAGAGAGCTTGAGCAGTGCGTCTCGCAGCGCCTCCACCGAACCGTGGACGTCGCCCTTGATGACGACCGGGAGTTCCTTGACGCCTCCTCCATCCATCCGCTCGAAGAATTCGTCGAGCGTGAAAGACGGCTTCGGGACATCGGGGCGCCGGCGCTGCTCGTTGACCCGGTTCTCGATGATCTCCCTGGCGGCCCGCTCGCTCTCGACGACGTTGAGGATCTGGCCCGCCTCCGGTACGCCCGACAGGCCGATCACCCGCACCGGCATCGACGGTCCGGCCGACTTGACCCGCTTGCCGCGCTCGTCTTCGAGCGCCCGCACCCGGCCCGTACAGGTTCCGACCACGAAGGTCTCGCCGGTCTTCAAGGTGCCCTGCTGCACGAGAACGGTCGCAACGGGGCCGCGCCCCGTGTCGAGCTGCGATTCGAGCACGATGCCCACCGCGCGCCGCTTGGGGTCCGCTTCGAGTTCGAGGACTTCGGCCTGGAGATTCACCATCTCCAGCAGCTTGTCGAGGCCCGTCTTCTTCTTCGCAGAGATGTCGACACAGATGGTGTCGCCGCCAAATTCTTCGGGAACGAGGCCGTACTCCATCAATCGCTGGCGCGCAGCTTGCGGGTTGGCGCCCGGCAGATCGCACTTGTTGACGGCGACGACGATCGAAACACCGGCCGCTTTCGAGTGCTCGATCGCCTCGATGGTCTGCGGCATGATGCCCTCGGTGGCAGCGATCACGATGATCACGATATCGGTCACCTGAGCACCGCGGGCGCGCATGTCGGTAAATGCCGCGTGGCCCGGCGTATCGATGAATGTGAGCTTCTTACCACCCACCTCGACTTGATACGCACCGATGTGCTGGGTGATGCCGCCGGCCTCTCCTTCGACGACATTCGTCTCTCGAAGCGCATCGAGCAGCGTCGTCTTGCCGTGGTCGACGTGCCCCATCACCGTAATCACGGGGGGGCGCGGCTGCATTTTGCCCGCGTCGGCCGACGTATCCTCGAGATACTGCTCCTCGCGGAAGCCCACGTCTTCGACTTCGTGGTTGAACTCGGCAGCGACGGCCTTTGCGGTGTCGAGGTCGATCTCCTGGTTGATCGAGACCATCGTTCCGAGGGCCATCAGCTTGCGCTGGACTTCGGGAGCCTTGACGCCCAGAAGCCGCGCGAGTTCGCCCACCGACACGGTCTTCTCGATGCGAACGACCCGGGTGGATTCCTTGGGCGTCGCCTTCGCGGCCCTCTTGGGTGCCAACGCGTCGCGACGCTTGCGGCGAGGTGAAGTCGCCGTCCGCGGATCGATTTGAACCTGGCGCCTTACCCGCGTATGTCCGATCGCCTGACGGGCCAGCTGCTCCTGCTCCTTGAGGTTGACGACCTCGCGCACGAGCTTTCGCTGCCGACCGGACTTCGAGTCGGGCGCCTCGACGGCGGGACGCTCCTTCTCCCGCGCCACGGGACTCGGAGCGGCGGGGGCCTCGGCGGGGACTTCGGGAGCGGCTTCGGCCGCGATCGGCTCGGGGGTCGGCAGATCGACCGGGGATTCTGCGGGCGGCTCCTCGACTGCGGGCTCGGCGGGGGGCGCCTCTTCGGGAACCGCCTCGGCAACCGCGGGCTCGGGTTCCACGACGGGCGGCGCCACCTCCTCGGGCTCCGGCTCGGGCGGCGGCGGTTCCGGTGCTGCGCGCTTGCGGCGCCGGATGATCGCACCGCCCTTCGCCTCGACCCGCGACTCCGTGACGAGCTTCTTGGACTTCCGGCTGCCGAGCTTCTTGCGGAGGAGTTCTGCATCCTCTTCGCCGACCGTCGCCATCGCGCTCTTGAGCACGACGCCGAGACCCTCAGCCTTTTCGACGAGGTCGGACTTCTCGAGTCCGAGTTCCTCGGCCAATTTGTACGCCCTGATCTTCGCCATCTGTTCCTTACCGGCTCCTTCGACGACCGCGTCGGCCGAAGCGGATCCGCTCATTCTAGTCTCAGGTGGTCGAACTCACCGTCGCATCGACTTCTCCTGCGGCGGCAGGCTCCGACGCGACATCCGCGCCGGTCGATTTGTCGGCATCGGCGCTCTCCGCCTCCGCGCCCTCGGCTTCGCCAGCCTCGCCCGCCGCGGCCTCTTCGCTTGCGGCAGCCGCCGCCGCGGCGGCCTCTTCGGCGAGCCGAATCGCCTCCAGGCGCTCTTCTTCCAGGCGCGCGGCCTCTTCTTCGGCCTTGCGCACTGCGAGTTCCGCGGCGCGCTCCCGAATCGCCGCGGCGCCTGCGTCGTCGATCCCCGGTAGCGAGCTGAGCAGCAACGGATCGCAGGTGCTGAGATCTTCGAGCGAGGTAATTCCCTGCTGGAGCAACAACTCGGCTTCGGGATCGCCACATCCCTCGACGACCGATACCGCCTCCGACAACCACTGCGCGAGTTCGCGCATCTTCGATTCGCTCTTGATGTCGATCCGCCACCCGGTGAGCTGGACCGCGAGGCGCACGTTCTGCCCCTTCCGGCCGATCGCGAGCGAGAGCTGATCATCCGGAACGATCACGTCCATCGAGCGCTCCGCATCGTCGATGATCACTTTCGAAACCTGGGCGGGCGAGAGCGCCGAGCACACGTAACGCGCCGGGTCGGGGCTCCACGGAACGATGTCGATCCGCTCGCCGCGAAGTTCCTGGACCACGGATTGAACGCGACTGCCCTTCATCCCCACGCAGGCGCCGACCGGATCGACGTCGCTGTCCCGGGATACGACGGCAATCTTCGAGCGACCGCCGGGCTCTCGCGCAGCGGACTCGATCCGCACGATCCCCTCGTACATCTCGGGCACTTCCTGCTCGAACAATTTCGTGAGCAGTTCGATGCAGGTTCGAGAGAGGATGATCTGCGATCCCTTCGCGGCCTTGTTGACATCGATCACGTAGGCGCGCAGCCGATCGTTGGGCCGGTAGTTTTCGCGCGGAACCTGCTCCTTGAGCGGCAGCACCGCTTCGGTCCGGCCGAGATCGACGATGATCGAGCCCTTTTCGAAGCGCCGAACGATCCCGTTGACGACCTCGCCCTTGCGGTCCTTGTACTCCTCGTAGACGTTCTCGCGCTCGGCTTCCCGAATGCGCTGGATGATCACCTGCTTCGCGGTCTGCGCGAGAATCCGCCCGAAGCCGGTCGTGTCCATCTTGACGCCGATCTCGTCACCGACTTCAGCCTGGGGATCGAACTCGCGAGCGGCGGAGAGGCCGATCTGCGTGTGTTCGTCGCTCACGTTCTCGACGACTTCGCGGAACTCGAAGAGTTCGACTTCTCCCAGATCCTCGTTGTATTTGGCGTCGATCTCGATCTCCTGGCCGTGCTCGCGCCGGGCGGCCTGCTTCATCGCCTCTTCGAGCGCGCCGATGATCTCGTCCGCGTTGATCCCCTTGTCCCTGGCGATCTGATCGATCTCTCGCTTCAGGCCGAGTCCTTCTGCCATTCATTCAACCCCTTGGTTCCCGGCTTCAGCCGGCCTGCCCGACGAAGTCGGTGCGACTGAACTGGTAAACCGTCTTTGCCTTCGACACTTCCGCGAAGGAGATCTCCACCTCGTTTCCGTCCACTTCGATCGCGGCAACATTTTCTTCGAACCGAACCAGAACACCGCGAAAGCGCCGTCGCCCCGAAATCGGCTTGCGGGTCTCGATCTGCACTTCGCTCCCGCAGGCGGATGCAAAGTCCTTTTCCCGCGTGAGCGGGCGATTGAGTCCGGGCGATGACACCTCCAGTCGATACGCGGATTGGATCGCATCCGCGACGTCGAGTTGAGAGCCGAGTTCCCGAGAAACCGCCGCACATCCGTCTACGGGCACCCGACCGTCCCCTTCGGGCGTGTCGATCGTGACCCTCAGCACCCACTGCTTGCCACCGCGCGCCAACTGAGCGTCCACGAGTTCGAAGCCCGCCTCATCGACGATCGGTTCGATCAACGCTCGCAAATCCTCCGGGATGTCCCGATACACACTCACCGTTCCCACAAACAAAAAAAGCGGACCTACAGCCCACTTTCGACGACGCACCTACTCGCGACACACCTGCCCGGGGCGTCGGCCAGCCGATCGCTCGGCGTCCCGCACCCCACCTACCGAGCGGAGCCCAGGCCATCTTCTGACAGCGCTCGGACGGGGGCAACACAACCTACCGCTGCTCGCGTAAGCCCGCGTAACGTAACCAAATACTACAATCGGGGCAATCGGCTCTTCAGCGGCCCGGAAACTCCAACGCGCCCACCAGATCCCGGATCCGCGAAATCCCGTGGCGCCGCGCGTAGTCCACGAGCCCATCCGCCACGTCCGCCGCGATCGAGGGCTGCAGGTAGTTGCTGGTGCCCACCTGGATCGCCGTCGCGCCGCAGAGCAGAAATTTCACCGCGTCGGCGGCGGAGGCGATCCCGCCGATCCCGCAGATCGGGATCGAAACGGCCTGCGAAGCCTGCCAGACCATCCGCAGCGCGATCGGCCGGATTGCGGGACCGGAGAGCCCGCCGAGCCCGTTCGCGAGTAGTGGCCTGCGGGTCTCCGGATCCACCTCGAGGGCTTGCACGGCGTTGATCAACGAGATCCCGCTGGCCCCTTCCCCCTCGCAGACCCGGGCCATCTCGGCGATGTGGGTCACGTTGGGCGAGAGCTTCACCAACAGCGGCAGGCTCGTCGCCTGGCGGGTGGCCCGCACGAGCTGGGCGAGCACGGCCGGATCCTGGCCGAATTCGATTCCCCCGCTCTTCACGTGCGGACACGACGCATTGATCTCGAGGCCGGCGATTCGCGGAGCCCCCGAGAGCCTCTTGCACACTTCTGCGTAACGGTCGATGTCGGTCTCGAACGCGCTGGCAATCACCGTGACCCCCTCCGGGATCGCGGGAAGCTTTTCGCGAATGAACGCCTCGACGCCGACGTTTTCCAGGCTGATCGCGTTGAGCATCCCCGACGGTGCCTCTGCGATGCGCGGCGGCGGGTTCCCGACCCTC
>JAFDBP010000101.1 GCA_019313245.1 Deltaproteobacteria bacterium
AGGCAGCGTTCCGGTGGCGAGTTCGAACACCGAGACGCCGAGTGAGTAGATGTCGGTTCGGTGGTCGACGTTCTTTCCGAGCGTCTGCTCCGGACTCATGTAATAGGGCGTTCCGGACACGACGGTCGTGTGATTGCGGACTTCTTCGATCACCTTCGCGAGCCCGAAGTCCATGATCTTCGCCTTCCGGTCGCGGGTCCACATCGTGTTTGCGGTCTTGATGTCGCGGTGGACGACCTTCTGCTCGTGCGCGTAGGCCAGGGCCTCGCACATCTGCGTGAGCACGTGCACGATCCCTCCGGGCGAAATCTTGCCGCGGTGCTTGATGATTTCCTTGAGCGTATTGCCGTCGACGTACTCCATCGCGATGTAGAACACGCCATCCTGCTCGCCGGCATCGTAGACGGTGACGATGCCCGGGTGGTTGAGCTTGGCGGCGCTCTTGGCCTCGCGCAGGAAGTTCTTCAGCGCCTGGGGATTTTCCCGAAGCGAATCGGGCAACACCTTGAAGGCCACGGTTCGATCCAGCACGGTGTCGGTCGCCTTGTAGACGATTCCCATCCCGCCCTTTCCGAGCTTTCCGAGAATCTTGTAGCGGCCCTGCTCGGCCGTCTTGGTCATCGGCGGCGATTCGGTGACCTTGGATTCGGCGCCTTGTTTCGCGAGATTCGCGCGCGTTCGCTCCAGGCGCTCCTGAACATCCCTGAAGCCGTAGTCGAACGAGAGAATCCGCTCGAAGATCGCATCCGCCTCGGCGAGATCCCCATTGGCGTCGAGCGCCACTGCGAGGTAGTAGAAGGCCGGCGCGTTGCGCTGTGTGATCTCGACGTTGTCCGTCGCGTGGCGCAATTTCACGATCGCCAGTGTGTGCTTGCCGCGCTTGAGGAAGATCTCGCCGAGTTTTGCCGACGCGGCGGCGAAGTCGGGGTGATCCGACGGGATTTGCTGCAGTACCTCGATCGCCTCGTCGATCCGCTTCGCCTTCAGGTGGATCGCGCCGGCCTTGAGATGATTGCCCGCCTGGGCGAGCAACTCGGCCCGTTTGCTTTCGTCACCGGCATCGGAAGCGCATTCCGCGGCCTCGGAGTAGAGGCCCGCCTGCTCGTAGCACGCCGCCGCGCGCGCGCGATCGCCCGCCATCGAAAACATCTCGGCGGCCTGCGCGGCGTCTCCGAAGCGCTCGTAGCACTCGCCCGCCTTCTCGTATTGCTCGAGCATCCGGTAGGTGTCACCCGCGTTGAGCAACTCGCCGGCCTTTTCGAAGCAACGCGCAGCTTCTTCATCGTCGCCCAGGTCCCGATGGTATTCCGCGAGCACCCGCGCGGCCTCTTCCTCTTGTCCGAGCCGCGTCATCACGTCGGCGGCGCGCGGAGCGTCCTTCGCGCGCAGGAAGAGCTCGACTGCCTTCTCGTCCCGATTGCCGCGCAACGCGATCTCTGCGGCCTCTGCGAAGCACTCGCCGCGCTCGAGCACGGTCTCCGCGCGCTCCAGCTGACCGGCTCGCTCGAACAGGTTGCCCGCCATCCGCACGAGCTTCTGCACCTCGGGGTTCTTGAAACCATCGCCGCGGCCACCGGTCGTCTCTTCGAGGATGGTCTGCTCGAGACAGACGGCCGCCTTGTCCCAATTGCCGCACTTGACGTAGGCCTGGGCGGCTTGACGCGGGTAGCCGGACTCATCGTACGCCTTTGCGGCCTTGAGGTGCTCCCCGGCCTTTTCGAACAACTCCGCGGCGATGCCCTGGTTTCCCGCGCGGTAGTAGGCGTCGCCGGCGCGTGCGTTCTCCTCTTGTTGGGCGAAGATGCGACCCGCCGCGTCGAACCGCTCGCCCTTCATGTAGAGCTCTGCGGATTCGATGAAGCGCTCCTCGTCGTGGCGAATCTCGGCCGCGCGCACCCACTGCTCGGCTTCGATGAAGTAGTCCGCGGCATCTTGCATCAAACCGTTGTCGAAGCAGTATTCCGCCGCCGCGAGCGCTCCCTCTCGTTTTGCGAGACTCGAGGCGTGCCTGCGCTTCTTGCGGAGCACACCCGCATCGGTCTCCGGGGAAAGCGTTCCGCCGTCGGAGGTCGTGCCGTCCGCAATCTTGGGACTGCCCGGGAGCAGGGCCGCGACGAACGCGATCAGGCCCACCGGCGCCGCGAGGAAGCGCATCGCAAAGCCCGCCTGGATGCCCGCCATCACCTCGCGCGGGTCTTCCGCAAACGGGCTGAGTGCGATGCCACCGATGCCCACCGCGAGCCGGCTGGCCACGCGCGCGATTTCGTTTTCCGGCAGATAGGCGACGCCCAGAGCGGCTGCGCCGAACGCGAACAGAACGAACCCACCGGCGATCGTCAGAATTCGCCCTACGATCAGCAATACGCCCACGTCAGCCGCTCCTCACCTCTATGAGTGGGATGCGGTGCACGACTGCACCGGATCGAAGGACGTATCGGCCGGCGAAGACACTGCGTTGAGGGGTAATCCCCTGGAGGGCCGCCAACGGCCTTTGGGCGGCGTCTCGCTAGCCGATTGCCCGGGCCGCAGCGAACGCGCGCGGAGGGCCGAACTCTGGGACTGGACAGGGGTCTGAAATTGCGCGGAATCGCTTCAGAGCAGCTTTTGCTGACCGTCGACCCCATCGGGCAGGGGCATCTCGAAATACTCCCTCGCGAGGCGCGTGGCGACCCGCCCGCGCGGGGTACGGCTCAGGAAGCCCCGGTGGATCAGGTAGGGCTCGACGACGTCCTCGAGGGTTCCGCGATCTTCGCCCACAGCGGCCGCGAGGGTCTCGATCCCGGCCGGCCCCCCGTCGAACTTCTCCAGCAGCGTGAGGATCAGCAGCCGGTCCAGGCCGTCGAAACCCGAGCCGTCGACGTCGAGGCGTTCGAGTGCGAAGCGCGCGCGCGCGCGATCGATCGCGCTGCCCTGCCCCTTGGCGACCTCGGAGAAATCGCGAACCCGCCGCAACAGCCGATTGGCGATCCTCGGTGTACCGCGCGAACGCCGTGCGATCTCGCTGCCGGCCGCGGCCTCGAGCTCCACGCCGAGGACCCGCGCACTGCGGGCGAGAATGCGCTCGAGGTCTTCCGACGGGTAGTAGTCGAGGCGCGCCGACCAACCGAATCGATCCCGCAGCGGGGAGGTCAGCAATCCCGCGCGGGTGGTCGCGCCGATCAGCGTGAAGCGCGGCAGGTCCAGGCGGATCGATTGCGCGCCCGCCCCCTGCCCGATCATGATGTCGAGTTTGAAATCCTCCATCGCCGGGTAGAGGATCTCCTCGATCGACGCGGACATGCGGTGAATCTCGTCGATGAACAACACCTCGTCCGGCTGGAGATTCGAGAGCATCGCGGCCAGATCTCCGGGCCTCTCGATCGCGGGTCCGCTCGTCACGCGGATCGAAGCGCCCATTTCGTGGGCGACGACGTGCGCGAGCGAGGTCTTGCCGAGGCCCGGCGGGCCGTGGAAGAGCAGGTGGTCGAGCGCTTCGCCGCGATCGCACGCCGCGCGAATGAAGACCGCGAGGTTTTCGCGCAGCCGATTCTGGCCGACCATTTCTTCGAGGGTGGCCGGCCTGAGCCGGGCCTCGAGCGCCTCTTCGCCCGGCAGCGCGTCGCGCGAAAGCGTTCCGATCTCCTCACGCGCGAGGGTCATTTCATCAACACCCGCAACGAGCCCCGAACGAGTCCCTCGAGGGTCGTGTCATCCCCTTCCTCCTCCGCTGCCATGTTCAGCGCGCGGTCCGCCTGCTGCCTGGAATAGCCGAGATTCAGCAGCGCCGACAACGCCTGCCCGAGCGAGGTCGTCGACGGATCGTCGCCTTCCGGCGACGGCTCCAATTCTCCGGCAGAGGCCAGCGACGCCGCGAGTTCGCCGGTGCGATCGCGCAGCTCGAGCAGGATGCGCTCCGCCATCTTGCTCCCGATACCGGGCGCTGCGCGCAGAACCGCCACCTTGCCCAGCTGAATGGCTTCGAACAATTCGGCCGGCGAAATTCCCGAGAGCACGGTCTGGGCGAGCTTGGGTCCGACCCGATTCGCGTGAAGCAACAGGGTAAATGCCGCGCGCTCGCTATCCGTGAGAAATCCGAACAACTGGATCGCGCCCTCTCGCGCGTGCGTGTAGATCCGCAGCGCAATCGGTTCACCCTCGTCGGGAAGCTCGGTGAAGGTCGATAGCGGAATGTTGACCTCGTAACCGACGCCGGCGACGTCGACGACGACACAGGTCGCTGCGACATCGCGCAGCACGCCCTCCAGCCGCGCGATCACGGTGCCCGCCTCACCCGCAACGTCGAGCGTTTCGCGGGCAATCGCGCCGCCTGGGTCAGCGCGCCGATCTTCCCCGCGTTGGCGTGGCAGATCGCGGCGGCGAGTGCATCCGCGGCATCTCGCGCGGGTGCACGATCCAATTGGAGCAACCTCCGCACCATGTTCTGCACCTGGGCTTTGCCGGCCCGCCCGTTTCCGGTCACGGCGAGCTTGATGCGCGACGCCTAGTACTCGACGACCGCCTTGCCCTGCGCGCCCACCGCGGCCAACGCAACCCCCCGAGCCTGACCGAGCACCAGCGCCGAACGCGCGCTCGCAGAGACGAAAACCTGCTCGACCACCGCGGCGTCGGGCGCGTGATCGCGCACGACTTCACCAATGGCTCGATGCAGGTAGTGGAGTCGCTCGGCGGGCGACGAGCGCGGCGTCGGCCGGAGGGTACCGTGGACGACGTGGATCAAGCGGCCGGCCTTCGAGTCGATGACGCCAAAGCCAGTGGCCACCGAACCCGGATCGATACCGAGGATGCGCATGAAACCTCTCGTCCGCAACCGACGCACCCAGCGGCGAAACCGCGGGATCGCCCGGTGTCTTCAATCTCGGAGGAGGGGAGGTGGTCGCGAGTCTAGCAAGCGCGGCAGCCGCGCGCGCATCGACAGATCGGAGGCCCGCTTCTACCCCGCAATGCGCGACATCTCCTCATCGGAGATGTCGAAATTCGCGTACACCTGCTGCACGTCGTCGAGGTCGTCGAGCGCGTCCGCGAGGCTCAGCATCGACTCGGCCTCCTTCCCCTCCACCGCAACCGTGGTGGTCGGCTCCATTGCGATGCCCGCCTGCTCGGGCTCGAATCCGGCCGCCAGCAACTCGCGCTTGAGCCTCTCGAAGCCGGCCGGCGAGACGACCACATCGATCTGGCCGTCCTCCTCGATGACGTCGTCCGCACCCGCTTCGAGGGCGACCTCGAGCAGCCGGTCCGCGTCGATCCCCGCGCGATCGAAACTCAGAACACCCCTCTTTTCGAATAGATAGCTGACGCAGCCACTCGCCCCGAGATTGCCCCCGTGCTTGGTGAGAATGTGGCGCACATCTCCGACGGTGCGGTTCTTGTTGTCGGTGAGCGTCTCGATGAAGACCGCGACGCCCCCGGGGCCGTAGCCCTCGTAGACCACCTCTTCGTAGGCGTCGCCCTCCCCCGCACCGGTGCCCTTCGCGATCGCCCGCCCGATGTTGTCCTTGGGCATGTTCGCCGAACGCGCCTTGTCACAGGCGAGGCGGAGGCGCGGATTGGAGTCGGGATCGCCGCCCCCCATGCGGGCCGCAGTCGCGATCTCGCGGATCAATTTGGTGAAGATCTTGCCGCGCTTGGCATCTGCGGCGCCCTTCTTGCGTTTGATGGTGGACCACTTCGAATGACCGGACATGATTTCTCCGCGCGGGCGGCCTTGTTAGCACTTGGCGCGATCGAGGCCAAGCTACCGAACTCCAAGGCTTTTTGGGATTCTCCGGGCCTGTGGCCGATTCCCCCAGGGGAACGCGAGCGTCGGCGGGGCGAAAACAGGCCCGACAACCACGCGGAGCGCTTGAGCAAAGGCGAATTCTGCCGATACCGATACAGACACGGTGGGCAGTGCCCGGCCGCGCCGCCCTGGCGTTGGGCGGCAATGCACACGCCGCAGCGGGGATGAATCTGAAATGTCCGAAATCGCGATCGGAATCGACCTTGGAACGAGTAACTCCTGCGTCGCGATCCGGGAGGGAGACTCCACGAAGGTGCTCGCCAACGCCTATGGCGAGCGGACCACCGCGAGCGTCGTCTTCTTCCAGGAGGGCGGGTCGATCTCGGTCGGCAACGCCGCGCGCGCGGGCCTCGTCCACGACCCCGCCCGGACCATCGCGTCCGCAAAGAGACTGATCGGGCGCTTCTACGGCTCCGAGGAAGTCAAGAAGGCCCAGTCGATCTGCTCCTACAAGATCGCCGAGGGCGAGAACCACGGCGTCGTGATCGAGGTCGGAGACGAACAGTTCACGCTCCCGGAAATCTCGGCGATGGTCTTGCGAGAGATGAAGACGGTGGCCGAGGCGCAGATCGGGCAGCCCGTCACGAAGGCGGTCATCACGGTGCCGGCCTACTTCAACGACAATCAACGCCAGGCGACCAAGGATGCCGGGCGCATCGCGGGCCTCGAAGTGCTGCGAATCCTCAACGAGCCGACTGCCGCCGCGCTCTCGTACGGTTTCGGACGCGGGCTCACGCAAAGGGTCGCGGTCTGGGACCTCGGCGGCGGCACCTTCGATATCTCCGTGCTCGAAATCGGCGACGACGTATTCGAAGTCCTCGCAACCTGCGGCGACACCTTCCTCGGAGGAGACGATTTCGACGATCGCGTGATCGACCTGCTCGCGGATGAATTCCTCAGCAAACACAGCATCCAGCTGCGCAACGACCCCTTCGCGCTGGAAAAGCTCAAGGTGGCGGCGGAGGGCGCCAAGAAGGCCCTCTCGACGGAGGACGAAGTCGAGATCCGGATACCGGACGTGATCGCCGGCAGCGACGGTCAGCCGCTTTCGATCGAGCGGTCCCTCACGATCGACGAATACGAGAAGCTGGTTCGCGACCTGATCCAGCGCACCTTCGGCGTCTGCGATGCGGCGCTCTCGCAAGCGGGCGTGGTCGCGCGCGATCTCGACGGCGTCATTCTCGTCGGCGGTCCCACGCGACTGCCGCTGATTCGAAATGCGGTGGGCGAATACTTCCAGCAGGAACCCAAATCAGAGGTCGACCCGGACGAGGTGGTCGCGATGGGTGCCGCGATCCACGCGGCGTCGCTCGTGAACCCGGCACAAGACGACGCATTCCTGCTCGACGTCACGCCCCTCTCGCTGCGCATCGGCGTCGCGGGCGGTCTCGCCGAGTCCGTCATCGAACGCAACACGCCCGTGCCGATCGAGCAGACCCGGAGATTCACCACCTTCAAGGACTACCAGGAATCGGTGGACATCCGCGTCTACCAGGGCGAATCCCGCAACGTCGAGGAGAACGAACTCCTCGGCCAGTTCGTCTTCTCGGGTTTCGAGAAAGCGCGGCGCGGGGATGTCTCGATCGACATCACCTTCGAGATCAACGCCGACGGCATCGTGGATGTGAAGGCGAAGGACCTCTCGACCGGCAAGCAGGCCTCCACTCGCATCACGCTCTCCGCAGGTCTATCGGAAGGCGACATCGACAACATCATCGAGTCCGGCAGGACGGATCGCGTCGTCTCGGCGGATGCCGAAAAGAAGACGACCGAACAGCCGAAAGCCCCGGCCGAAAGCCTCGCTCGACCCGACAAATTGCCGAAGGCGCCGAGCGCTTCCGACGAAGATCTGATACTCGGCGAGGGGATCATCGACGAGCCCGTACTCGACGCGGGGGCACTGGGCGAAGAAGCGCTCGATGACGGGACGCTCGGCGCGGGCACGCTCGACGAGGAGGCGCTCGACGTCGGAACGCCGGAC
>JAFDBP010000102.1 GCA_019313245.1 Deltaproteobacteria bacterium
GTGATCGACGTGAGCGCGCAGGCGGCCAGAGACCGGAACTACCGCGTCAGCGCCGACGACATCCTCGCATTCGAAAAGCGGCACGGCGAAATCGCCGCCGGGACCATCGTGTTGGTGCGCACGGATTGGAGTCGGCGCTGGCCGGACGCGCGAGACTACCTGGGTGACGATACACCGGGCGATGCCAGCCAGCTCCAGTTTCCGGGTTACGGGGCCGAGGCTACGCGCTTGCTGACCGAAGTGCGCGGAGTCGCGATGATCGGAATCGATACGGCATCGATCGACTACGGCAAGTCGAAGGATTTCATCGCTCACCGAATTGGCGCGGCGCGGGGTGTTTCGAATCTCGAAAACCTGACCAATCTCTCCGAGCTGCCGGCTACCGGCAGCCTGGTGCTGGCCCTGCCGATGAAGATCGGGGGAGGCAGCGGTGGTCCGGTCCGAGTCGTCGCGCTGGTGCCGCGCTAGTTCGCTAGTGGGTAGCGGGAGAACAAACTTCGTTTTGGAGATGCGCTTCGGTGACTCACGGTCACGTCAGCTCGCGAGTCGGTGGTGTGGGGAGAAAAGGGACACTGGAGGCAGTCAGGGCTCTGAGCTGAGCGTTGGCGTCGTCGCCGAGAGCCAGCTGTAGGAGTGGGGATCGAATTCGATTTTTCCCGATGCAGTCGATATGTTCAGCCGGGATCACCTCTAACGGAACGGCACTGAGGAGGAGCAGCATGCCGACCCGCCCTCTGGAACTCAACTCCTACTACCGACTGCCCTGGAATCTCGCCGACAACGCCATCACCTGGCTCGAGCCGACGACCAAGTGCAACATCTACTGCGACGGTTGTTATCGCGAGAACGACCCCGACGGGCACAAGCCGCTCGAGCAGGTCATTTCCGATCTCGAGAACATCAAGAAGTTTCGCAAGACCGACGGCATCTCGATTGCGGGCGGAGAGCCCCTCATCTATCCGCACCTGCTGGAGTTGGTGCGGTACGTCACCTCGCAGGGTTGGAAGTCGATCATCATTACCAACGGTGAGGCCCTCACCAAAGATTTGGTGGTCGAGCTGATGGAAGCCGGCTGCAGGGGCTTCACGGTACACGTCGATTCCCACCAGAAGCGCCCGGATTGGCGCGGGGCGTCCGAGAAGGATCTGAACGAGCTGCGCCTGAAGATCGCCCGCATGATCTACGAAGGTGGCCGCGGCAAGATCTTCTGCGCCTTCAACACCACGGTCTATCGGGACACACTCTCGCAGGTTCCCGTGCTGGCCCGCTGGGCGCAGGATCACATGGATATCGTCAACACCTTCGTCTACATCCTCTACCGTTCCGAAAAGAAGACCGACGAATTCGACAAGTACGTCGGAGGGGAGAAGGTCGACACCTCGAATCTGGTCTATCAGCTGGATCGCATGGAAGACCACGAAGACGTCGTGACACAGGAGGTGGTCGATCAGATCAGGACGGTCTGCCCCGACTACGAGCCCAGCGCCTTTCTCAACGGCACCGCCGACCCCGGCACCAGCAAGTGGCTGCTCGCTCTGCGCACCGGCAACGCCCGGGAGATCATCGCCTACCAGGACCCGAAGTTCATCGAGATGGTGCAGGCCGGCTACCACCTGCTGAAGGGAAACTATCTCGCGTATGCGAATCCCTCCTTCCAGCGGCGGGCCAAACTCATGTTGCCCATGGCACTCGTCAACCGCGGCGTGCGACGGACCTTCGGCAAGCTGCTCGCCAATCCCGCGCGCCTCTTCCGTCCGCTTCACACCCAGTCCATCATGATCATCCAGCCGCCCGACATTCTCCCCGACGGGAGACAGAACATGTGCGACGGGTGCCCCGATGGCTTCTACTACAAGGGGCGCTTCATCTGGAAGTGCCGCATGGACGAGCTCGAGAAGTACGGGGACTTCGTGACGACCGTGCCTCGCAAGAAGCTCGTTCCCGTCGATTTCGACGCGGCGGAATAGAAACACACGGCGTCGATCGACCGCGGCAAGGCATGGGATTCCATGTCTTACCGCACCGCTGCGTTTCTAGACGCCGAGCGGGCGAGCCGGATCCCTGCGCAGCGCCTGGAGCAGCACGCTCGAGAAGATCAGCGAGCAGCCGATCAGGGCCATGGCGCCGGGAATCTCGCCGTGAACGAGCCACGCCCACACTCCGCTCGCCACGGGTTCGATCGAGAGCAGCAGCGAGATCTCGAGCGCCCGGAGTTCGCGAATGCCGCGCAGCAAGCAGAGGTAGGCCACCCCGATTTGAAACACCGCCAGATAGAATATGACCGCCCAATCGGTGGGCGCAGTTTCGGGCAGCGGCAGCGCCCAGGGAAGACACGCGAAAAAAGCCAGTGCGTTGCCCGAGATGATTGCGGTGCCGCCGGCGCCGGCTGCGCCGGGCTGCTGGGCGAGCCAACGCATCCCGAGCAGGGTGAGCGCCCAGGTGACGCCCGCGCAAGCTCCGAAGAGATTTCCGCGCAGCGGATCGGGTGCGGTCGCAGAAGGGGTCTCCTGCCCGAGAAAGAAGAGCAGCATTCCGGTCGCCAACAGCGCGATCAGCGCGAGGTCGCTGCGCCGGTTCGGTTCTCCGAGTAGCCACGGACCGAGCAGCAGCAGGTACAGCGGTGCCGAGTACTGCAAGAAGATCGCGTTGGCGGCCGTCGTCAGCGTGTTTGCGGTGACGAAGAGGACGAGCGTCGCAGCGAAGGCGGCGCCTACCGCGAGTGAGGCGGGCGTCCACCACTTGCGCCAGGCGGGCACCAGCCACCAGAGCAGGAGTGCGGCCAGACCCGAGCGAAAGCCCGCAATCTGCCAGCTCGAGAGCCCACTGAGCTTGATCGCCGCGCCGCCAGTCGAAAAGAAGAAAGCCGCCCCCAGTGTGTAGAGCCTGGGTGCCACCTTCGCTCGAGTGTGTTGCGAATCGCGCAATCTGAACTCGGCTGCCCGCGAATCGATACAAAGCCCCGGTCGATTCTCGATTGCCGTCGGGACATCTCCGGCGAGCGGGATCCCCCGATCTGCGAGAAATCCCGCAAAGGGTAGTCGTCGGGTGCAGCAATTCCAGAGCGATCGGCAACTCTCGATTTTGCGAGGGTGGCTAGGCTGTGGCCGGTTGCCTTTCCAGTTCGTCCAGGCGGGCGGAGATGGCCTCGACGCGGTAGCGGAAGGGGGCGCTTTCGAGCATGCGTCGCTCGACGACCCTCTCCGCGTTGTTCACCGAGGGATGGTTGCGCGCGAACGCGCGGGCGATTGCCGTCGCGGGTTGCTGGGTGTAGCGACGGCATAGATACATCGCGATCTGGCGTGGGGTGGTGACGTCCTTGCGCCGCGAGCGGGAGGCGAGGGCGGCCGGCGAGGTTTCGTAGAGCTTCGCGACGACTTCGATGATGGTCCCCGGTTCCAGGCGCCGCTTCGTCGCGCGCAGCGTCGAGACCTTTGCGAGTGCTTGCTCGGTGAGTTCCATGTCGATCGGACGCTTGAGCAGGGATGAGGTCGTCACGAGTTGTACGAGTACGCCTTCGAGATCGCGCACGCTGCCGCGGACGACATCCACGAGCAGGTCCAGGCACTCACTGGGAAGGCGCACGCCGCCGCTCGCCGCCTTCGCGCGCAGGATTTCGCGGCGAACCAGTGCGTCCGGGGGCTCGAGCGTCGCGACCAGACCCGCCGTCATGTGGGAGCTGACCCGCGCGTCCAGGCCCTTGATCTCGCCGGGCAGCCGATCTGCAGTGAGGACGACGCGGGCTCCGGTGCCGACGAGGTGACTCAGGGTCTGGAAGAGTTCGAATTGGGTTGCGGTCTTGCCTCCGAGGAACTGGACGTCTTCGACGACCAGCAGGTCGCAGCCGTTGCGATACCGCTTCTTGAACTGCTCCATCTTCCGATTGCGAATGGCGCCCGTGAATTGATTCGTAAACGACTCCGATGAGGTGTAGATGACGCGCCCATCGGTTCGCGCGCGGGCATCGGCGATCGCGCGGGCGAGGTGGGTCTTGCCGAGCCCGGGAGCCGACGCCAGATACAGCGGATTGACGTTTTGCTGGGTGCCCTGCGCGACCGCGAGCGAAGCTTCTCTCGCGAGCCGGTTGCAGGCTCCCACCACGAAGTTCTCGAACGTATAGGGGAGACTGCGCTGTTCGTGTTTGCGCACCTTCTGCATTCGGTTCGCGCGCTCGGCGGTTGGCACAGCGGGCTTGGCCGCGGGCGTCGCGGCGGGGGCAGTCGAAGTTCGCTCGGCGGTTGCACTCGGCACCGGCTCGGCCGGGGCTGGAGCTGCGAGGTCGAGTTCGATCTCGACGGGCTTGCCCGCTATGGCGGCCGCGTGTTTCCGCATCTGACGGAGAAAACGGTCTCGAATTCGGTCGCGATGTAGCGCGGAGGGGCAGAGCAGGCGAATCCGATCGCCGCTCATTTCCGCAATGAGGGGTCGTACCCACGCCTCGATCACGAAGGGGGGCGTTTCCGCCTCCAAAAGGCGCACTACGTCGTTCCAGAACATGGGGGGGGAGGTCATGTTCCACCGATTCTGAGCAGTTATTTAATGAATGCGCCGGGAATCCGAAGAGCGTCATCCCGACGCAGGCCGCAGTTAAACAGCTTCCGAAGCTTCTCGCAATCCCGGCGAGTTCCGATCGGGGCCTCCCTCTCTACACTCAAAAGAGTAAGATCGAATCACTTCGATACCGACGGGAAACCACTGTTTGCAAGCGGGAACGCGATTCCATTACGGGCACTTCGCGGTCGGTCTTCAGGCTCATTCGCGCCTCGCCAAAGCGTGTCACGGGCCCAAATCGGGTCAATACGGATCTTCGAAAATTGCGATTTTTCGGACTCATTCATCGAATATTGATGTTTTTCATTCACCTCAGCGAATCGCTGCGGGGAGCCCGAATTGGGCACTTTCGCGGCGTGGAGCTCTGCGGGTGCGAGCCGGAAAAAATGCAGCGTCGTTCGGAGCGGCCACAAACCCCATCTTCTTCGCGCAAGTCCGTTTCTCTTCGGCCGCGAAGTTCGAAGCGCGCGCAATGCATTCGATCAAAACAGCGTTTTCGGGTTCGTCGTGTGCGTTCGCGGCGCGCGCGCGGGAGCGTCGCCGCAATCCGTTGCAACGAGACTGCCGATGTTCCCGAGCTGGTTCAATAACTCGCTGAGCAACCGCACGAGGTTGGCACGGTAGCGCACGGACTTCGAGCCGTCTTCGAAATGGTTCGCTTTCGGTTATAACGATGTTGTAGCGACCATCCTGCGGATTCGCTTTGATCGTCGCGCGATCCCCAACTGGGGTCGCACTCTTCGCCGCTCCGCTGAATCGAATCGGGCGAGAGAGACGGCAACCGCGCCAATCTGGCGGTCTCGTCGGAAAGAACCGCCTTCGCCCCGCCCTCCGTCTGTGCCGCGCATCGAAGCACGGAGTCGGGCGGCTGAGCCTCGCGATGCCGGGCGATTCCCTTGACGCTGGCGGTTACCGACGGAAAGCTTACGCGCGTGAAGAATCGCAAGCGCGCGGTGGATCGCGCAACCACTCGCAGCCTGATCGCGCGGCTGAATCGGGACGCGCAGAAGATCGCCTGGCGATTCGGCCTGCGCTACCGGTCGATCGAGGCCGAGCGCGCCAACGTCAAGAACCGCTACGGCATCTGTTACGAAGATGGGGTGATCAAGATCCGGCTTCGCCACGCCGTCACGGGGAAGCCGTTGCTCTACTCCAGCCTGGTGAGCACGCTGTGCCACGAACTCGCGCACCTGCGCCACTTCAACCACGGCGTTCGATTCCGCGCCTTCAACATGGAACTGTTGGAGTTCGCGCGCGAGCAGGGGATCTATCGCCCGGGCCGCAGGCCTGCGCTAGCCGCAGCCGCACCGCGGCGAGAGCCGCCACAGCCGCGAGCGAATCGCGAGAATCGCCGCGCGCTGGGCGAACAGCGGCCGGTCCAGCTTTCGCTTTTTTGAGAAATGGGGCGCGGAGTGGGCGATCAGGCGTTGAGTTGGTCGAACTCTTCGAGGCTGTTGGGGCCCTCGACGACCTTCACGCTGATCTCGTCGCAGGCGACCGACTTGTCGAGAATCTCGCGGATCAGTCCCTCCACGGTCAGCTCGTCGAATTCGGCCAGCGCGTCCTCCATGCTCGAGTCGGATACGGTGAAATTCACCGTGGCCTTGATCGTGACGTCCATCGGATGCGTATCCTCTCTGCCCACCAGGCTTTTTGGGAAACCCAACGGCACCGCCAACCGCTTTGCCGAAGCGGCCGCTGCGCGCTTCGATGAATCTCCGAACCCGCGTTCCAACCGGTGGGCGAAACGCGTCGCAAGCGCCCTAACGTACTGAAATTAAAGAGCATTTCAGCAAAATCGGCGATAGGATACAACAGCGACCTACAAAGGGCTACGAAATTCGCCCCCAATCGCGCCGTTTCGCGCTGGTTCTGCGCCCTCTTTTCGATATGAGTTGAATTCACCTCACGGTGCGCGAATCGTCTTTCGCGTGAAATCCGATCAGCGCGGTGACCGCGATTCCGACGCCGACGAACACGGCGAGCGATCGGCGGTGAAGTGCGGCGAAGCGAGCCGCGGCTTCCGCGCTTGCATCCGGGCCAAAAGAGGCGTCTCGGATCTCAGCCATTTCGGTGGAGACGCCGAAGTGGGAGTAGAGACAGAGCGCGCACAGTGCGATCGGAATCGCGACCAACAGTCTGCCGCGACCGATCGCCTTCGAGACGAGTGCCAGGGCGAGGCCGGCGAACGCGCCGTAGAGGTTGAGCTTCATGAGCACAGGAGCCACGAGATCACCCGCCAATTGGGTCGTCGGCAGCACCGCAAACGCGGTGGGTGTGATCACCGCTCCGAAGAGCAGGTATGAGCCGAACCAACCACCGAGCAGTAGCCAGAGGCAGGTGCGCAGCGCGGTCTGGGCGAGCAGCCGGCTTCGCGTCGATTCCGAATCGGTCACGGCACTCATTCTCTGCAAGCGCGCGCGCGGTGTAAAGAGCGCGGACTTCGGGGGGCGGCCGCAGTGGTGACGAACCGCGGCGCGCAGGAGCCTCGGCGGAGTCGAGGTATCCGCGGTTGGTTGACCGATCGGTTGGCTCGCTTCATGTCGGAGCCGCTGGGTCATTACGATCTGCGGGCTCCGAACGACCTGGAGCGATTGAAGGCGACGATTCGCAAGGGCGACGTGCTTCTCGTCGAGGGCGATCAGCGCGTTTCCGCGGTCATCAAATACCTGACGCGAAGTTCGTGGTCACACGCCGTTCTCTACATCGGCGACGAGCTGCTGCGGCGAGGTGACGATCTCAAGCGCTGCGCCCGAGAAACCTTCGGGGATGATGCGGGGCACCTGATCGTAGAGGCTCTATTCGACGGCGTCGTCGCGTCGCCGCTATCGAAGTACATCGACTTCAACGTCCGGCTCTGTCGCCCCCATCGACTCCGATCCGATCATCTGAAGATCATTCTCGACGACGCCGTGGCGGCGATCGGCTGGCGTTACGACCTGCGCAACATCCTCGATCTCGCGGTCCATCTGATCTACGTCTCGCTGTTGCCCGGCAGGCACCGCGAGAAGGTGTTGCGCTTCGGCAGCGGCGCATCGAGTCAGGTGATCTGTACGAGCCTGCTCGGGCAACTCTTTCGCAAGGTGGGTTTTCCGGTGCTTCCCACCGTCACCTATCCGGCAGGGGTGAAGAGCGCGGCAGCTCCCGCTCGGAGGCGACACTGGTCGTGGATGGGGCGCCGGCGCCGGGCCTTCCAGGACGGCCTCTACCGCCGCCGGCACCCGACCCTGCTCACGCCCCGCGACTTCGATCTCTCGCCGTATTTCGAGGTGGTGAAATTCAACCAGGAGCGCAAATTCGACTACAGCCGGATCGAATGGGCGCCCGAAATCGAGCCCGAGACAGCGGACGACGAACTCGAGACGAAGGTCGCCATCGAATCTTGAGGGGGAAACCCTCCGATTTCTGGCTTGGCGGGGCCGCAACACGCCCGCTCGCGAGCGCGCAGCCGAACTGCAGAAAAATTCCTCCGTCCGGCAAAAAGCGCTCAAGCGTGCGCATCGACGGCCGTTAGATAGGGTGTTCCAGTCGAGCCAGGGGGGGGTGAGGCTGTGGACATAGCGCCCCGGGGCCCAATGGCCCTGGGGCGTACTCGTTTTGGCGGCTGCTCAACCCGGCGGCGGTTGCGCGTCGCCCTTCATGGCTTCGATCTGAAGCAGGTTGGCCTCGGGGGCGTCGGATGCGTCGCTGTGACAGGCCGCCCTGGATCCCGCATTGGGTTTCATCGCCGCTCGGGTCTTGCGCGCCAGCTTGAGAATTTCTTCCGCACTCAGCACGCCCCGCTTCTCGAGGATCTCGCGCTGATCCGGAGTCAGCGCCTCGCTGACCCTGGCGTCGTCCCACGCGTAGGCCTCGTCCTTTCCGCTGACGAATTCGACGATTTCCTTGCTGATGCGGACCGAACACCAATCGTGCCCGCACATCGCGCAGAAGTCGGTGTCGACGTCCAGGTCTTCGTCGTGAAAGGCGCGCGCCGTATCCGGGTCGAAGCTGAGTTCGAAGTGCTTCTCCCAGTTCAGCGCCGCGCGCGCCTTGGTGAGTTCGTCGTCGCGGTCGCGCGCGCCCGGCACGCCGAGCGCCACATCTGCCGCGTGAGCGGCGATCTTGTAGGCCACGCAACCCTGCTTCACATCGTCGCGCTTGGGCAGGCCCAGGTGTTCTTTCGGGGTCACGTAGCAGAGCATCGACGCCCCGTGATAGGCGGCGGCAGTTGCGCCGATGCAGCTCGTGATGTGGTCGTAGCCCGGGAAGATGTCGGTCACGAGCGGCCCGAGCACGTAGAACGGAGCGCCGTGGCAGAGCTGGCGCTGCAGCTTCATGTTGTACTCGATCTGGTCGAACGGCACGTGTCCGGGCCCCTCCACCATCACCTGGCAACCGTTTGCCCAGGCGCGCTCGGTCAATTCTCCGAGCACCTGGAGTTCCGCGAGCTGTGCGGCATCGGTTGCGTCGGCGAGGCCGCCCGGACGCAGCCCATCGCCGATCGAGAAGGTCACGTCGTAGCGGCGCATGACGGCGCAGATCTCGTCCCAGAGTTCGTACATCAGGTTCTCGCGCTCGTGATGGAGCATCCATTTCGCGAGCAGGGAACCGCCTCGGCTCACGATGCCGATCGCGCGGTCGCGCACCAGTGGGAGGTGTTCGCGCAACACACCCGCGTGGATCGTGAAGTAGTCGACGCCCTGGCGGGCCTGGTGCTCGAGGGTCTCGAGCACCGCGGTCGCGTCGAGATCTTCGATCTTGCGGCCGATGATCATCGAGTAGATCGGCACGGTGCCGATCGGCAGGCTCGAATTGCGGATGATCGCGCTTCGGGTCGCGTCCAGATCGCCGCCCGTCGACAGGTCCATCACGGTATCCGCCTGCCAGCGCTGCGCCCAGCGAAGCTTCTCGACTTCCTCATCCGTGCCGCTGCTCACGGGAGATGCGCCCATGTTCGCGTTGACCTTGGTGAGGCTGGCCCGGCCGATGCACATCGGGTCGAGCCCGCAGGCCAGGTGGTTGACGTTGGCGGGGATCACCATGCGGCCGGCAGCGACCTCTTCGCGCACCGCTTCGGGCGAGAGGTGCGGTTCGCGCTCGGCGACCCTGCGCATCTGCGGGGTGATGATTCCGAGCCGCGCGTGTTCGAGTTGGGTCACCGGAGCGAAACCACTCGGCGCCAGCCAACGCCCGCCTTCGCGCGTCCAATCGGCCGGCATGAAATCCCAGGCCGTCTTGTCGGAGGGTGCGGGCATGCCCGGTGTGTCCGGCGAACTGAATGTGAGCGGTCCGCCGATCTGGCTCTCGTTGGCGAAGCTTCCGGGGGTGGTGCCTTCGCCGCGAGAAGACGGATTGCCGCCGATGGGCGGCAGCTGATAGCGCCGTTTGGAGCTGAGCGGTCGGGGATCGCTGGCCATGGCTGGGCACTCCTTCGCGCCCGCAGCCCGAGCTGTGGGCGCAGGCGAGTCCGCCGGGTGCGCTGTCTCCCAGCGGGATGAGGCGAAGTATTGCGGGGCGGGGTAGCCGAATGGCCGCGAGCCGTTTCCTACGCTCGTACGAACGAGTTCAGGTTCGAAGGGTCTTTCTCAGGACCGGCCCGCGACGCGCGTTCGGCCGACCACCCCCAGGCTCCGCATTATTCGCGCACTCTATCACATTCTTCGGGCTCGACGTCCATCCCGCTCGCACGGATCGATTCCGATCGCTCGGTGGGATTCGCTCACAGTGTCGCAAAACCCCATATATGAGGTCGCGCTCTCGATCGAGTTGGGCTTTTCGCGGTGCTAGTGTCCCGGGATGATTCTACGTTTTTTCGTTCTGGCGATCGCCTTGATCGCCGCACAGGGGTGTGATCGGCGCGTGGAGCCCTACGTGCCGGGTGAAACACCACAGATTCCCGATCTCACCAAGATCTTTCCCGAGGGTGCCGATCGAGCCGCCCGACCCGCTGCCGAGATGGTTTCCCGCTCCAGCCGCGGCGCGGCGCCGGTCGCAGAGCGCGTGGCGCCGATCGAAGGGACGATCGAACTCGCACCCGAGTTTGCGGAGAGCGTCCCCTCCGGTGCCGCGGTGTACCTGATGGTTCGCAGTCCGAGCAACGGAGCGCTCGTCGCCGCCAAGCGGATCAGTTCTCCGCGTTTTCCATTGCCTTTTTCGATCGGATCGGAGGACCGCATGTCGGCCTCGGCGCCATTTGCGCGCCCGCTGCTGATCACGGTGCGGGTCGATGCGGATGGCGACGCGACGACCAGAGACGTGGGAGACTTGCTGGGGACCTCGGCGCAGACCCACGGCCCCGGCGATCGGGGAGTCGTCGTGCTGGTATCCGAAAAGCAGGAAGTGGCGTTCGCCGGCAGCGCCCGGCCGGCCGGGATGAGTGGAGACCCGCACGGCGCGCCGATGGGCGCGTCTGCGATTGCGCCGGCCGCCGCGCAACCGGCTGCACCGAGCGCAGCAGAGCCCGCTGCGTCGACTGGGATGGGGGCTGTCGCAGCCACCGGCTCGGGTTCCGGACCCATCGAGGGCACGATCGAACTCGCGCCGGATCTCGCCGGACGGGTTCCGCGCGGCGCGACGCTCTTCGTGATCGCCCGCACCGCGCCGGTCGGCCCCCCGCTCGCGGTCCTGCGCATCCCGAACCCGAGCTTTCCGCACGCGTTTTCGATTGGCCCGGACGATCGGATGATCGAATCGATGCCGTTCGCGGGTGAGATTCGGATCAGCGTCCGCGTCGACGGCGATGGGAACGTGATGAGCCGCAACCCCGGCGATCTCCAGGGCGAATCCGAAGCCCCCAGCGCACCCGGGGATCGCGGTGTCAAGCTGCTGATCGACACGCTGCTCTAGCGCGAACCCCGGATCGCATCGCGCGCTTCGACATCCGGCTGCTCGCCGTGACGCAGCGCTGCGGAGCGGCGCGTCGCTACTTCGCGGCAATCATCGGCTGGGAGTCCGGCGCATCGTGCTCCCTCCGATAGAAGCGGATGATGTCTCGGTAGCGGATATACCCGAGCAGCTTGTCGCGGCCGTTGACGGTTTCGACGATCGGCAGTTTGTTGAATTCCTGATCGCCAAAGAACTCGAGTGCCCGAATCAGGTTGTCGTCCGGGCTCAAGGATACGGTGCGCCGGTTGACGAGGTCGAGCGCGAGCACCAGCGAACCCAGATGCTCCACGTCTTCGCGGTCTCCCAGATCGCCGAGCGAAACCAGTCCGCAGAGTTCACCCCGGTCGTTCTGTAGCAGCAGGTCGGTCTCGCCGGTCTCGCGCGCGATGGACTCCACCTGACCGAGGGGTAGATCGGGCGAGATGATGCCCGCTTGATCGTAGATGCCGCGCATGGCGACGCCGATCGTCACTCGTTTGAGAATGTTGGGGTTCATCTCCCAGAGGTGTGCCTTGGTGGCGAACTTGTTGTCCACCTGGTTGGCGTAGATCGACCAGCGCCGCGAAGTCACGAGCGCGACGAGGGCAACCACCATCAACGGAGGCAGCAGTTCGTAGGCGCCAGTCAGCTCGCAGACCATCATCAGGGATGCGATGGGGGCGTTGGCCACTCCGGCGAAGAAGGCCCCCATGCCCACGACGACGAAGGGCGTGACGTCGGGCACGATCGTCGGGAAGAGTTGGTTGCTCAGCGCTCCGACGGAGCCGCCGAGCATCGCACCGATGAACAGACTGGGAGCAAAGACGCCACCCGAGCCGCCCGACGAAATCGTGAACGAGGTCGTGGCGATCTTCAGCATGGCCAGCCCCGCGAGAAACCCGACGGTCGCATGGACTCCGCCGATGGGCTGATCGAAGATCAACTGCTGCACGTAGCCGAAGCCCTGGCCCATCGCCTGCGGGTAGGCGAAGCCCACGATCCCCACCAGGAGTCCGCCAATCGGCGGAATCAAGTACTTGTTGAGGGGCAGTCGATCGAAGAAGACGCGCTTCGAACCGTGGAGGAAGCGCACGAAGAGAAAGCCCGCTCCGGAGCACGCCAGGCCGAGCACGGCGTAGAAGAGCAGTTGCACGGGCGTGTGAAACGATTCGCCCCCGTACGAAAAGACGTGATTGAATCCGTTGACCGAACAAAAAAGCGTGTAGGCGGTGACCGAGGAGAGAATCGCGGGCATCAGCGCGTCTGTCTCGAGGTCTTCCTTGTAGAGCACCTCCACGGCCGTGAGCGCGCCACCGAGCGGCGCTCGAAAGATGGCGCCGAGTCCGCCCGCCGCTCCCGCCACCATCATGGTGCGTCGGGCGCGCGCTCCCATCTTCAGGTAGCGGCCTACGGCGGATCCGATGCCCGCGCCGATCTGCGCGATCGGCCCCTCCTTCCCTGCGCTGCCTCCGGAAGAAATCGTCGCGAGCGTGGCCAGCGACTTCACCAACGGCACGCGGCGGCGCATCGAGCCGGCCTTGTTGTGGAAGGCGTCGATGTAACCGTCGGTGCCGGTTCCCTCCGCTTCGGGTGCGAAGGTCTTTACGAGCAGACCTGAAATCAAGCCGCCCGCGACCGGCAGCAGCAAGAGCAACCAGCGGCGCGGTGGGCCGGCTGACTCCGCGTGGCTGACTCCCTCACCCGGCATCGGCGGCAGCGGCAGCCGCGCCCAGGTCTCCATCGTGACTCCGACGGCCGCGTGGAGGAGCTCGTTGAAGACGATCGCGCCGAGTCCGGAGAGCAGGCCGATCACGATCGAATACAGGTAGATCGTGCGCGGATTGATGCCCGCGAAGAGCCCCTGCAGCCCGCCATAACGCAAGATGTTCTTCAAACGCCTCTCCAGTCGTGCGCAGGATACGCGAGAGCCGAAACGAGTTCAGGCCTTGCCGCTCGATTGGGCGCCTGCAGCGCTCGTCCGGCCGGCGAATCCCTCGGATTCGCTTTGCGGCGCCGCGAGGCCCGTTCTGGGATCGCGCTCCGGGCTCCGCGCTGCGGGCGCATGCTAGCAGGCATACCCCCAAGACCGCGTCGATTGCCATGCTAGTGTTTCGCTCGTATCTCATGGCGACATCACGCGCGAAGAAGCGGTCGGGGATGCGTTCGAGCATGCCGTTGGGTGACTTCCTGGTCGCCTATCTCCAACGCGCTGGCGTTCGCCACATCTTCGGGCTCCCGGGCGACCTCGTCCTCGGCCTGTTCCACCGCTTCGGTCGCTCGCGGGATATCGAAGTCGTCACCTTTTCCCACGAGCCCACGGTCGGATTTGCCGCGGATGGCTACGCGCGCAGCACCCGGCGACTCGGAGTGGTCTGCGTCACCTATGGGGCGGGTGGCCACAATGTGGTGAATCCGGTCGCGGGCGCGTACGCGGAGCAGGTTCCGCTGCTCGTCGTATCCGGCGGCCCGGGTGTCGCCGAGGCGAGCATCGCGGGCGTCCATCATCAGGTGAAGGACATCGAAGCGCAGTGTCGGATCTTCTCGGAGGTCACCTGCTCGGCGAAGATCCTGAACCACGCCGATCGCGCCGCGGAGGAGGTCCACGAGTTGGTGGGCACGATCTGGGCGGATAGTCGGCCCGGCTACCTCGAGATCCACCGCGATCTGGTGGACATGCCGATTCCCGTGCCGAAGCACATCAGGGAGTGGAGCGGCCATTTTCCGGCGCCGAAATCCGATGCCCGAAAATTGAAGGAAGCGGTCGCGGATGTCGCCGAGCGCATCCGGGCCGCCAAGAAGCCCATCTTGATCGGCGGCGTCGAGTTGTACCGGGACCGCGCCGAGGGGGATTTCCTGCAATTGGCCGAGAAGCTCGGCGCGCCCGTCGTGACCACCGTCCTCGCCAAGGGCGTCTTTCCGATGGATCACCCGCAGCACATGGGGATTCACGTGGGCAGCTTCAGCGCCAAGCGAATCGACCAGCGCGTGCGCGCAGCGGATCTCGTGCTCGCGTTTGGCACCCAGCTGACGGATCTGAATCTCGGCGCCACCAAGCCCCAGGTCGATCGAGACCGTTCCGTCTGGGCAACTTCAGAGCGGGTGAACGTCTCCTATCACAGCTACACCGACGTGATGCTGAAGGATTTCGTCGAGGGGCTCGTCGATGAACGCCTGCCGAAGCACCGCGAGAAGATCGTCTACTGCGACAATTTGAAGCGAGGAGACCGCAGCGCGAAACAGAAGCTCTCGATCAACGACATGCTCGTCGAAGTCAACGATTTTCTCGCCGCGCACAGCGGCTACGACGTGTTTGCCGAATCCGGCGACATGCTCTTCGGCGGGCTCGAGGTTCGCCCGAGTCGAGGCGGCCTCTACTACGCGCAGGGGTATTACGCGTCGATGGGCTTCGGAATTCCCGCGGCGCTCGGCGTGCAGATCGGAACCCATCGTCGACCGCTGATTCTCTGTGGCGATGGCGGTTTCCAGATGACCGGCCCGGAGATCTCCCATGCGCCGCGCCTGGGCCTTTCGCCAGTCGTGGTTCTCGTCAACAACTCGGGCTGGGGGATCTTTCGCCCGGTGACGCCGAAGCAGGAGCTGCTCGACCTGCCGCCGTGGCCCTTTGCGGAACTTGCCAAATCCTGGGGCGGTGTCGGCATCCGGGTGACGACCCCCTCCGAACTGAAGGCCGCACTGCGCAAAGCCCATGCCACCAAGGGTTTCGTGATCGTCGAGTGCATCGTGTCAAAGAAAGACGCCTCGCCGGTAGGTCGGCGCTACATCCGTCGCAGCGCCCGCAAATAGGGCGGGGACGTTGGTGAATATTCACCCCCCCGAACACGTTCAGTTCGAAGAGTGTGGCGGCGGGGGGTGAATATTCACCAACGTCCCCGCCTGACCGCTTGACGCGCTTACGCACCCGCATCGGTTTCGGGCCGGACCGCGGGCGGAATGAGCAGCGGGATTGCGCAGCCGAGAATGATGGCGCCGATTCCCCCCGCGATGTAGGGAGCGTCGGAGCCGACGTTTTCGAACAACCAGCCCGCCGCCAGATTCGAGCTGATCCCCCCGAGACTGAAGCCGATCATCGCGAGCATCCCCTGGCCGGTGGATCGCAGCCGCTCCGGAACCACCGCGTCCACGTACAACGGGGCGCCCAGGATCAGGCCCGCGACCGTGACGCCGTGGAGGATCTGGACGACGAAGATCCAACCGAGATCCGAACTCAGACCGCAAACCAGCCAGCGCAGGCCTCCCGCGATCACTCCCGTCGCGAGCAGGCCCCGCGCCCCGATGCGCGCGATCGTCTCTCCGAGCAACGCGATCACCGGGATTTCGACGAGCAACATCGGAATCCACATCCAGCTGACCGCGTCCAGACTTCCGCCGTGTGCGCGTACGAAGATGGGGAACAGGATCATCGGCCCCTGAAGACAGACGTAGGCGAGCAGCGCGAAAACCAGCAGGCGCACGAAGGGCCCGTTGCGCGAGAGCCGGCGCCAGTCACCGCGCGCCGCGCGAACCGCAAGAGCGCCCGTTCTCGGCAGGCGTCGCGCAATCAGCGCGCAGATCAACACCATCAGTCCCGCACCGATGAACATGATTTCGAGCCCGGGTTCCGAGGGGCCGCCTTCGCCCACCACCAGGCCGCGCAGCGACTGCGAGAAGTGGAGTATGGGCGGGAACAGGACCACCAGGACGAGAAAGCCGAGGGTGCCCCAGGTTCGCGTGATGCCGAACGCGTGCCGGCCGGCCCCTTTGGTGAGTGCGAGTGTGACCGCGACACACGAGGGGATCAGCGCGCTCGAAAAACACGCGAGCAGGGCCGTGCCGAGCAGCAGCGGGACGAAACCCCGGCAGAAGAAGAGTCCCACATAGCCGATCGCCGTGCCCGCGGCGAGCAGCGCGAGGATCCGCGACCGCGAGCCCGTGCGATCCGCGACCTGGCCCCAGAGAGGCTGCGCGAACAATCCGACCAGCGGCAGCACGGCGTAGACGATCCCGACCTGTGTGGCTTCGAGGCCGGCGTTTTCGTGGAGGTAGAGACTGTAGAAGGGGAAGAAGACCCCGAGACCTCCGAGACAGAAGAACCAGGTGGCGCTCATCGATGCGTACGCGGGATATCTCGGCACGCTGGAGAAGATGCCGCTTAGCGGTCGGCGTCGCTCACCCGATCGAGAATCACATCGATCAGGGCGGCGTGATTTCCGAGGGGTTCGCTGATTCGGATCTGGACGTTCGGATGTTCTCTCGCGGCGCGTTCGACCTGTGCCGGGATGTCTTCGGAGGTGTGGCGACCCGGTCCGAGGAAGAAGGGATGTACGACGATGCGCGTCGCGCCCTTTCTCACGCAGGTTTCGATTCCCTCGCCGATGCCGGGCTCGGCGATCTCCAGATGCGCGACCTCGACGATCGAGTCGGCCGCGCGTTTTCGGATCTGGGCCGCGACTTCTTCGAGCAGTTCGTTCGCCTCTGCGCGCCGACTACCGTGATCGACGAGCAGGATTGCGCGCTTCACCGGGCGCTCACGGCGCGCTCCAGCGCTCGAGTGAGGTCGCTGCAGAGATCGTCGGCGTGCTCGATACCGACCGAGAGCCGCACGGTCGCCTCGGTGATTCCCTTGCTGCGTTTGACCTCGGGCTCGAAGGCACCGTGGCTCATCGTCCACGGATAGCCGATCAGCGATTCGACGCCGCCCAGGCTTTCGGCGAGCGAGAAATACCGCGTGCTCTCTGCAAACCGCTTCGCGGCCGGCGCGCCACCCGCCAGATCGAGCGTCACCATGCCGCCAAATCCGCGCATCTGGCGCCTCGCGAGTTCGAAGCCCGGGTGGTCGGGAAAACCCGGGTAGTGGACGCGCTCGACCTCGGGCCGCTCGCGCAGGAATTCCGCCACCTGCTGCGCGTTGGCCTCGTGTGCGCGCATGCGCAACGCGAGCGTCTTGGCTCCGCGCAACGTGAGCCAGGCGTCCCAGGGGCCCGGCACGCCTCCGGTCGCGTTTCGGGTGAAGCTCAGCTTCGCGGCGGTCGCTTCGTCGTCGACCACGATCGCGCCGCCGATCACGTCGGAGTGTCCGCCGATGTACTTCGTGGTGGAGTGAACGATCACGTGCGCGCCGAGTTCGAGCGGATTTTGCAGATAGGGGGTCGCGAAGGTGTTGTCGACGACGAGCTTCAACTGCTTGCGGCGCGCAATCTCGCCACAGGCCGCGATGTCGATCATGCGCAGCATGGGATTCGTCGGACTCTCGATCCAGAGCATCACCGTCGCGGGTTCGATCGCGCGTTCGATTTCGTCGAGCCGGGTGGCATCGACGAACGAGAAGCGAACGCCGAAGCCGGGCATGACTTTCGTGAACAGGCGGTAGCTGCCCCCGTAGAGATCGTCACAAACGACGACGTGATCGCCCGCGGACAGCAATTGCATCACGCCGTGGATCGCCGCCATTCCCGAACCGTACGCGAGGGCGAAACGGCCGCCTTCGAGCGACGCCAGTGCGGCCTCGAGCGCATCGCGCGTCGGGTTGCCGCTGCGCGAGTACTCGTAACCGCGGTTCTCGCCGATCGCGTCCTGGGTGAAGGTCGCCGTCTGATAGACGGGTACGATCGTCGCACCGGTGGCCTCGTCGGCGGCCTGCCCGATGTGGATGGCGCGGGTCTCGAAATGGGGGTCGTCTGCCATGGCCTCTCACTCTCTGCCGGTTCGTCGATACACGCGCCGCTTCGCGCCGCGCGCAAGCGCGCGTCAGCGGCGGAGCATACGCGACCGCCGTCGCGGGTCAAAACGCGCGGGTCGCCGGCATCGGCGCGAACCCGATCGGGCCGCTGCATTTGGCCCCACCCCCCGCCTTCGATACATTCGCGCCGTCATGCCCACCGCCGGCATCCTCGTCATTGGCAACGAAATCCTCTCGGGCAAGGTCACCGACATCAATTCGCCCTATCTCTGCGAGCAGCTGCGCGAGATCGGAGTCGATGTCGAGCGCATCCTCACCATCCCCGACGTGCTCGAGACGATCGCATCGGAAGTCAAGGCGATGAGCGAGAGCTACGACTACGTGTTCACGTCGGGTGGCATCGGCCCGACCCACGACGACCTCACCATCGAAGGCGTCGCGGCGGCCTTCGGGCGCTCGGTCGAGGTCGACGCGAAGCTCGAGCGGATGCTCCGCTCGGTGCTCGGGGACGATCTGAGCGAGGGTCAGCTCAAGCTGGCGACGGTTCCGGCGGGCGCGTCGCTGATCGATTCGGACGACAAGTGGTTTCCGCTCGTCGTCGTCGAAAATGTCTACATCTTTCCCGGCATTCCCGAGGGCTTGCGCCGGAAGTTCGAATCGGCGCGCGATCGCTTCGAAGGCGTTCCGTACGTGCTGAAGCGGGTGTACGTCAAGCGCCACGAAACCGAAATCGTCGAGACCCTCAACGCCCTGCTGGAGGAATTTCCGGATCTGGTGTTGGGCTCCTACCCGAAGATCCGCGAATCGTCCTATCGGGTGCTTCTCACGCTCGAGTCTCGCGACGAGAACTATGTTCAACGCGCCCTGGATCGGCTGCTGGCCGATCTTTCGGATGGCGCAATACACAAGGTGGAGTGACTGGACCCCGCTACGCGAGACCCACTGCTCAAGTTCTACGCCTACGTGCATCCCCTCTGGATGGTCGCGAGTCTCGGCGCTGTAGCGCTCGCACTCAAGGCGGGTCTGCGCTTGCGCCGCTCTCGATTTGGTCGCGAGCCGAGGACGCCCGATCTGCTACGCGCCCACCTGCGCGTCGCGAAGCCCGCGATTGCGCTCATCTGCGTGGGGTTTGTGGCGGGCCCGATCTCCTCGGCCTGGCTGCGCAACTGGACGCCGTTCGCGACCTTTCACGCCTGGATCGGCGCCGTCGCCGTCGGTCTGTTTCTCGCAGTCGCCGTACTCGGGTGGCGCCTGGAGCACGGCCGCGGCCGCCCGCTCGAGGCGCACGCGATGCTCGCGGGCCTCGCCGTGCTCGCGGCCGCGGTCGCGGTGGTGGCGGGCATGGTGCTGCTGCCTTGAATCCGGCGGAAGGATTGCGGCGCTTCGGCCTATAGCGCGTCGACGCTGCGCTGACGCAGCCAGTGGTCGGCGAGGACCAGGCAGACCATCGCCTCGACGATCGGTACGGCGCGCGGCAGCACGCACGGATCGTGGCGCCCCTGGGCCTCGAGCGTGGTCGGCTGGCCTTCGCGCGTCACGGTTTGCTGCGCCTGCGAGATCGTCGCCGTCGGTTTGAAGGCGACCCGCATCACGATGGGTTCGCCGTTGCTGATGCCGCCCTGGATTCCGCCCGAGCGATTGGATTCCGTGTGGGGCCTGCCGTGCTTGCCGGGGACGAAGGGGTCGTTGTGTTCGATCCCGGTCATGCGGGTGCCCTCGAAGCCGCTCCCGACCTCGAAGCCCTTCGACGCGGGCAGCGACATCAGCGCGCTCGCGAGTTCGGCCTCGAGTTTGTCGAAGACCGGTGCGCCGAGTCCCGGCGGAACGCCGCGCGCGACGCACTCGACGACACCGCCCAGCGAGTCGCCCCGAGCGCGCGCCGCGTCGATGCGCTTCAGCATTTCGGCTGCGGCCGAGGGCTCCGGGCAGCGCACGAGGTTCGATTCGACGCTTTCCAGCGTCACTGCCTCGGGGTCGATCTTGGCCTCGACTTCGTGGACGCTCCGCACCCAGGCCAGCACTTCGATGTCGGCCGCGGTGCGGATCAGCTTGCGCGCGATCGCGCCCGCGGCGACGCGCCCGACGGTTTCCCGCGCGCTCGCGCGGCCGCCACCCTGCCAGTTGCGAATGCCGTATTTGGCTTCGGTGGTGTAATCGGCGTGGGACGGGCGGTAGAGATCCTTCATCTGCTCGTAGGCGGCGGGCCGCGCGTCCTTGTTGCGAACGACGATGCCGATGGGCGTGCCCAGCGTCCTGCCTTCGAATACCCCGGAGACGATTTCGGCCCGATCGTCCTCCTGGCGCGAGGTCGTGATCCGGCTCTGGCCGGGCTTGCGCCGGTCGAGGTCCGCCTGGATCTCCTCGAGCGAGATCGGCAAGCGCGGCGGACAGCCGTCGACGACTACGCCGACCGCGCCCCCGTGGCTCTCGCCAAAGGTGGAGATGCGAAAGATCTGTCCGAAGCTGCTGCTCATGGCGCCGGAGGATAGCAGTCGCGCAGCGCCAGGTAGGCGCTGGCGAGTTCGCGCAGCCGCTCGGCGCCAAAACTCGGATCGTGGCCCGCGTGAACGACCCGAACCGGAAGCTCGAGCAGGCGCTTCATCGTGCGCACGTAGTCGGGGATGTCGCTCTCCGGGAGTTCGTCGAGCAGGGGCCCGTCGTAGACCGCGTCCCCCGAAAACAGCGTCCCGGTCGCCGCTTCGAAGAGCCCGATGCTGCCGGGCGAGTGGCCGGGCAGGTGCAGGACTTCGAAGTGCCGGTCGCCGAGGTCGATGATGTCGCCTTCGTCCACGCCGCGGGTCACCGAAGTGGGTGTGACGCGGTACTGCGCGGGATCGAAGCCTTTCGGCACCGCGGTCACGAGGGTTTCGGGCAGCTCGTAGCCGGCTCTGCGCAGGCCGTCTGCAATTTCGGCTCCCATGTCGCTCGCGTAGAGGCCGCCCGTCTCGCTGTAGTTCTCCATCTCGGGCGCTTCGATCCGGTGCATGACCCGGTTTTCGAATTCGTGGAGTCCGCCGACGTGGTCGTAGTGGACGTGGGTCGCGACGGCGATGACTTCCTTTTCGAGCAGGTCGTCCGCCGCGGCTTTCAGCGACGCGATGCCGAGCCCCGAGTCGATCAGGGCGTCGCGGTCGCGGCCGCGAACGTGCCAGATGTTGCAGCGCAGCAACGGGTCGACGTGGGGCTCCCAGAGCAAGGTGATCTCGTCATCGATGCGCTTGCGGTCGAACCAGCGATCGGCGATCGGAAGTCCCATCTTGGCTTTCTCCGCAGTTGGTCCCGGTAGCTTCGAATGCCCCCGGCGACCTGTCAATTCGAGGGTTGCGCCGTCGGAGCGACGAGCAGCTCGAGCGCTTTGGCGGTCACGCTCGCGTGGGGTAGTGAGGAGATGGCGCGCGGGGCGAGCCACCTGTGGCCCTCGAAGCCCGCGAGTCGAATGCGATCCGTCGAGGTGTTGGCGCGGTAGACGTGGAGCGTCAGCCTTCGGTGCGTGAATACGTGCTCGACGGTTCCGATCGAGGAGGCGCGAGAGATCTCGAGCCCCGCGCACTCGCGCAGCGCGCGCCTGAGGCCCGCGCGCGGTGTTTCCCCGGCTGCGAGGTCACCCCCGGGCAGGTCCCACAGGCCTCCGAGCAGCCCGCGCGAGGGGCGACGCACGGCGAGCGCCTTGCCGCGCCGAACCACGAGTGCTGCGACGGCCTCGACCTTTCGCGCCGCCTTCTTGCGCGCCTTGATCGGGAGCGAATGGGCGTCTCCCTTGGCCCGGGCGTCGCAGAACTGCGACACGGGGCAGCCCTCGCAGCGCGGCGCGCGCGGGGTGCAGACGGTCGCCCCGAGCTCCATCAGCGCCTGGTTGAGATCGCCCGGATGCGGTCCGCGCGCGAGCGCCCCGGCTTCTTCCCAGAGCCGTTCGACGGTCGCGGGTCGTCCGACGTCCTCTCGAATGCCGAGCCAGCGCGCGAGCACGCGCTTGACGTTTCCGTCGAGAACCGGCTCCGGTCGATCGAAGGCGATCGACGCCACGGCGCCCGCCGTGTAGCGACCGATCCCCGGCAGCGTCTGCAGGGTCTCGGCATCGTCCGGAAGCACCCCGCCGTGATCCCGATCGATTGCGCGCGCGGCAGCCTGCAGGTTGCGGGCGCGCGAGTAGTAGCCGAGCCCCGCCCAGGCCCCGAGTACGTCGTCGATGTCTGCGGTTGCGAGTGCGTGCACGTCGGGAAAGCGGCTGAGAAAGCGCTCCCAATACGGGATGACGGTCTCCACGCGGGTCTGCTGGAGCATCGCCTCCGAAATCCAGATCGCGTAGGGGTCGCGGGTCTCCCGCCACGGCATCGCGCGCTTGTTGGCGCGGTACCAGTTGAGCAGCCGTTTGCGCGCGAGCTTCACGCAGACTCCGAGCGCGCGAACTCGCCGCGGGGTTGCGCCCCTAGCGGGTCGGTGTCGAGAGGTGCACGTCGACGTGCGTCTTGACCCATAGGGGATCCCACCATTCCAGGGGCTCGACGTAGGTTCCTCCGAGCAGAATCGCGAAGTGGAGGTGATCGCCACCCGCGAGCCCGGTGGCACCCGAGAGCCCCAACTCGCCGTTCTTCTCCACGCGGTCGCCCACCGAAACACTCATCGACGAGAGGTGCGCGTAGAGGGAGAAGAGATCCAAGCCGTGATCGATGATCACGCAGTTTCCGTAGATGCCGAGATCATCGGCGAAGATCACGACCCCCGCATTCGAAGCCTCGATGGGCGCGCCCGCGGTCGAGGCGAGGTCGTAACCGAAGTGCGTCGCCTCGGAGACCTTCTTGCCGCCGACGAAGTACGAGCGCCGCTCGGCAAACTTGCTCGTCACCTTGGAGTTGCGGAGTTGGGTGAACGCACCGTCCCACAGCTTCGCCTCGGAGGGGTTGGCGACGATCTGGCGGATCTTCGCCTCGTTGGCGGCGCGCAGCGCGGTGTTGATCTGGTCGAATGCGCCGATCAGATCGTCCTGGGGGATGTTCGCGGCGTCCGCGAGATTGCGCACCTTGGTTTCGAGGAAGCGATCCGGCAGCGTGATGTTGGCGTCGGGCAGGACGCGCTCTTTGAGCACCACGGACCAGCTCGCGGTCGCGACGTTGCCTGCCCGGTCTTCTGCGACGACTGCGATTCGCGCGCCCTTCGGCGCATCGGTGGGGACCGCAAAGAGCGCAAAGCGCCGACCCGAAGCGGTGTCCGCGCCGGGTGCCGGAAAACCGCGGTAGAAATTTTCGCCCACCATCACGCCGTCGCGTGTCGTCTCCTCATTGATCGCGTAGCTCACGGATCCAGCTCCGCCGCGGGACACGTAGGTGAGGCCGCTCGCCACCTGAATCCGGGGCTTCTTGAGGTCGATCGTCAACGGGATCTCGCGCCGGGTCTCATTGCCGCTGAAGCTGTTGCGCCACGACCAATCGCGCGCCGTCACCGTCAGGCTCGCGTCGCCGTGAGCGAGTCCGAGCGCTTCGGGATCGATTTCGATCTCGAACCGCTCGGGGATTCCCGGCGCGTCGCCACCGCTTCGCAGGTCGCCGGGAAAGCTGCGCTCGAACACGACGGTCTCGCCATCCGCCTGTCGAATGCTGATCAGGATTTCCCGCAGGCCCGATCCGAGATCGCCGATATCGAAAGCCACGCTGCCGAGGCTGCCGATCAAGAGCGACTCGGGACCCTCCACGCTCGGCGCATCGCCCTCGAATCGAACCCAGGCGATCGCCGCGCCGCCCAGCAGCAGCACTGCGAGCGCAATTCCAAGCCATCCTCTGCCCGTCACGAATCCCCCCGCTGTCCGTGTGATGAGTTGGGCAGTCTACCAGACGCGCCCGCGTATTGACGCCGCCGCGCGACTCGCCGATCCTCGACCGCCTGAATCGAGGAGAGTTTCATGTCTGTGCTGCGCCGCATCGTGATGGTTCGCCATGGAGAAACGGAGGGGCAATCGAGCGTCCGCTTTCACGGCAGCGCAGACGTCCGGCTCAACGACGAGGGGCGGGCCCAGCTTCGCGAGGCCGCCCGAAAGATGAAGACCGAGGTCTTCGACCTCGTGGCCTCGAGCCCGCTGCAGCGCGCCTGGGAGGGCGCCCGGATCGTTTCTGGCGGCGCGCCCGTGCGGCTCTATCCGGAATTTCGCGAGGTTCACTTCGGCCACTGGGAGGGGTTGACGGCCGAGGAGATCGAAGCTTCGGATCCGGTCCTGTATCGAGATTGGCAGGCGGGTGCCGCCGGCTTCGAGTATCCCGGCGGCGAACTGCGCGAGGCGTTTCGCGCGCGTGTGGCGAGCGGGCTCGACGCGCTGCTCGCGAGCGGTGCCAAGAGCGTGCTCCTCGTCAGCCACAAGGGTGTGATTCGCACCATCGGCGAGCGGCTGCTCGACGGGCCCCTGTCGGAGGGGCCGGAACTCGGCGGGATCGTATCGGTCAGCCGCGGCGCGGACGGCCGCTGGCACGAAGGCCGCCGCGGCAGCAACCCACCCGGCCTCGAGGAATAGTCCGGGCGGTTCGCCAGCTCTCGAGGCGGTGACACCCGCCGGGGCCGCATCGGCGGTCCGCATCCCCGACCGGGGTTTCCCCCTCCCGATCAGACGTGCTGTCTGGCCTTCGAGAGCAGTTCTACCAATATTGGAATTTCCTATCCGCTTTTGCCTGTTGCCGATGCTCAAGTGCGCACTGCGGTTGGTCGATTTGGCGGGTATCAATTTTCAGGAGGCCGCAGGACATGTCCAATCGAAGCATCTTTTCACTGGTAATCGCCATCTTCCTCATCTGCCTACTCGGCCCTGGTAGCGCATCTGCGACATTGAAGTGCCAGTGCAACAACGGCATGATCAAGCAGAATGTGGGCGCCGATTTCACCGACGAGGACGCGGAAGAGACCTGCAACGATACGTGCAGTGACTTTGGCGGAGGCCGCGTCTGGCAACTCGACCAGGACCGCGAGTTCATCGACAACTCGAACAGCGATTCGCGACAACCCGCCAATCAGCGCCCGCGCAACCGCTGATCGAGCGATCCCGCTGAAGTCGAGCAATTGGTCGGCGAAGCCTGCGGACTCACTTCACGGCGACCAGTCCCGCTCGACTTCGTATTGAGTCACGCTCCTCGCTGGGGAAGTCTCCGACTTCCGCTCGCGTAGTTGGGGTCGCTTCGACTCCGACTAGCCTTCTTCTGATTCGCGCAGCCGCGCGATCACGCTGTAATCCTCGAGCGTGCTGGTGTCGCCCACCGTCTCCTTGCCCGAGGCGATGTCGCGCAGCAACCTGCGCATGATCTTGCCCGAGCGCGTCTTGGGCAACGAGTCGGTGAACCGGATGTCGGCGGGCTTGGCGATCGGGCCGATCTGTTTTGCGACGTGATCGCGCAATTCGTCGGCGAGGCCGTCGTCGGTGGTCACGCCGCCCTTGGGGGTGACGAATGCGACGATCGCCGTTCCGGTGATCGCGTCGGGTCGGCCCACCACCGCCGACTCGGCGACTTTGATGTTCGAGACGAGGGCGCTTTCCACCTCCATGGTTCCGATCCGGTGTCCCGAGATGTTCATCACGTCGTCGATCCGGCCCATGATCCAGAAGTAGCCCTTGGCGTCCCGGTGGGCGCCGTCGCCCGCGAAATAGGTGTTCTCGTATTTGCTCCAGTAGGTCTCCGCGAAGCGCTCCGGATCGCCCCAGATGCCGCGCAGCATGCCGGGCCACGGCTTCTTGATCACGAGAAAGCCGCCATCCGGCGGATTCGCGGGCACACCCTCTTCGGTGTAGACGTCGGCGTCGACGCCGGGGAAGGGCAGGGTCGCGGTGCCCGGCTTGGTCTCCGTCGCGCCGGGCAGCGGCGTGATCATGATGGCACCGGTCTCCGTCTGCCACCACGTGTCCACGATGGGGCAGCGCTCGTTCCCGATGACCCGGTGATACCACATCCACGCTTCCGGGTTGATGGGCTCACCCACGGAACCAAGGATACGCAGGCTGGCCATGGGGTACTTCTGGGGCCATTCGTTGCCCTGCGCGATGAGGGCCCGAATCGCCGTCGGAGCGGTGTAGAAGACGCTGACCCGGTGGCGTTCGATGATGTCCCAGAAGCGGTCCGGGCCCGGATGCGTCGGCACACCCTCGTACATCAGGCTCGTCACGCCGTTTGCGAGGATTCCGTAGATCA
>JAFDBP010000103.1 GCA_019313245.1 Deltaproteobacteria bacterium
AGGCAGGCCCCGATCGCGATCGCGGTTCGAAGAGAGCGCGCACTCATGCAGGTGGAATCGGTGGGCGCCGGGCCCAACTGAAGCCGGTCGCGCGTTCGGGCGCCGAAACCCCGCCACACCCGACCCCTCGCAGCGCGAGCCCGAACCCCGGCAAGCGCGCCGCAGCGGGCCGGGAACCGGCGGGCGACGCAGGCGGGTGGCCGCTCGCAAATACCTTGCTAGTAGCGAGCTTTACACCAGACACCACAAGTCGTGCGCTGTATCCTCCCAGCCCTATTCGAACCACACATCACCACTCCGAGGAGTCAGCAATGCGGAAGATCATGATCATGGGCGTGGGCGCTCAGGGAAGCACCATCGCGAAACGGGCGCAGGAAGAGCCGTCCGTCGAGGAAATCATCTGCGCGGATTACGACATGCGCGCGGCTCAAGAACTCGAGAAGTCGCTCTCGAAGGCGAAGGGCATCCAGGTCGACGCGAGCAAGGTCGAGAACATCGTCGCCGCCGCGAAGGGCTGCGCGCTGATCGTCAACGGCCTGCCGCCGGATTTCAACATGCGCGTGATGGACGCGGCCCTCGAGGCGGGCGCCAACTATCTCGACATGGCGTCGTTCGCCGATGAGAACGACGACTGGGTCAACGGCGTGCGGCTCACACTCGCGAAGAACGAAGCCTTCGAGAAGGCGGGCCTGACCGCACTGATCGACTGCGGTGCTGCGCCGGGCATCGCGAACGTCGGCACGCGCGAGGCCTGTGATCTGTTCGACAGCGTCGACACGATCGACATCAACGTCTACGAAGGCATCGAGACGAATCAATTCATCCCGTTCTGGTGGTCGCCGGATACGGCCTTCCAAGACATGGTCGACGAACCGGTCGTCTACGAAAACGGCGAATTCAAGAAGGTGCCGCCGTTCAACCGCCCCGAGTGGGTGGACTTCCGCGGACTCGGCAAGCGCCTGATGTGCGACCACCACCACGAAGAGACCGCGACGATGGGTCTGCTCGCCGACGAGTACCTGAAGGGCGCGCAGAACATCTACTTCCGCTATGGCGGATCGGGCTGTGATCTCGCCAAGCGGTTCTGGGAGATGGGACTGCTGTCCTCCGAACCCGTCGAGGTCGACGGGGTCGAGATCGTGCCGATGCGGCTGATCAGCAAGCTCGCCCCGCCCGCGCCGAAGTACGAGGGGGAGATCCAGAAGGCGATCGACTCGGGTTTCGTGAAGGAAGAGGGCGCGATGCTGATTCGGATCGACGGCATCAAGGACGGCGAGAAAGTGCGCGTCGACAGCTACGTGAACACACCCGGCCTGGTCGATTCGTTCGCGAAAGCCCGAATCAGCCACGAGGCCTACTTTACGGGGCAGTGCGGGTGGCTCTTCACGAAGATGCTCATCAAGGGGGAAGTCACCCAGAAGGGTGTGTTCCCGCCCGAGGTCCTCGATGCCGAGGCGCGCGCCTACTTCCTGAAGGAAGCCGCAAAGCTCGACATCACGGTGGATCAGTACATCGAGCGGCGCCTGTTCTAGGCGAGCGTGGCGGGGAAAGGCGGGGACGTTGGTGAATATTCACCCCCCATCGGCTCCGCTCCGATTCTCGAGCATGGTCGTGGGGGGTGAATATTCACCAACGTCCCCGCCTCCGCCTCATTGAAACGAGCGGTCGAACAGGGCCTCGATCGCTTCGCGTCCATTCGACTCGATGAAGCGCGTGCCCGTGCCCGTGAAGTGCGGGTGGGTGATGACCGGTGCGGGGTCCGGCTCCCATTTCTCGCCCGTCCAGTGAAACCAACCGCTCTGCTCTTGGTCGAAGACGTAGAGCGGTTTGTTGCAGAGCTTCGCGAACTCGGCCCCCCAACCCGTGCCCCCCTTGACGGTGCCGTCGTCGAGGATCTTGCCGATCACGTAGATTTCCTGGCCGTTGTTGACCTGGTGCCAGATGCTCTGCAGGACCTTCTTGAATAGCCGTGTGTCTGCGTAGTCGCGGTGCATCAGCTTGCTCACGTAGGCGAGGCTCACGTCGCCGTGAAGCAGCTCTTCGTGGGTCAGCACGCGGATCCCGCGGCTGCGCGCATCCTTGTGCCCCTCGAAGGTGAAATTGACCTCGTCGATGCCGCGCCGCTCCGCGGCCGCCCCGAACTCGGACTCCGCTCCGTTGGCGGCGCCACTGAACAACACGCATTCCTCTGCCTTCATCTCTACCTCCTGGGACGCTCGGGACGCGCTCCGGCTGCGGGGCGCCTGTCCCCACGGCCCGATTGCGCTGCCTCGCCATTGTCACGCGCCCGTCGCCGCGGAGCAAGCCACCCCCCGCAGTTGGGGTCGCTTCAGGGGGCGGCGGCCGCCTGGCCGATGTGGCGGTCGAGAAACGAGCCGATCCGGTCGAGCATGTCGACGCGGTAGCCGTTGCGAAGGATCGAGTGCTCGGCGCCCTCGTACTCGATGTACTCGACCGGTTTCTTGGCACGTTCGAGTGCTTTGGCGAGCTTCTCGCTGTGATGGATCTGGACGTTGACGTCCTCGTCGCCGTGAAATAAGAGTACAGGAGCGCGAATTTCTGAAGCGCGATTCAGCGGCGAGCCGCGATCGAGCACCTCGTAATCCCGGCCAATAAATTTCTGCACGGCCGCTTTATTGAGAACGTATTTGTAATCTTCGATCAGCATCTCGGGGTCCGTGACGCCCGCGATGCTGACCAGACAGCGATAGCGCTCGGGATTCTCCACACCGCTCATCAATGCGGCGTACCCACCGTAACTCCAGCCGACTACGCAGACCCGAGCGGGATCGACGACGCCCTGCTCCACGAGGTACTCGGCACCATCCGCGAGGTCGTTGATTGCAGTGCGCCAGGCGCGAAATCCACCCTCTCCAGCCCAATCGCTGCCATACCCCCCGGAACCTCGATAGTTGCTCTGCAGCACGGCGTAGCCCTTCGCAGACAGATACTGAGCGAGCCAATCGAACTCCCAATAGTCACGGCTCTGCGGGCCGCCGTGGGGCAGAATCACCGCCGCCAGCGGACCCTCTGCATCTGCTGGCAGCGTCAAATACCCCGGAATCTCGGTACCGTCCCGCGCCGCGTAACGGACGGCTTTCATCGGAGAAAGTGGTCGCGCTTCGAGTAGTGGATATCGCGGGGAAATCTTCAGCAATTTCTTTTTTTCCGCGTCGAAGCGATACAGGGCGCCTGGATCGCGATCAGTTGCGACGTTGAGAAGGTAATAGCGGCGATTCCAGCTCTCACCGATCACCTCAACAGTCTTGTCCGAAAAATAGGCTTCCAAGGCCTTGGAAATATTCTCGACAGCCTGGTCGAAGAAATGCAGGTATGACCGATCTGTCGCATATTCGATTGCAACGATCCGTTTGAACTTTCCGAGAGTCACGGTATCGCCAACATCGACGTCGGGATGCGAGAAGATGAGTTCGTCGTCTCGCTCACCCTTCAAATCCACCGACCATAGAGCGAGGCGCGCCTCGTGAGGCTTGACGACCAGTAGCCGATCGAGGTCCTGACCAAATCCGATTGGGTAATAGTGATCATCCAAATCAGAGATCTTTGCCTTGTGTAGATCGCGCCATTTCCTCTCGCCCGACCGCCGATATTTCCAACGGCGATAGGTCTTGTTGATGCGCCAGTAGAGACGGGCCAATCCGCGCCCATCCGATCTCCAGCTGACATATCCGGACAGCGTTTCGACGGGGGCTCCCACCTCTCCCGAATAGATGTCGACCGGCCTTGCGCTAAATCCCCTAGAAGACGCGTGGGCCGCTCTATACACATCGACGCTGCCCGGCATCCAGTTCGGTATCGCAGCCAAGATGTGTTCTGGGTCGTCGACCATCCAATCGACTACCTCATCGAGAAATTGTGAGTAGTTCCCCTCCACTTTGTGCTGAAGTAACACTTTCGTCTTCGAACCATCCGCGTTGACAGCGACAAGGCGCGTCACCTGGAACGGACCCCACGCTCTGGAGAGAGCGGCAAACGAACACAGCAACCGCTCGTTGTTCGCCCAATCACACCACTGCAGATTGAATCCGTCTCGCGTGCTTGCCAGCGCAATATTCGACTTGCCTGTCGTGAGATCGAGAACTCCGAGCACCGAGAGGTCTTCCGAGTGCATTTGCAAGAAAGAGACCATCGAACCATCTGGCGAAATCCGCGCGCCCCAGAGCGCGGGCATCGTTCCGAATGCAACCGCCAGCGGGTCGAGCTCCGCTGCACTTTGAGCCACCACCGAAACACACAGAAGCGCACTCGAAATCAGCGCTCGTATCGCTAGCACGCTCGACATTCGCGCGCTCTGTCGAATCGCGCCCAGAGCTGGCATTCTGTCGCGCAAGATCACTCCAACAATCTCGTCCTTCCGACGATGTTGAATCTTCGCACAAGCAGCGTATCAGACACTCGAAGTTTTGGATACAAATTACTTACGCAAGAGACATGTCGCTAATTACTTACGCAAGAGAAATATCGGGTGAGGCATAACGTCGCAGCAGCGAGGAGATGAGATGTCGAGCTAGCCGACGCCGATCAGCGACAGCCGGTCACCCCAGCGCGCCTTGACGGCGCGGGCGAGCTCGGGATCCGCGTGAAGCCCGGGATCGCGTCGGATGGTTTGCAGTGCGGCTTCGCGCGCGATCGCGATCTGGCGAACATCGCGAGTCAGGTCGGCGATGTGTAGATCCGGAAGGTGGCCGTGTTGGCGGGTGCCGAGGAATTCGCCGGGGCCGCGAATCACAAGATCGGCCTCGGCGATCGCAAAACCGTCGGTGGTGTCGAGCAGCGCGCGCAGCCGCGCCTCGCTGTCCTCGCTGGATCCGCGCGCGACGAGTGCG
>JAFDBP010000104.1 GCA_019313245.1 Deltaproteobacteria bacterium
GGGCAACTTCGACCTGAGCCCCCAGTACCTGGCGCTGAGCGATCTCGGCAACCGGGGGTCGTTCGGGTTCGGTCAGCTCATGGACCTGTACACCGGCCAGTCGCCCGCGCAGTTCAACGGCCGGCTGGTGGTCCCGCCCCGCCGCTTCTCCGCCGGCGCGAAGGGCGCCGTCGGCCGCGCCCCGCCTCGACCGAGCGCCCGCTCAAACCACGCGCACTCGAGCGCCGCGAATCGCGTCTGGCTTCCGCCTCGGTAAAACTCTCGACCTGCTGCCGCGGGATGGGATTGCCGATCATGCGCTCCGTCGCGCGCACCCAATCCCAATCCTCGCGGGTGACGAACGTGCAGGCCTTTCCCTCGCGCTCCGAACGCCCCGTGCGCCCGATGCGGTGGGTGTAGGCCTCCGGCGTATTCGGTACGTCGTAGTTGATCACGTGGGACACATCGCTCACGTCGATACCGCGTGCGGCAATGTCCGTGGCCACCAGGATCTCGAATTTGCGATTGCGGAAGCCGCTCATCGCGCGGTCGCGCTGCACCTGCGACATGTTTCCCTGCAGCCCCACGGCGCGGTGGCCCGACCGATCGAGTTGCTGCGCGAGACGCCGTGCGCGGTGCTTGGTCCGCGTGAAGACGATCGCCGAATCGCAGCCGCCCGACTTCAGGATGTGCTCGAGCAGATCGCGCTTGCGCTCCTCCGGCACCGGAAATAGCGCGTGCTCGATCGTCTCGGCAGGCGCCGTTCCCGCGAGATCGACGACGTGTGGCTCGTAGAGCACCTCGTCGGCCAGGCGGCGGATCTCCCGCGGCATGGTCGCGGAGAAGAGCAGGTTCTGGCGATCCTTCGACAGCGACCCGAGGATGCGGCGAATGTCCGGCAGAAAGCCCATGTCGAACATGTGATCGGCCTCGTCGAGCACGAGCGTCTCGACATCGCCCAGCCGGGCGAACCCCTGCCGCATGAGGTCGAGCAGCCGTCCGGGACAGGCCACCACGATCTCGGGGCGGCACCGCAGCGCGGCAATCTGGTTGCGCATCGAGGCGCCACCAAAGACGAGCGCCGTCTTCAGGCGCGTGAACTTCGCGAGCAGTCGGATTTCGGCATCGATCTGGGTTGCCAGTTCGCGAGTGGGCGCCAGCACGAGGGCACGCGGCCCGGGCTTGCGCTCGTCGAGCAGACGATCCAGCAGCGGCAGCGCAAACGCCGCCGTCTTGCCGGTGCCGGTCTGGGCGAGGCCCAGCACGTCGGTCCCCTCGAGGGCCGCGGGAATGGTTTCGACCTGAATTGGCCGGGGCTCCGCGAACCCGGCGGCGCAAATGCCGCGAACGAGGTCCGGGTGAAGCTCGAACCGGCCGAAGCCGGTCGATGCAACGGGTTGAGTAATTGACATGTAGATGGTGGTCTCCACCGAGCCACGCGCCTCAGCGCGCACGCTACGGGTAGGTTGTTCCGACCCTCACAACAGATTGTGGGTAAGAAGAAATTTGGCGGCGCGACCCGAGAACAGGTCCTGTTGTTCGCCGCTGCCGGGCAGAAGCGCCCGGCTCGATGAGCGGGTGTTTAGCAGTTCGGCGACCTTCTCGCCAGCAAGGCCCCCGCCCTCACTTCGATCCAGCCCTGTACGGCCTTCCGCCTCCCAAGCTTTACCCGAAATTGAGTCCGGCCGATCGTCGACGCGCAATTCGCCGCGACGGAACCCGCTGCGGATCCGATTTCGATGGGACGGCCCCGATGGCACCCCCGGTTCTGTTACGGAATGACTGTCTGGCGGAAGCGGTTGTGGCACGCCACGCACATCGTAACCATCCCACCGTAGTGAGCGGCCAATGCCCCCCGGAGATGGTCGGTGGCGAGACGCGGCTGTTTGCGCTCTTTGTCGTGCTGGATGAGCAACTCCACGATCGACTTGATGTCCAGTGCGTGAGCGTCCAGGTTGTAGGCGTACGAGAGAAACGCCTGGCGATCGGCGGCCGGACCCGCTGGCGCCATCTGGGCCAACTCCACGGCGTGGTTGTGGATCGCCTCCGCCTGCCCGGGAACCGCGTCGTAGTTCGAAGTGATCAAGGAGATGAGGATCGTCTGAAGCCCACTGAAATTATCGCCCATCAACTTCTTGATCGGTGTCTGCTCGGCGCGGGCGAGAGTCGATGCGCTCATCCCCACCACAGCAACGCATACTGCAATTCCCGTTGCGATTCGCACTCGGATCATGGATGACCTCCTGCACTCATTCTTGCGCGGCTGGGTACAGTGTCAAGTCGGGCTCGGCCGCCGGTGGTGCCGAAGCAATTCCCCCCGCGGCGGGACCTTAACACGGAGGATTCGCCTCCAGCCAAGAAAAAACGAGAGCTCCCCGGGCAGCCCGAAACCTCGAAATGGGTCGCATCCTAAGGCGTGTTGCCTTCCACTTGACACCCAACATCCCATTGGTTATCCGCCTAGTTCTTCGACTGAGGCTGCAAGCTCGACAGCCGAGTGCAAATAGCAGAAGCGAAAGCTCCGACACCGGCGACAGCCAACGAAGATGTCGGTTTGCCTCGGGCGGTTCGAAACGCGAACTGGGAAACCCAAATGCACGACACACGAAACGGAAACCCAGCTTCCCGATCACGAAACCCTGTTCTCATCCTGATTCCGCTGGCGCTCACCCTGCTGATCGTCGCAGAAGCCTTCGCCGGGGGGGATGATTCCGCTGTCGCGGTGACAAACTCCTGCGTCGAATGCCACAGCAATCCGGATTTCCTCGTCACCGCCAAGAAACTATACGACTATTACCAGGAATGGGATCTATCCGTACACCGCCAGGAAGGCGTCGACTGCGAAGATTGCCACGGCGGAAACTCCGACGCCCGCGACAAGAAACAGGCTCACGGGACGGAAGTCTCCGGTGGCCTGGCTGCGGGGAGCACCGTCAGTTTCGAGAACATCCCCTCCACCTGCGGCGGGTGTCACGACGACATCTACCAGGGTTTCCGCAAGAGCGACCACATCGCCCACATCGTCAAGAAGAAACAGGAGAAGCAGGGTCCCAATTGTGTCACCTGCCACGGATCCATGAACACGGTCATTCTGAACGTGAACACCGTCAAAGAGACGTGTCAGCGCTGTCACAACGAGGCCTCGGGGAACCATCCCGAGATCCCCGATACGGCCAGCGAGATCCTGAACCGCTTTCTCTCGATCCAGCGCTACTACCGCTATATCGGCATCCGCGGCGAGCCGGCCGAAACCCAGGCCTTCTTCGCGGTGATGGATGAGCGGATTCGCGATCTCTCCGTGCTCTGGCACACCTTCGATTTGCCGAAGATCGAGAAAGAGACGCGGTTCGTCCTGGACCTGCTCAAGACCAAGCGCGCCGAGGTGCGCGACCATCAGCGCAGCGAGACCCCCTGAGCAGAGGGCGCCGCGGACTCGGGCCTCCCGGACAACCCAGCCCAACCGCATGACCGCGATCGAGCGTCGGCGCGACGAGCTGGACGATCCGCCCGAATCGGCAGCGGCTCGATCGTCTCGCGTAGGCATATCCACCCAATCACTGCAATTCGAAACCGCCCCCTCCCGTGAGCCCAATTAGCCTCACGCTGTGGCACTGTGCCCCAATCGCTAAATCCGCGCTGGGGCAGTTGGCGGTGCCGATTTGAGCCGGGCCTAGAAAATTCAGGCGTTTACGCCGTGGCATGCCGATTGCACAAACGCGGCGCCGACACTGATGAAAATCCACGCGCTCGACGCTTGGTCACTGACGGATCACTAGAAATCCCTTGATTCGCGCCTCGAACCGAGTCGTACCGCGGGAGAGTCATTGGACGCAGCAAGCTTCGCTCGTCGCTTTGGACGTTCGGAGCTGGAAGTAACTGGATCGCAATAAGGGTCGGATCGCTTCTCGCACTGAACGGTGCGCCGGAGCGGCCCGGCCGATCCGCCGGCTGGTGATTCTCGTGAGGCTCGGAGGGTGCTTTGAAATCAGGGAAGATTCCGAATCAAGTGCTCCAGGTTGGACTCGTCTTCTTGATCGTCGGTGCGACCATGATTCTGGTCAGGCAGCGCTTCATCCCGGAATCCTTTGGAGAACTCGGACACTACCGGGCCGACGCGGTGGAGGTGAACGCGTCTCACGAGATCCAGTTCGCGGGCTGGCAAGCCTGTGCGGAATGCCACGATGACGTGGTGGCGACGAAGAACAGCTCGTTTCACCGAACGCTCAGCTGTGAAACCTGCCACGGCCCGGCGGCGGAACACGCGAGGGAAGAGGCCGAGGAAGATCCGCCCCTCCCGACCGGGAAAGAGCTGTGCCTGACCTGCCACCGCTATCTGGTATCTCGGCCGACCGGCTTCCCCCAGATCATCGAGGACCGGCACGAGCCCGCCAAGGCCTGCCACAGCTGCCACGATCCCCACGATCCGGTGCCCAGCGAACGCCCGGAGTCGTGCGCGGGCTGCCACGCGACGATTTCCCGGGTAATAGCCGTTTCACACCACGCGCCCCTCGACTGCGAAGTCTGCCACGAAGCGGAACCGGAGCATTTCCTGCGCCCGCGAGCTCATCTTCCCCGCAAGCCCTTCGAGCGGGACTTCTGCGGCAATTGCCACGCGGCGGGCATCGAGACCCCGGCGAATTTCCGAGGTGTCGACTTGACTGCGCTCGATATCCCCAAGATCGAGCAGGACACCCACGGCGGAACACTCCTGTGTTGGCAATGCCACTATCAGCACTCCCCGGAGGCGCGCTAGATGCCGAAGAACTACGAACGAAGAGAATTTCTGGCTGATCTCGTCAAGTTTCCCTGCGCGACGCTTCTGCTTGGCGTGTCCGGACCGATCAAGGCACTGGCCAGTGCGGGCGACGAATACCAGGCGTCTGAGCATCACTACGCCATGGGAGTCCAGATCGAAAAGTGCATCGGCTGCGGCAAGTGCGTCGAGGCCTGCAAGATCGAAAACGACGTACCGATGGAACCCTACTACTTCCGCACCTGGATCGAGCGCTACATCATCTACGCCGACGGCGAAGTGAGTGTCGACAGTCCGAATGGAGGAATCGATGGCTTCCCGCCGATCGAGAGCGAGAAAGCAATCCTCCGGACCTTTTTCGTGCCGAAACTATGCAATCACTGTGAAAATCCACCCTGCGTCCAGGTCTGCCCGGTGGGAGCCACCTTCAAGACCCAGGACGGAGTGATTCTGGTCGACGACGACTACTGCATCGGTTGCCGGTACTGCATCCAGGCCTGTCCCTACGGCGCGCGCTTCCTCGATCCCCGGACCCACACGGCGGGCAAGTGCACCTTCTGTTATCACCGGATCACAGACGGATTGCTGCCGGCCTGCGTCGAGATCTGCCCGACCCAGGCGAGGATCTTCGGAGAACTCGACAAGCTGAGCACCCCACTCAACCGGATGATGCGGCAGAGCAACATCCAGGTCCTCAAAGCGCACATGAACACGGAACCCAAGGTCTTCTACTCCGACCTGGACGGGGAGGTGCGCTAGATGAACCCGGCGCATAAAGCACAACTGGAAGCAGCGCTCCAACAAGTAACGGGCTTCATCTATCCGAACGAAGCCGAACTGCATTGGAGCATTCTGGTCGTGATCTACCCGTACATCACGGGTCTGGTCGCGGGTGCATTCATCCTGGCCTCGCTCGAGAAGGTCTTCAAGGTGAAGGACCTTCAGCCGACCTACCGGCTGGCGCTGCTCACCGCACTGGCTTTCGTATTCGTGGCGCCGTTGCCGCTGCAAGCGCACCTGGGGCACCCCGAGCGCGCCTTCGAGATCTTCTTGACGCCCAACCCCGCGTCCGCGATGGCGATGTTCGGCTTCGTCTACGCGTGGTACCTGATGGTCGTGCTGCTCCTCGAAATCTGGTTCGAGTTCCGCGAGGACATGGTGCGCTGGCGTCAACAGTCGAGAGGCCTGAAGAAACTCTTCTACTGGCTGATCTCGCTCGGCTCCAGGGACGTATCGCCCGAAGCCGTGGCCTTCGACCACAAGGCCGTCTATGCGATCACGATCCTGGGCATTCCATCCGCGTTTCTGCTCCACGGCTACGTCGGCTTCATCTTCGGTTCGGTGAAGGCCAACCCGTTCTGGAGCAGTGTGCTGATGCCCATCGTGTTTCTGTTTTCGGCCATCGTTTCCGGGATCTCGCTGGTATTGATCCTCTACTATGTCACGACCCTGATACGCCGAAAGACACTCGACCAGAAGTGCCTGAACGCCCTGGCAGCGTTTCTGTTCTACGCGTTGATCATCGACCTCTCCCTCGAATTGTTGGACTTCATCCACCGGCTCTATGAAAGTGAAGAGTCGATCGAGATCCTCGCCGAACTCATCTTCAGCAAGCTCTTCATCAGCCTGGCGATCGTCCAGATCCTGCTCGGCACCATCGGGCCGCTGCTATTGCTCGCCTTTGCGCTCTTCACCGGCTTGCCAAACGAGTTGAAGCGACTGGCATTCTTCATCGCGGCGATCTTCATCCAGGTCGGGATCTTCAGCACGCGCTGGAACGTGGTGATCGGCGGACAGCTCTTCTCCAAGAGCTTCCGCGGGCTGACCGCCTACAAGCTGGAGCTCGGAGGACAGGAAGGGCTGCTCGCTGCCCTCGGACTGCTGATTCTCCCGTTCGTGATTCTATACGTGCTGCTCAAATTGCTTCCGCCCTGGGACGACGCCAGAACCAGCGACACGAAGCCGCTCGAAGGCTAGGGCACCGCAACAGAGCCGATCGCGTCGCGCACATCGACGGGGAAACCCAGATGCAATACGCGTGGATCAGAAAGCGAGTCCCTCGGCAACGAGGCCCTGCCCTGTTGACGTTTTCGTTGGCGCTCACCCTGCTGCCCTGCGCACAAGCCCTCGGTGAGGGAGAGGGAGCGGCAGCCGACGCGCGAGACTCCTGCGTCGAATGCCACAGCAATCCGGATTTCTTCGTCACAGCCAAGAAGCTCTACGACTACTATCAGGACTGGGACGTATCCATTCACCGTCAGGAAGGGGTGAGTTGCGACGATTGTCACGGCGGGAATCCCAGAGTCCGTGACAAGAACGCTGCGCACGGAAGCGATGTCTCGGGGGGCCTGGGCGCGGGAAGCCCCGTCAGCTTCGAGAACATCCCCTCCACGTGCGGCGGGTGTCACGACGACATCTACGAGGGATTCCGCAAGAGCAACCACTTCGCTCGACTGGTCGAGGAGGGCCAGGCGAGGCATGGGCCCAACTGCGTCACCTGCCACGGATCGATCAACGCGACCGTTCTGGACGTGAATACCGTAAAGGAGACGTGCCTGCGTTGTCACAACGAGGAGACGGGAAACCATCCCGAGATCCCCGACAAGGCCAGCGAGGCGCTGAACCTCTTTCTCTCGATTCAGCGCTACTACCGCTACATCGGCATCCGCGGCGACCCCGCCGACAACCAGACCTTCTTCGCGGTCATGAACAAGCGGGTTCGCGATCTCTCCGTGCTCTGGCACACCTTCGATCTGCCAAAGATCGACACGGAGACGCGACTCGTCCTCGGCCAGCTCAAGGCCAAGCGCACCGAGGTGCGCGAACTCCAGCGCGCTGAAAATCCCTGAATCGAGATGCTGCGCCGCCCGACCTGGGCGGCGCCCGCCCGGCTAGCGCCCTACTCGTAGACGCCGCCGCCGCCCGTATGGCAATCGACGCAATCCTGATATTCGTCGATCGTGGATCCGTCCTCTGGGTGCACGAACTCGAGACCCGTGCGGAAATCCACGTTCACGTCATCGATCGACTCGCCCTGAGCGAGAATCAAGTGACAGTTGGAACACTTGGTGAAGATGTGCTCATCCTCTTCGGACCGCAGGTTCTCATTGTGACAACGGAAGCAGCCGGGCGAGTAGTGGTGGCCGATGTTGTCCGGATAGGCCGACCAGTCGGCGTTCATCATCGGAAAGATCGACGCCCGATAGATGGCCTGGACCGCGTCGATGGCCTCGGCCAGGTCCTCGTTCCCATTCTCGAGGAACTGCGGGTACTCCTCCCGGTAGTAATTTCGCAGATCGTTCGCAATGCCCACCATCGCCTCTTCGGTCGTCTCGTACTTCTGACTCAGCGCCTGTACGGCCTGCACCTTGACGTAGGGCAGGCTGCGCGGAATCGCGCCCTGCTCGATCGCCATGTTCACGGAAGTCATCGGTGCCTTGAACTGATGGGCGGGACGATTGTGGCAGTCCATGCAGTCCATTTCCCGCACCTCCGCCGCAGCCATCTCTTCTTCGCTGATCGGATTGTCGACGTCGTTGAATTCGGTCACGCTCCCATCCGCTCGCGTGACGCGCACCCAGCGAATGTCCTGCCGCCTCTCGTCCATCGCGATGTACTGAACCTTGGAGGCGATGAGCATGTGGTAGTGGATGCCTGAGCCCTTCATGAAGCCCGTCTTCTCGCCACCGATCTTCAACAACATCCGCAGTCGGTGCTGCGTGTTCTCCTCGTCCGAGAGCGTGTAGGTGCGAACCATCTCCTTGTAACCGATGAACTTCTGCGGCCAGTGACACTCTTCGCAAGTCTCCCGCGCGGGGCGCAGGTTGTGGATCGGCGTCGGAATCGGGCGCGAGAAGCTGTCGACCGTAACGGCCCAGACCTGGCGCAGGCCGTCGATCTTGGACCGGACGAACCAGTCGGCACCCTCGCCGATGTGGCACTCGACGCAGGCGACCCGCGCGTGCGAAGAAGTCTGATAGGTCGTCCACTCGGGATGCATGACGTCGTGACAGAGCTCGCCGCAGAAACTCACCGATTCCGTCGCGTGGTAGGACTTGTAGCTTCCGAAGCCGAGAAGCACGAGAACGAGCAGGCCGGTCAAGGCAATCCCCGCGATCGAGTAGATATGCGAGCGCTTGGCCAGATCCAGCGTAAAGCGAACCTTGACGGCGGCTGCCTTCCGGTCCGGATCTGAGATGCGGCGGCGGCGAATGAAACCCACGCCGAGCAGCAAGACACCGATGGCGATCACCAGCGCGAACAGGATATACAGGGCCCCCAGATACGAGGCGGCATCGAAGAGCAACTCCAGGGCCAGCAGGCAGGCTCCGCTAAAGAGCCCCATCGCGATCACGATCCACCCCCACAGGCTCCACGCGCTCGGCCGACGCATCGTCAATTCATGTTTGTTCTCTTCGTCCATGATTCTCCCCTGCAATCGACTAGGCCCTGACCGGGGCCTTGTCCGCTGTGCCTACCAGCCATCGAGCCCCCCACGCGCGACCGACCTGGAACGCCACCATCAGCCCTGCGGCCGCGGTGGTGGTCGCGAAATCACTCGATGGATACGATTCTGCCGGCTGCGCACGCATGCATCGCGAGCGGCACTGCGGTGGTCTCACCATGAAACGATCGGTCAGCCACCCGCGGCCTGCTCTTCGTACTAGCCGAGATGCTCCTTCCGAATTTCCGCCGGCCCCAGCCAACCCGGCAACATCGCGGCGTGTTTCGCGTTCGTTCCGAAGCCGCGGGGCCTCATTTTACAGGACCGAGACATTACACGATCGCCCGGATTCGCACAGGGGTCGTCTGGCGCCCGCAGCGGCCGCGGTTCCGACTCGAACCACTTGCACCTAGCAGACCGTCTCGGCGTTACTGCAAAACCCTATGTTCACGGTTCCGAAAAGCTGCGGACTGTCTGAGGCGCCACTCCATTACCGCCCCAGACAAGAGGTTCCCATCATTCGCCCGAACCCGTGGCGTGAGCGCTGAGTCCAGGCCTACTCTTACGGGTGGCTTTGCTCTTCAGCGGTGTCGGGCTGCCGCTTCCAGCGGGAGTCTCGCGCGGGCGAGCACCCTCGCCCCGCATTGCCCCCAGAAGTGTGGCGAGGTGACCCAATACGGCGGCACCCGCGCTCGAAACAGCCGCCGCAAAACCCCTTAACATGCGGTTTTAACAGCAGGTTTTTCCGTCTGGTCCGTTTTGGGCGAGATGGCATAAGATTTGCGATTCCAGTCGCCATTCGAAGGTCTGTTTGAGCCGTCGAGTGGATTGCGTAGCGTTCTGACACAGTCGAGCGTTGGCTTCCGCGACGTCGGGAGCGAATGTACGCAACGCAGCGCGAATGGCTGTGACCGCTAGGCGTGCTTCCCCCCAACGACCGCAAGTCCGCACGCGCGCTCACCGAGTAATTCCGCCTCGGCGGGTATTGGAGAAGAAGAGCCATGCTGAATCGAACGATGAGTCCGCTCCTCTTCCTGGTAATCGCGCTGGGCGCCACCGGTTGGGTGTCCGCCGCCGAGATCCAGGAACCGACCTACAGCGAGAGCGACTATCAGGCTTTCACCCGAGACGACTGCATGGGCTGCCACGACGACGAGGAACTCGAAGGGGACAGCGAGCGCGGACAGACCCTCAACCTATACGTGGATGAGACCATCCTGGATGCATCCGTACACGAGGATCTGCTCTGCACGGACTGCCACAGGGGCGCCAAGGACTTCGAGGACTTTCCGCACGACGATGGAAACCCGCTGGAGCTGAACTGCGGCGGGTGTCACGATGACGTCCTGGAGGAATACAACACCAGTATTCACGGCGTCTGGCACGCGAAGGGCGACAAAGAAGCCGCGACGTGCAAGGACTGCCACGGTAATCACACCATTCTGCCCTCTTCGGATCGAAACTCGAGCACCAACGCGTTCAACCTGCACAAGACCTGCGCCAAATGCCACGAGAGCGAGATCGTGCTGGACACCCGGCCCATCAGTTACGACAAGGCCGTGCCCGACTTCATCGACTCGATTCACGGCAAGGCGTTGCTGGTCGACGGTCTCGTGGTGGCGCCGAGCTGCAACGACTGCCACGGCGTTCACGACATCAAATCCAACGAAAACCCGGACTCACGCGTCAGTCGCGAAGAGGTGCCCGACACCTGCGGTAAGTGTCATGTGCTGGTGGAAGACGTGTTCAACGCGAGCGTCCACGGACAGATGCTCACCGACCACGATACCAGCGCTCCGATCTGCACCACCTGTCATAAATCGCACGTCTCGGATCCACCCTACTCCCAGGAATTCCGCCTCCAGGCCGATCGCATGTGCGGTCAGTGTCACGAGGAGCAGCTCGCCGGCTACCGCGACACCTTCCACGGCAAGGCCATCGCGCTGGGACGCCCGGATGTCGCAGCCTGTTACGACTGCCACGGCCACCACGACATCACGAGGAAGGAAGATCCCGCCTCCCACATCGGTGACGAGCGACGCGTGGAAACCTGCAGGCAGTGCCACCCGAAAGCCAACGAGAACTTCTCCAATTACATCGTCCACGCGACACACCACGACAAAGAGAGGTACCCACAGCTCTACTACGTATTCTGGGGCATGACGTCGCTTCTGATCGGCACCTTCGCGTTCTTCGCCCTTCACACCGTGCTCTGGCTCTACCGCTCCATGGCCCTCTACATGAGCGATTCGAGGGAATGGCGTGACGAGAAGACCCAGGTGCGCACGGATACCGAGGAGTTCACACGCTTCACACCGCTCGACCGCTTTCTGCACGGCCTGGTCATCATCAGCTTCCTGTTGCTGGTGATCACCGGGATGCCGCTCAAGTTCTACTACATGGACTGGGCCAAGGTGATGTTGAACTTCATGGGCGGCCAGGCGGTCGCGGCCGTCCTCCATCGCCTGGGCGCATTGATCACGATCTTCTACTTCTCGGTCCACGTCATCTCCGTCATCTACGGGCTCATCGCGGGCAGACAGCGCTTCATGAACCCCGATACGGGCAGGCTCGAGTTTGCGCGGATCAAGAAGGAGTTCTTCGGCCCCGACTCGCCCATGCCGAGTGCGCAGGATCTCAAGGACATCGTCGCCCACAACAAGTGGTTCTTCGGGAAGGGTCCCAAACCGCAATTCGACCGCTGGACGTACTGGGAGAAGTTCGACTACATGGCGGTCTTCTGGGGCGTCTTCATGATCGGCGTGAGCGGCCTGATCATGTGGTTCCCCGAGTTCTTCACCGCCATACTGCCGGGTTGGGCGATCAACGTGGCGCTCATCATCCACTCGGACGAAGCCCTGCTCGCAGCCGGCTTCATCTTCACCTTCCACTTCTTCAACGTCCATTTCCGGCCCGACAAATTCCCGATGGACCGCGTCATGTTCTCCGGCAGGATGAGCAAGGCAGAGCTGCTGAGCGAACGCAGGAGGCTCTACGACCGCTGGGTCGCGGAGGGGACGCTGGACAAGCACCGCGCCGGCGAAGAGTGGCACTCGTGGAAGAAGATCGCGCTGCCGGCCGGTTTCATCGCATTCATGGTGGGTGTCGTGTTGATGCTGTTGATCTACTTCGCAATGGCCAGTCGACTAGCGGGAGAGTAGAAACCATGCTGGGTATTTCGGAGTATCTCGGGATGAAGCACTCCAGGGGCCGACTCGTCGCGCTCGTCTTCACCTTGCTGCTGTTCGGCCCGCTCGGCATGGCTGGAGCACAGGAGGATTCGGAGTCCCTGGAAGAGTACGAGGAGGCTCCCGAGGTTGCCGAGGCCGAGAGCTGCGCTGACTGCCATGCCGAGGGAATCGACAACGCGCCAATCGTCACGCTGGAAATGCTCGAACCCTCCGTGCACGAAGGTTTCGAATGCGAAGACTGCCACGAAGACGTCGAGCTGGAATCACACGAGGAAGAGCTCGACCCCGTCGACTGCTCGAACTGCCACGATGACGCGGCGGAGGCCTACACCAAGCACGGAAGATTCACTGTCGGTGATGAAGACATCCCCAGCTGCGCCAGCTGCCACGGCACGCACGACATCCTCGAGGTGGACGACGAGAATTCGCGAGTCCACCCGCTGAACATGCCCGAAACGTGCGGGAATTGTCACGAAAACTACGACCTGACCGAGAACCACAAATTCCTCGCCAAGCATCCCGTGGAGACGTATCGGGCGAGCGTGCACGGAAAGGCGAACTCCCAGGGTCGATACTCGGCCGCGACGTGCAACGACTGCCATTCCACCGACGGAACCGCTCACCGAATCCTCTCACCGGCTGATCCCGAATCCACGATCAATCACTTCACCATCCCCTACACCTGTGGAAAATGTCACGAGGGGATCACGAAGGACTACTGGGATGGCATTCACGGCCAACTGGTCGCGAGAGGCGAGATCGAATCCCCCGTCTGCACACACTGCCACGGCGAGCACCAGATCATCGAGCACGAGGACCCGCGATCGTCCGTCAGCCACAGCAAGGTCGCGGAAGCGACCTGCACCCCGTGCCACGAATCCGCCACGCTGAACGAGAAATACGGGGGGCCGGCTGGGCAGCTGACCTCCTTCATCGATTCGTATCACGGATTGAAGAGCAAGGCGGGCGATGCGACGGTTGCGAACTGCGCGTCGTGCCACGGCGCCCACCGAATCCTTCCGCATACCGACGAGACCTCATCGATCCACCCCAGCAACCTGCAACAGACCTGCGGCGAATGTCATCCGGGCATATCCAACGAGTTGGCGCAGACGAAGATCCACGAGATCCACACGGCGGATGAAAGCAAATGGCCCGATTTCTTCGCATCCATGTACATGGTGCTGATCGGCACGACCCTCGGTGGAATGCTCATCTACATCGGGCTGGACATGTTTCGCCAGATCAAGAACGCGACCAAGGGTGAGCAGGTCGAGCGAATGACGAAGTGGGCGGTGTTCCAGCACTCGATGCTGCTGCTCTCTTTCGCGGTTCTGGTGGTCACGGGCTTTGCGCTGCGCTTCGCGGATGCCTGGTGGTCTCTGCTCCTGTTCGGCAGAGAGGGCGGATTCCCGCTGCGAAACCTGATCCACCGGATCGCAGCGGTGGTCCTGATCGCGCTGTCGATTTCGCACCTCTTCTACCTGCGAGGCGCACGGGGGCGGGAATTCATCCATCACATCTTCCCCTCGTTGGACGACCTCGTCCATTTCCGCGAGATGATCAGTTACAACCTGGGGCTCCGGGACAAGAGGCCGCACTTCGGTCGATTCACCTTCGGCGAGAAGTTCGAATACTGGGCATTGATCTGGGGAATGATCATCATGGCCGGAACCGGGACCATGCTGTGGTTCGACGACTTCGTCGTAAGGTTCCTACCGAAGGTGATGCTCGATGTGTTCCTGGTGGTCCACTACTACGAAGCGTGGCTCGCGACCATCTCGATTCTGGTCTGGCACATGTATGCGACGATCCTCAACCCCGGCGTCTATCCGATGAACCCCTCCTGGATCACCGGAAAGATGCCCGTCGAACAACACCGCCACGAACATCCGGGCGACACCGGAGTCGTGAGCGACCACCAGGAATCACCGTGAGGGAGCGTGGCTGTCCAACCGCGAGCCGAGGCACCGCCTCGGATGTTCGCTACCGCCGCACGCAAGCCCGGCGGAGAGCGCTGTGCGAGCGCCAGGCGGACGCTCCTGGAACCGCCACACCCGCCTGCTCATCGAATGCGCGCCCTCTGCTGGGGCAGAATTTGACAGTGAAGGGTGGCCTAATGCCACAGTTGGCGCGGACCAGCTCGCCCCCCCCTGCCCCATTCGGCGAGAACGCTCAGGGGAAATCACATCAGCCGACAAACGGCCCCCAACAAGGCTTCTGCCGGCGGTGGACCGCGCCTCATAGGGGCCGTAAAGGGGTGCCGTTTCGCCACTTATCGTTAGAATGAAGCATCTTCAGATCCAGAACGTCCAACGGATGAGTCGAAGGCAACTGTCTAAGGAGAAGGGGAATGATGGGATCGATGGTACGAATCGCAATCGGGTTTGCAGTGGTGTGCGGTTTGACGCTGGGGGTTGCGCTCACGAGCGCCGCCGATTCGGGTTTCAAGTACATCGGAGCCAGCAAGTGCAAGACCTGCCACAAAAAAGAGTTGATCGGCGATCAGTGGAGCAAGTGGGAGAAGTCCGGCCACGCGAAAGCCTTCAAGACCCTCCAGGGCGAGAAGGCGATTGCGATTGCGAAGGAGAAGGGGATCTCCGGTCCGCCTAGCGAAGCGGCCGAGTGCCTCAAGTGTCACGCGACGGCCGCCACCGTGGGAGCGGACCAGGTCGAAAAGAAGCCGCTTTCGAATAGCGATGGCGTGCAGTGTGAAACCTGCCACGGACCGGGCAGCGGCTACAAGAAGAAGAAGGTCATGGCGGACCACGAAAAGTCCCTGGCAGCTGGACTGATCGTCCCCGATGAGAAGACCTGCACCCAGTGCCACAACGAAGAGAGCCCGACCTTTGCCGGCTTCGATTACGCTGAAGCCTCGAAGAAGATCGACCACTCGATTCCCGCAGACGTGAAGGGGAAGTACATCGAAGTCGAGAAGGCACGAAAGGCGGAAGGTAATTAAGTACGAGGAGAGCCTCCGCCGGTAGCGCCGCGCATTGCGCGGCGCGCAATGGTCGATGAATCCGGCTATTGGAGAGCAAGCCTCTCACAACGCAAGGGCACGGTGGCGGAAAGCTCGCCACCGTGCCCTTGGTGATCCGGTGACAGCGTCACCGGGATTGAGTTCGATTCGAGCTCAATACTGGAGGTATCGTGAGTCTGTACGAAATTGCGCAGAAGCAGTGGAAGCGTGCGGCTGAATTGATGGAACTCGAACCGTGGATCACCACGATCCTCTCCGAGCCCAAGAACGAGATCCGGGTGAACTTCCCGGCCTTGATGGATGACGGGCAGTATCGGCTCTTCAGAGGCTACCGAGTCCAGCACAACAACATCCTCGGCCCATACAAGGGCGGCATCCGCTACCACCCGTCTGTCGACATCGACGAAGTGAAGGCACTCGCCAGCTGGATGACCTTCAAGTGCGCGCTGGTCAACCTTCCGCTCGGAGGCGCCAAGGGCGGGGTCGAGATCAACCCGAAGGAGCACAGCGATACCGAATTGATGCGGGTGACGCGCCGCTTCGCCCATGCGCTTGGCGAGAACATTGGGCCCGACTACGACATCCCGGCACCCGATGTGGGCACCAATGCCCAGACCATGGTGTGGATGATGGACACCCACATCAACTCCACCGCTGCACACGATCGGTTCGCGATGCGCGGCGTGGTCACGGGCAAGACGCTGACCACCGGCGGCTCGCTGGGACGCGACAAGGCCACCGCGCAGGGCGCGGTGTTCACCCTCGAATCTTGGGCGGAGCGCCAGAAATTCGACCTCAGCAAGGCGAAGTTCGTGGTTCAGGGCTTCGGCAATGCCGGAAGCTGGGCGGCAAAACTGCTCTGTGCGAAGGGCGCCACGCTGCTGGCGGCGAGCAACAGCCGCGGCTCCGTCTACAACGACAAGGGCATCGACCCCGACGCGTTACTGGCCTACATCACGGAGCACAAGGATCCCGCCGGCTTCCCGGGTGCCGAATCGATTCCCGACAAGCAGCTGTGGCAGATCAAGGCCGACGTCCTGATTCCGGCGGCCTTCGAGAGCCAGATCGACGAGCACAACGCGGACGACATCGACGTGAAGGTGATCGCGGAAGCCGCCAACGGTCCCACCTCTCCCGCAGCCGATGAGATCCTGCGCGAGAAGGGGATTCGGGTGATCCCCGACATTCTGTGCAACTCCGGCGGCGTGATCGTCTCGTACTTCGAGTGGGTGCAGAACCGCAAGAACGAGGCGTGGGAGCTGGAAGAAGTCGACCGCAAACTGCGCCGGCTGATTACGGTCGCGTACGACGCCACCGAGGAGATCGGAAATCGCTACAACCTCGGAGAGGACACGCGCAGCGCCGCCTATCTCGTGGCGCTGGACCGGATGCGACACGCATACCTGGAGCGGGGAATCTTCCCGTAAGCCTCATCGACCGACCGGATCCGCCCACGCGGATCCGGTCGGCACGCTCATCCGGTCATTTTCCGGCCCGCTTGCCAAAAAACACCCCGACGGCTCCCCATCCCCCTCTCGCCCGAAGACCGGCCCAGATCGCCCAGCCGCGGTAGTCTGATCGCGGCGACAGCTTCAACGACGCGAGGCGAAACGGATGAGACTCACCGGCGTACACCTGCTCCTCACCTACGAGTGCAACTTCGACTGCGATCACTGCTTCGTCTGGGGTAGCCCGCAGCAACAGGGCGCAATGGACTGGGAACAGGTTTGCGAGATCCTGGAACAGTCGAAGCGGCTGGGCGGTGTGGAGTGGATCTATTTCGAGGGTGGAGAGCCGTTTCTCGACCACCCCAAGCTCGTGAAGGCCGTACAGCGGGCAAATCAGATGGGATTCCGGGTCGGCATCGTCTCGAACGCTTTCTGGGCGACCACGGTCGAAGAAGCGATCGCCCAGCTGGAACCCCTCGCGGGGCGGGTCGAGGATCTCTCGATCAGCAGCGACCTCTACCACGCGGACGAGAGTTCGTCTCCGGAAACCCGAAACGCGCGAGAGGCGGCCCAGCGGCTCGGAATCCCCGTCGACTTCATCAGCATCGAGCGGCCCGAAGCGGAGGATCCGACCGCGGTCATCGGCCAGATCCCGGCCGGCGCGTCCGGCGTCATGCACCGGGGAAGGGCCGCCGCAAAGCTCACCGGCCGCATCGCGAAGACGCCCTGGGATGGCTTCACGGCCTGCCCGTTCGAGGACCTGCGCGACCCCGAGCGCGTGCACGTGGATCCCTTTGGCAACGTGCACATCTGCCAGGGAATTTCACTCGGAAACCTGTTTCGCACCCCTCTCGCGCAGATCTGCGCGGACTACATCCCGGAACAACACCCGATTGCGGGGCCGCTTCTCGAGGGCGGCCCGGCAGCGCTGACCCGGCGCTTCGAGATCCCCCACGCCGATTCCTACGCCGATGCGTGCCACCTGTGTTACGAAACCCGCTGCGCGCTGCGCGAACGCTTCCCCGAGATCCTCACGCCGGACCAGGTCTACGGGGAAGCCGACAGCCGCTGAGCGCGCGCTAGCGGAACGCTTCGCAGCATGGGTATGGGGAGAGATTCTTCGCACCGTCGGCGGTGATCAGGAATTGGTCGCCCAGTTTGACGCCGAAAGATCCGCCCGGCTCACCCAGATAGACCTCCGAGACCACGACCATGTCTCGTTTCAGCACGCGCTCGGGGTTCGGTTGCGACACGTCTGCGTAGGAGATGCTCGGCCCCTCGTCCTCCAACCCGCAGCTGTGCATGATGCACTCGTAGCGCTGGGAATTGAATCGGTCCGGCAGGCGCGGGGCCTTCTCCGCGATCTCCCGGTAGGAGGCGCCGGGCTTCAGCAGTGCCCGCATGCCCTCGAGCCAGTCCTGGGCCAGCCGGTAGGCCTCCTTCTGTGCCGGCGTCGCGCTCCGGTCGCCGCAGAGAAAAGTGCGCGACACGCAGTAGAAGTAGCCCTCGATGCCGTTCACGTCCGTGTCCACGAAGACCACGTCACCGTCCTCGAGGGCGCGATCGTTGGACTCCTGTCTCCACGGATTGGTATTCGTCCCGGAAGCCACGCCTCGGGTGATGAGGTATTCACCTCCCGCCCGCAGCATGCTGTCCGTGATGACGGCCACGAGATCCTGTTCGCGCACACCCGGAGCGATCGCCGATTCGAAGGCCTCGAGCATCCCCATCACGAGCTCGCCGTTGATCTCGAACAGCTGCACTTCCTCGGGCGTCTTCACCTCGCGCGCATCCATCGTGATGGTTCCGGACTCGAGGACCTCGATGCCTTCGTCCTGCAAGGCGCGCAGCGCCACCGGTGCGAGCTTGTCGACCGCGAGCTTGCGGCTCTCGACGCCGATCTCCCGCATGGCCTGCGCGATTTCGCGGGCCCAGGTGGCCGCCTCCGCGGCCGCGTCGTCGTAGAACTCCCAGGCGTGAAACGGGCGCAGATCGGCCTCGATTCCCGAAAACAGATGCATCGAATTCGGGTGCTCGAAGAGAACCGGCTGTCCTTCCGCCGCAACGAGCGCGCACCGGACGAACGAGCCCAGGCAGTAGACCGTCATCGTCGTAGCGCCCGTCGCGTAGCGGACGTTGGCGGGATTGAAGAGGAGGCAGGCCTCGACATCGTGCTGTCGCATGGCCGCCTGCAGGCGCCTCAACCGGCCGGCGCGCAATTGCACCGGGTTCACACCGGTATCCATGCGCGAAGCCTACTCCAGACCCGGCCTCGGCCCCAGATCGGGATTACCCCAATGGATCTAAATCGATCGGCCGCGGGACGCCGACAAGAGCGGTTCGCCGGATCGTCTCGAACGGGCTGGGAGCGTCATCCCGAGCCCACTGCGCAACGCGGGCCGAGGACCGCTCCGTCGGGAATCAGGCCACCGCCCGTCCTCTTTCACGGCCCGCAAGTCGCGCGCAGCGCGCCGAAAAGCCCTCGCCGCCACCCCCATGATCGCCCGAGCTGCGATAACTTCTAGGCGTGCGCTCACTCCAGAGAAATGAAGTTCGAAGTGGCCGAACGGCCCCGTGGCTCTCCGCGCGAGCACGAGATCCGTTCCAGTTCTGGCCTCGTCGTTTCGAAGATAGAGCCAGCGCATATCGACACCCCAACTGATTTCTCCGCTGGAAAGGCAACGACATGGAAGAAACCCTGCAGGCGATTCTCTCGGAATTCGATGGTACGCAAGAGGAAATCATCCCCATCCTGCAGAAGGTCCAGGAGGCCTACACCTACCTGCCCGAAGACTCGATGGACCAGATCGCGCGCTTCATCCAGGTGCCCGCGAGCCGCGTTTTTGGTGTGGCGACCTTCTACGCCCAATTTCGCTTTACGCCCACCGGCAAGAACATCGTTTCGATCTGCCGGGGAACCGCGTGCCATGTGCGCGGAGCACCGGCGATCCTGGAAGAGGCGACGGCCGTTCTGGGACTCGAGGGCGAGGGTACGACCGAGGACCTGGAGTACACGGTCGAAACCGTGGCCTGCATCGGATGTTGCGCGTTGGCCCCCTGCGTGACGGTCAACGAAGAAGTGCACGGAAACCTGAACAAGAAGCAGGTGCGCACACTCCTGGCCAAGGGACGCAAATCGAATGGCAGCTGAGCAGCGAACCGTTCTGATTTGCCGAGGCACGGGCTGCGAATCCACCCGGTCACCCGAGATCCAGGCCGCACTCGACGCCGACCTTCGCGATAGCGATGTCAAGGTGAAATTCACCGGCTGTCACGGCATGTGCCAGCAGGGGCCGATCGTGATCGTCGAACCGGAAGGCACCTTCTACGCGAACGTCAAGACGAAAGACGCGCCCAAGATCGTCGAATCTCTGGCCGATTCCAAGCAGCCCGTCGAGGGCCTGTACTACAAGGATCCCGCGACCAAGGCAAAACTCGCCACCTACCACGACATCCCCTTCTACGCCA
>JAFDBP010000105.1 GCA_019313245.1 Deltaproteobacteria bacterium
CCGCGAAGAAGTCGCGCAGACCCTCGCGATCTGCGCCGCGCACCAGGTTCCGCACTACGTCATCGGTGCGGGCTTCAACACGCTCGCGCTCGACGATCGGCTGGAAGGCGTCGCGATTCAACTCGGCAAGCTGCGCGGCCTCGCAGAGCGGCCGGATTGCAGCCTGCGGGTGGAGGCCGGCGTCTCGCACAGCCAGCTTGCGAACTTCTGCATCGAACGCGGCCTCGCAGGGCTCGAGTTCGGCTGCGGAATTCCGGGCAGCGTCGGCGGTTGGCTGGCGATGAACGCGGGGATTCCGGGCCGCGAAGTGAAAGACGTCGTGCAGGAGATCGAAGTGATGAGTCCGACGGGGCGCGAGCTGCGTCACATCCCGCGCGCCGGGTTGCGCTTCGTCTACCGCGCCCTGCGCGGTCTCGCACCGGGTTCGGTGATCTTGTCCGCGCTGTTTGGCGTGACGATCTCGGACTCCGAGACGGTTCGCGCGGAGGTCGACCGATTGCTCGCGGCTCGGCAGGGCTCTCAACCCCTCAACGTTCCATCCTGTGGTTCGGTATTCGTGAACCCGCCGGGCGATTTTGCGGGGCGCCTGATCGACGCGGCCGGCCTGAAGGGACACCGCCGGGGCGGCGCCGAAATCTCACCGATCCACGCGAATTTCATCGCGAACCGCGGGGGCGCGACGGCCGCGGACGTGCTCAGTCTGATCCGGGAAGCCCAGGCAGCGGTCTGGGAGACGGCGGGTGTACGGCTGGTTACCGAGGTCCGGATCATCGGAGGCAAGGCATGAAGGATTTTCATCGGTCGGATCGAAGGCGCGCCCCGGGCGAACGCCCCCAGCGCGGCCTTTCCAAGCGCGAGCGGGACGGTTTCAAACGCCAGAAGCGCGCCCGCAAACACCTGGAGCGAATGCGCAGCGAACCGGGACCGCAGCCGCCGTTTCGACTCGTGCTTCCGGCTGCGATCGTCGCCTCGCTCGCGATCGGCCTGCTCTTTGGCAGCCCGCTCGTCGCAAAAGCCCGCTCCTGGATCGCCGGCGAACCGGTGCGCATCGAGGCGATCTCGGTGCGCGGCACACGACACCTGAGCCCCGCCGAGATCGCGGCAGCCACGGGGCTTCCGCTCGGTGCGGAATGGGCAGCGGTCGATCCGCGCGAGATCGAAGCGAGCTTGATCGCTCACCCGTGGATCGCCGACGCGCGCGCGGTCCGGCTTCCGACCGGACGCCTGCTGATTCACGTCGACGAACAGATCCCGCGCGCGCTGGTCGCCATCGGCAAGCCCGCCGAGGATTTCGCCGTCAACCCCGAAGGGGTGCCCTTCGCACCCGTGGGCAACCTGGCTCCGTCGGGGCTTCCGCGTTTGATTCCAAATGCCGCGGTCGAGCCAAACGTCGCGAATCGACAGATGGCCGGCGCGATCGAACTCGCCTATCGCCTGCCGGATTTCGACCTGCCCCTGCCGTCCGAGCTCTTCCTTTCGGACGAGAGCGACCCGGCGGGCTTCGCATTTCGACTTCCGAACCTGAAGCCGCGCATCGTACTCGGCCACGACGAATTCGACGCGCGCCTCACCCGGCTCTCGCGTGTGCTGGAAACGGGACTCGCAGAGGTCGAGGTCTCCGAAACACTGGATCTTCGCTTCGCAGACCAGGCGGTTCTGCGCGGTGCACCGTCCCCACAAGGGGCGAAACAAGCGGCGACGGCGCGCGGACGCGCGGCTTCGTCCAAGGAGAGACCGACCGGATGACGGGCGGTCCGAGCCGGCGCGCCAAAATGCGCCGCGCGAAAGTCGTCAACGGGCTTTCGCATCAAGGGGGGGAACATGAATCGCGGTGAGAATCTCATCATTGGGCTGGATATCGGGACGACCAAGATCTGTGTCGTCGTTGCCGAGCGGACCGAAAACGGAGTGGACGTCGTCGGAATCGGAACCCATCCCTCGCGCGGCCTGCGCAAGGGAGTCGTGGTGGACATCGATGCGACCGTGAACTCGATCAAGCAGGCCGTCGAAGAGGCGGAACTCATGGCCGATTGTGAAATCACGTCGGTCTACGCCGGAATCGCGGGCGGCCATATCGACGGTTTCAACTCTCACGGCGTGGTGGCCGTCAAGGATCGCGAAGTCCGCGAGGGCGACATCCAGCGCGTCATCGATGCCGCCAAGGCGGTCGCGATCCCGATGGACCGCGAGGTGATCCATGTGATCGCGCAGGAGTTCATCATCGACGAACAGGATGGGATCCGCGAGCCCCTCGGCATGAGCGGTGTTCGGCTCGAAGCCCAGATCCACATCGTGACCGCAGCCGTGACCAGCGCGCAGAACATCGTGAAGTGCGCCAACCGGGCCGGACTCAACGTGATGGACATCGTGCTCGAACCGCTGGCATCTGCGGAGGCTGCGCTGGCCAGCGACGAGCGCGAACTCGGCGTCTGCTTGATCGACATCGGAGGCGGGACGACCGACATCGCCGTCTTCGAAGAGGGCGCCATAAAACACACATCGGTGCTGAGCCTGGGTGGCTACCACATCACGAACGACATCGCGGTCGGTTTGCGCACGCCGTTCGACGAAGCCGAGCGGATCAAGAAGAAGTTCGGCGTGGCGGCTGCGCGTTATCTTCCGGGTGACGACATTCTCAGCGTTCCGAGCGTCGGAGGGCGCCGCCCCCGGCAGATGTCGCGAAAGATGCTCTGCGAGATCATCGAGCCGCGCGTCGACGAGATCCTCAACCTGGCGCGCCAGGAACTCGCCAAGCAGGGACTCGAAAACCGGATTCCGTCGGGCGTGGTCCTGACGGGCGGCTGCTCGGCGCTCGAGGGCATGCCGGAACTCGCGGAGGAGGTCTTCGAAGCCCCGGTGAGGCGCGGGATCCCGAGAAACATCGGCGGGCTGCAGGACGTGGTACGCGGCCCCATGTATGCGACCGGTGTAGGGCTCGCGCTCTACGGCGCTTCGCAGCAGCACGACCGCGGCCAGTCCCGGTTCCGGATTCGCGACGAATCGATTTTCGGCCGGGTGCGGCAGCGCATGCGGGATTGGTTCTTCTCGGAGGACGAATGACCGCGAGAGCCCCGGCGCAGCCAGAATCCCCCTGGGGATTTTTGGCGCCCCGGGGGAAATATCGCAACTATCGGGCTAAGGTGGCACAAAAACTTGAGTTTCATGTTACATTTTGCGCGTTCTTGAGATCGCGTGGGGGGAAAAGCGATGTCCAGGAAGAAAAACCAGTCTTCGAATTCAAACAGCTCGCACCGAGCGGGGGGAGATCAACCCGCCCTCTCGGACGAGCTGATCAACTCTGACGGAGAGCGCGAGCTGCTGCAATTCGAAGGCGGCGCGTCCCGCGCGTCGATCAAGGTGATCGGCGTGGGCGGCGGCGGCGGCAACGCCGTCAAAACGATGGTCGGCTCGGGACTGACGGGGGTTCAGTTCATCGCGGCCAACACCGACTCGCAGGCGCTGCAGCACAACAGCGCGCCGATGAAACTGCAGTTGGGCGACAAGGAGACGCGCGGGCTCGGTTGTGGTGCGGATCCCGACAAGGGTCGCGCCTCGGCAACCGAAGTGCGCGATCGCATCCGCGAACTGCTCGACGACACCGACATGGTCTTCGTCACCGCCGGCCTCGGCGGCGGCACGGGAACGGGCGCCGCGCCGATCGTGGCGGAAGTCGCGCGCGAACTCGGCGCGCTCACCGTCGGTGTGGTCACCAAGCCCTTCCTCTTCGAAGGCCGCATGCGCATGAAGCACGCGGAACGCGGTCTCGACGAACTCCACCGCGTCGTCGACACGGTGATCACGATCCCCAACCAGCGCCTGCTCGCACTCGCCGGCAAGGGCACCTCGGTTCGCGACTCCTTCAAACTCGCGGACGAAGTGCTGTTCAACGCCGTGCGGGGCATTTCGGACCTGATCACGATCCACGGACTGATCAACCTCGACTTCGCCGATGTCCGCACGATCATGAACGAGATGGGCGTCGCGCTGATGGGCACCGGCACCGCATCGGGTGACGAGCGCGCGGTCGAATCGGCGCGCGCGGCGATCTCGAGCCCGCTGCTCGAGGACCTCTCGATCGAGGGCGCCCACGGCGTGCTGATCAACATCACGGGCGGCGAGGATCTCTCGCTGTTCGAAGTGAACGAGGCCTCGACGCTGATCCAGGAAGCCGCCCACGAAGACGCAAACATCATCTTCGGCGCGGTGATCGACGAACAGATGCCGGCTGGTGAAATGCGGGTCACGGTCATCGCGACCGGCCTCGACGATGCGCGCGTGCGCCGCAGCCCGGATCTCGGGTATCCCGTGGATTCACACGGCAACGTGACCCCGCTTCGGCCCGAGTCGAGCGGCGGATCGAGCCACGTGGAGACGCTGACGCCCGCGGCATCGATCGATTCCCAGCCCGTTCAGGCCGAGTTCCGCGAGGTCTCGCCTTCTCAGACGCCACTTCACCAGGAGCCGGAGGGCGAGCACGGAGCGGATTGGGTGTCGCCGTTCGATGACGAGCTGGACATCCCGACCTTCCTGCGCCGCTCGGCGGACTGAAGGGTGCGAGGGGCTCGGGACCGGCTCGAGTTGCACATCGATCGTCGACCGAACTCCGTCGGTGCACTTTTCTTGGTGACGGCGCTCACGGAATTGGAATTTGTGAGTGCTAGCACTCAAGTGTTGGGGGGTTTTTTCGAAAGAACTAGTAGGGTCGGCTGAGAGCGTCGGCAATGAGCAAGTGGGCCGAGGGAGCCGGCCCAGAAGACAGTCGGAGGGAAGCGTGAGTCGAGCACTGAAGAGTCAGAAGCTCTGGCTATCACTGACCTACGTGGGCCTGATCCTGCTGATGGCCCGCACCTACGCCTGAACGACCAATTTTTCGCCGCCTCACCCTGGCACCAGGGACCGAAGCGCCCGGAGTCGTGACGACTTCGGGCGCTTCGTCATTTCGGGCGTTGCCGACTATTGGTGCCGACAATCCGGCTGGGGCGCCCCGACCGGAGTCATGACCAGCTGCAGCAGCTGGTGACAGCGCGCGCGGAAGCTCGCGGCACAGCTCAGCAGGTAGTAGTTCCACATGCGGCGGAAGCGCGCGTCGTAACGCGCATCGAGGCGCGGCCACTCGTCGCGCAGGTTGTCGTACCAGGCCAACAGCGTGCGATCGTAGTAGGGGCCGAAATTGTGCACGTCCTCCGACACGAACAGTCCTTCCATCGCCCTCCCCAGCTGGGCGAGGGAGGGGATGACGCCGTTGGGAAAGATGTAGCGATGGATCCAGGGATCGACGTAGCGCATGCTGTCATTGCCGCAGATGGTCTGGATCAGCACGACGCCGCCGGGCTTCAGGCAGCGGCGGATCACCTCCATGTAGGTCCGGTAGTTCTTCGGGCCGACGTGCTCCAGCATGCCCAGCGACACCACCGCGTCGTAGCGGCCGCGGGCGGTGCGGTAATCCGCCAGGCGGATCTCCACGGGCAGGCCGCGGCAACGGCGCGCAGCCGACTCGGCCTGCTCGCGCGAGATGGTCAGGCCCGTCACCTCGGCGCCGTAGGTCTCCGCCGCGTAGCGCGCGAAGCCCCCCCAACCGCAGCCGAGATCCAGAATCGCTGCACCCGGTTTGAGACCGATCTTGCGGCAGACCAGATCGAGCTTGGCGAGCTGCGCATCCTCGAGGTCGTCGGCGTTGCGCCAGTAGGCGCAGGAGTAGATCATGCGCGAATCGAGCATGGCCTCGAAGAGATCGTTTCCGATGTCGTAGTGCCGGCGTCCGACTTCGAATGCGCGGGTGAGTTTCTGGAAATTGAGCAAGCGCGCACACAGCAGCAGTGCCACTTCGCGGGGACGCGCCCGCGCCCTGTCGTAGGTTCCGGCGCGCAGCAGCCGCTCGATCATCTCGTCGAGCGCCGGCGAATCCCACAGACCGTCCATGTAGGCCTCGCCCAGGCCCAGGTTCCCATCCATGAAGACGCGTCGGTAGAAACGATGGTCGTGTATTTGCAGATCGCACCGGCTGGTGCCGCCGATCCGAACGCCCGCGGCCTCGAACAGCTCGCGGACCCGAGTCTCCGCGATGCCTGCACCCACGGCACCCAGCATACCAAATAAAGGAGACACCGAAGCGGATCGACGGCGAGATGACGCGCCGATCGCTTTCGGTGTCGCGCAACTCTGGGGCGTGCTACCCCACTCGCGATGCAATCGGGGCACACTGCCCCGCCCCGAGCGTCACTCACCCGCCAGCAACTGCTCGACGACGCGCTGAATGCGCCGCGTGTGCGAACCCGACCAGTACACGCGCCCGCAGCCCGGACACGCCTGGAGCGGATCCTGCGTGGCCAGGATGCGCGCGGGCGCGCGGCCTTTCAGCTCGGCCGCAGCGGCGCTGTTCAGCCGGCGGTTGCACTCGCTGCAGCGGGTGAACAGGCGTATCGCGTCGGAGAGCTCGAAACGCCGCAAGATCTCGCCCAGCTGCTCGTAGGTCTTCTCGGCGCGCACGACACAGATGTCCGACACGCGCCACTCGTCGGGCAGGGCGCGGTCGCGCGTGAGAATCACGCGGCCCTGCTCGATGGCGCGCTGCACGAGTTCGGCGTCGGCGATGTCGCTCGCGTACGCGCAGTCGAAGCCCAGCAGGCGCAACCAGCGCGCGAGTTTCCCGAGCATCGCGTCGGCGCTGAAGCGCAGCTCGGCATCGGCCGCGACCCGGCGAACCCGCGGCTCCAGACCCACCCGGCTGCCGCACGTGCACCAGAGCGTGCGCCCGAACTCGAACAGCGTCACGTCGTATTCGCGGCCACAGCGCGCACAGGGAACGGACATCTCGAGCACCCCGCCCGCATTGTACCGGGCCCGCGCGCGCGAATATATAAAGCCCTCCGGCTCACTCTCCGGCGACGAGGATCGCCATCTTCGGGTGCCGCAGATCCGCTACGTTCAAGACCTCGGCGTCTTCACCGCGGTACTCGCGAATCACCAGCGAGGGGTGCAGGATGAAGAGCGGCCGGTGCAGGGGATCGGCCACGGCGACTGAGCGGCGATC
>JAFDBP010000106.1 GCA_019313245.1 Deltaproteobacteria bacterium
AGCGATCGCCCCGGGCACGACCGGCGTTACGCGATCAATTCGAAAAAGATTCAGCGCGAACTCGGCTGGCGGGCGAAGATGGGCTTCGAAGCGGGCCTGCGCGCGACGGTTCGCTGGTACCTCGACAACCGCGAATGGTGCGAATCCGTGGAAGCCGAAGGCAGCCAACGCGAACGCCGGGGCACCCTCTAGCCCCCGCGACTAAGCGCGACACGCTTTCAATCGGCAGCATGAGCATGATCCCGCGCCGGGCTTCTGCTGCAGAATCGGGTGGAGGGGGCGGTGGCGGGAGGCGATCGGGCTCAAACCCCATCTCGCCCGATAGCCTCCCGCCACCGCCCCCGAGAGCACTTCCTTTCAAGACGGCTCTTCGCAAGCGGCGGTTCTTCTTTGCGGAGAAAACGAATCGCGGAGACCGGGACGCGAGCGCTGTTAGCGACATGGGGTTCGAGCGAATCGCTCTTGCGTCCCGGTCCCCGCGTGCCGGACGCCACGGATCGTGGCATCGATCCGATCGATCTTCGTATCGATTCTCCAAGAAAAAGTGGAGCAACTCATAGAGGGAGAAACCCCATTGGGCATCCCAGTTCTGGGATTTCCCGAATTCGGGACTTCGCCACCCCTCTAGAGCCCGGAAAACGCTGCATATCGCCTGCCTGTGGCCGTTTCCCCTTTGTGTCCACGGCGTCGACCGGCTTGTTGCCGCAGCCCTGACCCGCATCGCATGGGTAGCGGGCGTGCAAGCTGCCGCCTGGTTTCCGCTCGGCTTCCGACACCGGTCCCAATGCTGAGACTGCGGGGCTGCAGGCGACATCCGCAACCTGTAGCTGGAAACGCTTGATTTACTTGTCAATTCGAACCTGCAGGCGAATTGGCACGAGACTTGAGTAGAGAAGAGGCGCGGTTCAAGAGGGGTCAGACCTACATGGAAAACGCTCGCACCGTCTTGTTCGTAGATGACGAACCCAACATCCTCAAATCGGTTCAGCGACTGTTGCGTCAGGAAGAGATGAATGTCCTGTGTGCGTCGACCGGAGAGGAAGCCCTCGAAATCCTCAGCCAGACGCCCGCCCAGGTCGTCGTCACCGATCAGCGCATGCCGGAAATGTCTGGGGTGGATCTTCTGTCGGCGGTTCGCGAGCGCCATCCCGAGATCATCCGGATGATGCTGACGGGATTCACCGAGATCAAGGTCGCGGTCGAGGCGATCAACCGGGGCGAAATCTATCGCCTGATCACCAAACCGTGGAACGACGACGAACTTCGCGCCACGATCCGCCAGGCTTTCGAACAGGCCGACCTCAAGGACGAAATCAAGCGGCTCAACCGGGTCACCCGCGAGCAGAATTTCCGCCTGCAGGACATGAACCGGAACCTGGAAGAAAAGGTTCGCGAGCGCACCAAGCAGCTGGCCAGCAAGCACCGCGAACTCCGCACCGCGTACGTCCAGACGGTCGGTGCACTCGCCGAGGCCGTCGATGCGAAGGACGCCTACACCCGCGGCCACTCCGAGCGCGTCGGCGTCTACGCCTCGAAGATCGCCCGGGAGATGGGTTTCTCGAAGGAGTTCATCGAGCGCGTCTACATCGCGGGGCTGCTGCACGATGTGGGCAAGATCGGCATCCGGGATTCGGTCATCACCAAGCCCGACAAACTGACGCGAGAAGAATACGAGGAGATCCAGGCGCATCCGGAGATCGGCGCCAAGATCCTCGAGCCGGTCGACTTTCTCGCAGACATCGCGCCCTGCGTTCGCCACCACCACGAGTGGTACGACGGGAGCAACCGGGGCTATCCGGACATGATGCGCGGCGATGCGATCCCGCTGCCGTCTCGAATCATCCTGGTTGCGGACACCGTCGAGGCCATGACGAGCGATCGGCCCTACCGCAAGGCGATGCCGATCGATCTCGTGGTCGCAGAACTCGACAAATATTCGGGCAGCCAGTTCGACCCGACGTGTGTAGAGGCATTTTTCCGTCTGCTCGATCGCGAGGGAGAGTGCTTCATCAGGAGCGAAGTGAAGTTCGACATCTACGAATTCATCGAGGGGTAACCGGTGAGCCCAATCCCCCCCGACGCAATTGGCGTCTTCGGGTTTGATCCAGAGGCCGTGCTCTTGAAGGAGCCGGGCATCTTGCTCGACCCCCATTTCCTCAGCGCTCTGCACGCAGAACTCCGCAGCGAACTCGGCGAGAGCGAGGCGAATCTCACTCTGCTGCAGATGGGCTTCCTACACGGCCTGCAGGACGCCCTGCGGGCCGTCCAGACTCTCGGTTCCCAACCGCGCGATTCCCGCAGCCCGGCGGGGCCCTCGCTGGCATTTCGACTCCGTGCCCGGACCGACGGCGCGAACCCCGGCGCGATCTCGCTCAACGGCCTCTGGCCCGAGCGCATCGAGGCCTCGGCCTACCTCGCGGCGCTGGGCGAACCGGAACATCCGGCCTGCTTCCTGAGTGCCGGATACACCTCGGGATGGCTCACGGGAACCCTCGAAGCCGACATCCTCGCGCTCGAATCGAGCTGTTGTAGCTGCGGCGGCGACAGCTGCAGCTTCACCGCACAAGAGGCCTCCGCCTGGCGCGAGTCGGGTGACCCCGCGGCGAACAAGGTGCTGGACGCGCTGCCCTTCGCGGTATTTCGCTCGTTCGTCCAGGCCAATCTCGATTCCCGGTGCGATCACGAGTCGACATCGAACCCGGTCGACCCCGGCAGCTCCGTCGTCCACATCTGGGGCCCCGTGATGGTGATTCCGTTTCAGGGCGCTGAAGCCGTCATGAACGCCGTCGAGCTCATCGGCCGGGATCCGGCCGCCCGCGAAGTCTCCGTGGTGGTTCTCGACCTCTCGGGAGCCGTCATCGACGAGACGTACGGCGCGCTCGCGCTCGAACAGGTGCTGGAGCTGATCGAGGCCTGGGGGGCAGAAGCCATCTTCGCGGCGGTTTCCCCGCTCTCGGAGGCGACGATCGCGGACCTCGAGCGGCAGCCGCTGCTGATCCACAAGGATCTCGCAGAGGCGATCGCAGCGGCGTTTCAGATCGCCAACGCCCAGCGCCACCCCTCTTGAGGGTGCGCGTCAAGTCTGGGCCCGGCCAGTCCGAAAACGAAGCGAATGGCTGCAATACCCGACACCGGCCGGTTCGAGCAGATCTCGCTCCCGCGCCTCCTGGTCGACCTCTACCGCAGGCAGTTCGACGGCCGCGTGGAGGTGGGCCGGCAGCGCGTCGAGCACACCTTTCTGTTCGCCTCGGGCGTTGCGGTCGGCTGTGAATCACCCGCGAGCAAGAATGGGCTCTGCGATCAGTTGCTGGCGGCCGGCACGATCACCCAGGAGGACCGCGACCGCGCGGTTTCGCTGATCGAAAGCAAGGGCTGCAAAGAGGCCACGGCGCTGCTCGAACTCGGCCTGCTCGACCCGCGCGGGCTCGTGGGCGCCCTGCGCGACCAGGTTCGAATCCGCCTGCTCGAATGCATGGCCTGGCCCAAGGGTGCGTTCACCCTCGATGCCGGCCCACCACCCGCCGAAGCCGCCAATCCGTTCCGAATCGACGTCTACGAGGTCGCGCAAGCGGGGATCGAGGCGCATTGGCGCGCCGATCAGGTCCTGCTCGATCTGGAGCCGAAGATCGCGCGCTTTGCGTCGAGGAACGATCGCTTCGCGTCCACCCTGGAGCGCCTCGAATCGGACGACGCGCTCGCGGCCTTCGCGGAGGCGCTCGACGGCGAGCACTCGTTCTGGGAAGCGCTCAAGCGCGCGACGACGCCTCGCTCGCTCGCCGCGGCCTGGGTGCTCGATGTCGCGGGGGCTCTGGATTACAGCGTCGAATCGGCCGCCTCGAGCGAAGAAATACCCACCGACATCGAAATCGTATTCACCGACTACGCGAACGCCCAGGCGGAAAAGTCGGCAGCTCGTGAAAGCGCCGGGGACCGGAACGCGAAGCCAACCGAATCCAAAGCTGCAGCTGCATTGCGAGCCGAAATCACATCCCGATTCGAAAAGCTCCGGGATCTCGACCACTACCAGATGCTCGGTCTCGGCGATGCGGCGAGCGAAGCGGAGATCAAGGCCTCCTATCTCCAGGCCGCCAAGCGCTATCACCCCGATGCGCTCGCGAAAGCCGGCCTCGAGAGCCAGACGCGACAGCAGGCCAACGCCGTGTTCGCGAAAATCAGCAAGGCCTATTCGGTGCTCTCGAACAAACGGCGACGGGCCGAATACGACGAAGCCAAGAATGCGAGCGAGGGCCCGATCGACGCGGAGCGGCTCGCCAGCGCGGAATCGATGTACCGAAAGGGCGAAGTGCTGATGCGATCGGGAAACTTCGCGGGCGCGATCGAGTTCCTGCGACCCGCCGTCGAACTCTGGCCCGACGAATCCGACTACTGCGCCGCTCTGGGCTGGGCGCTCTACAGGAAGATGCCCTCCGAGCCGGAACTCGCGCGCAAGCAACTCGAGCGCGCGGTCGAACTCGCGCCCGAGAGCGCGAGCGCCATCCACCGACTCAGTGTAGTGACCCGCTCGCTGGGAGAAGACGAGAAGGCGGATTCCCTGCTGAAGCGCGCGCGTTCGATCGATCCCAAGATCGCCTGAACGGAAGATCCACCGCCGAGTTCCTGCCCGCGCACCGCGACCGCGGTAGACTGTGCCGCGCCCATGTGCCACTCGAACTCACCCGCGCGCAATATGACTCCGGTTCGATGAAGTGAGCGCGCTCGAGAGCTCGCTGTTGATCGCGGTCGGATTTGTGGCCGGCGTCGTCAACACCCTCGCGGGTGGGGGCTCGCTGCTGACGGTGCCGCTGCTCGTGCTATTCGGCTTGCCCGGCACGATCGCCAACGGAACCAATCGCGTGGGTGTTCTGGTCCAGTGCCTGGTCGCGTGCTGGCGCTTCGACGCGAAGGGGATCTCGGAATTCCGCAGCGCCCTCCCCCTGCTTCCAGCCATCGTGCTCGGCTCGCTCGTCGGTGCCGCGACGGCGACGCAGGTTCCCGATTCGGTCTTCGAGCGGATCTTCGCCGGAATCATGCTGGTCCTGCTGATCCCCATGCTGCGCGGGGGAACGCCGCCGCCCGCCTCGGAATCGGGCGAGCAGCGCTGGTCCCCGCTGACCCGGAATCTCGTTCTGTTCGCGATCGGTTTCTACGGCGGTGCGTTTCAAGCCGGTGTGGGATTGCTGCTGCTGTTCGCGCTGAATCGAGCGGGCATCGATCTGTTTCGCGCCAATTCGATCAAGATCGTCATCGTGACCGCACTCGCAATCACCTCGGTACCGGTATTCGTATTCGAACGGCAGGTGGCGTGGTTGCCCGCGGTGTTCATCTCGATCGGCTTCACGGCGGGCGCAGCCATGGGCGCGCGAATTGCGCTGGCCGGCGGAGAAACCGCGATCCGGCGCGCACTGGCCGTCGCGGTGCTCGCTCTGGCCGGCCACCTGTTCGGCCTCTACTAGCGTCGCGGGCGCCGCCCCTCCACTTCGCTCAACCCGGGCGGCACGAGTCACGAGCCGGCCGTTCCCCGTAGCCCCAGGCCGTGAGTCGCTTCCCGAGCCCGACCATCACCGCACCATCGCGTCCGGTCCACCAGACCGAGAGCCCCTTTCCCGCGGCCCTCTCGAGGACTTCGGCGTGAGGCATGCCGAATCGCCCGCCGCACGGCGCCGAGACGACCGATAGCGTCGCGCCCACCGCCTCGAGAAATGCCTCGGTCGAAGAAGTTCGACTCCCGTGGTGGGACAGCGAGATGATTTCGGATGCGAGGTCGGCGCCGCTCGACACCAGATCGAATTCGGCGCTCGCTTCGAGATCCCCGGGCAGCAGCACGCGGTAACCGGCCAACTCGATCCGAACCACGAGCGAGCGATCGTTGCGCGATCGGCGCTCCGCGACGGGCGGCGGCCACAGCGACTCGATCCTTAGATCGCCCCGCGAGACCGCCGGGGAACCCGCGCCCCGCTCGAAGACCGGAATCCGTTTCGATCGCGCCGCTTCCAGCAGCGGATCGAATGCGGGATCGGCAGCGGCGCCGAACGGAGCCCAGATCTCGCCGACCGAGACCGCGTCGAGCACCGCCGCTGCTCCGCCCAGGTGATCGAGATCGCCGTGGCTGAGGATCAAGATGTCCAGGCGCTCGACACCGAGCGCGGCGAGCGCGGGCACCACCGCGCGCTTTCCCCAATCGAGGCCGTCGAAGGAACTCCCCGCGTCGACCAGCACCGCGGCGCCCAAACCCTCCACCAGCGCGGCTGCACCCTGGCCCACTTCGAGCGCGACCACGCGCGGCCTGGGAGGCTGCAATGATCTCGGCGGCGCGAGCGCGACCCACGCGCTGACGAGGAATGCCCCCAACACGCGCACGGCCGTCGTGCGCGCCCGCAGGGTCACTGCGACGCAGAGCGCAATCGCGAGCAGATAGACGGCGGCCGGGCGCGTGGACGGAGTGATCGAGGGCAGGCGATCGGAGCACCAGAGTCCGAGTTCGAGTGTCCCGTTCGCGAGCCAGACCGCCATCGACGCCAACCCGGCGCCCAGCGTCTCGAGTCCGCAGCCCAGTGCGAGCGCAGCCAGCAGCGACGCGGGAAGCAGCGCGAACGCGGTCCACGGAATCGCGACGAGGTTTGCCAACAACGCGAGTGGAGCGGCGCTGCCGAGCTGCCAGGCCGCAATCGGTGCCGTCACCGCCACCGCGCTGGCGGAGGCGCGGAGCGCATCTTCGAAACCCCTCGCGCGCGGCGCCGATTCGGCGAACGCAGCGCGATCCGGGCGCGGCGCCGCGAACATCAGTGCGGCCGTGGCGGCGAACGAGAGCTGCGCGCCGGGCTCGAACAGCGCACCGGGTTCGATGGCGAGGACGGCGATGGCCGCTGCGGCGAGGGGTTCGGCGCGAAGGCTCGAACGGCCCCGAACGACGGTCAGCGCGAGCACCAGCAGAAACACCAATGCGCGGCGCACGGGAATCGCCCAACCCGAAAACAGCGCGTAGGCGATGGCCGTCGCAACGCCGACCCCCAACGCGATCTGGCGGGTGTCGCAGCGCGCGGCGAGCCACGCGCTCCTGCCGACACTGGAACGCGCCAGCGCGAATGCGAGTGAAGCGACGAGCCCCAGATGCAGCCCCGACACGGCGAGCAGATGCGACAATCCCAGGCGACGAAACGCATCGCCCACCTCGGTCGACAGCCCGCTGCGATCGCCGAGTGCGAGCGCGCGCACCAGGCCGCTGCCCGCGCCGAACGCGGCGATGTCGCCCGCAATCGCGCGGCGGTGTTTGCGTATGCCGCGCAGCGGAGAGCGGCTGGAGCGATCGGCCAGGGCGACGTGCAGGGCCGGATGAATCAAGCGGCCGAACGCCCCGATCCCGCGGCGCTGCAGACGGCGCACGCGCTGCGGAGAGCCGGGATTCTGCGGCTCGTGAAGCGCGCGCAACCGGACCATCGCGCGAATCCGCTCACCGCGATCCGCAGCCTCCAGGCCGTGGAACCCGTCCGGCGTCGCTCCGCCCACCAACCGGATGCGCGCGGGAATCCGCAGCCCTTTCGGGTCGATGGCGCGCACGTCCGCGACGTCCACCCGCAACCATTCGGGCCCCGATGCGGTATCGATCACCGTCCCTTCGACGACGACCGCTTCGGCTGGCAGCGAAACCACCGCGGCCGAAACACCCAATTGCAGCGCGAGTGAATGAGCGCCCGCGAGAAATGCCAGCGCCAGCGAGAGCGCGCAGCGCCCGGTCGGCCCGCGAACGGCGGCGAGCCCCGCGACCAGCAGCGCGACGGCCGAGACCGCGGTGACTTCCGCCCCGAGCCAACCGCGGTCTGCAACCCAGATTCCGACGGCCTGTGCAACGGCGAGTAGAGGCAGCAGCCGCAAGCGAGAAACCCGAGGACCGGGCCC
>JAFDBP010000107.1 GCA_019313245.1 Deltaproteobacteria bacterium
ACCAGGCTTCCAGATCCATTCGCGGCGGAGATCATCGCCGAGGCGATCTCGCAGTACGGTGTATTGCTGCTGCGTCTGGCTGGAGAAATGGCGAAGAACAGCACCGTCAACGTCCGCTTGAATCCGGAAAACCTGGCGCCCAGCGTTGCGGCGATTGCGGATCGCGCAAAGCGACACCACGCTGCGCCGCCGCCTCCCGAATTTTCGAGTCGAATCGTTTCGGCCGAGGGTGGTGATGCGGCGAAACTCCACAATCTCTACTTCAGCGACGTGACGACGTCGAGCGGGGTCGACTACATCCACCGATCCTCGAATTGGTTGCACGAGCTGCGCCGAAAGACCCTCATGACGCCCCCCACCTTCTCTGGTGGCGGTGTCGCGGCCGAAGATGTCGACGGCGACGCGGACATGGACCTGCTCTTCGTCGGAGGTAGCGGCGTTGGGCTCTACATCAACGATGGCAGCGGCCGGTTCCACGACATCGCAGAGAGTGCCGGAATCGACTTTCGGGGGGCGGACGGCAATTATCGGGAGGCCCGCAATCCGATCATCGCCGATTTCGACAACGATGGCAGGCAAGACATCCTGATTACCTATGTGGACGAGGATCACCGGCTGTATCGAAACGCGGGCGACAATCGGTTCGAGGATGTGTCGCTGCATTCCGGATTGAAGGGCAGAGGTGCGGTCGCGGGGCCGGCCACCGCGTTCGACTACGACGGCGACGGCCTGCTCGACGTCTACATTGGCCATCTCGGCGATTATCTGAACGGAATCGTCCCACTGCTGGATCGAGATTCGCGAAACGGGAGCCCCAACAAGCTGTTTCGGAACCTCGGAGGCATGCGGTTTGCGGATGTGACGGCCGGCAGCGGCGCCGACGATACGGGCTGGACCCAGGCCGTATCCCATACCGACTTCGATCGCGACGGCAGACAGGATCTGATCGTCGCCAATGATTTTGGACGCAACGCGTTCTTGCGCAACCTCGGCGACGGGAAGTTCGAGAATGCCGCTCAGTCGCTGGGCATCACGAACGCCTACCACTCGATGAACGTCGGAATCTCGGACATGAACGACGACGGCCACCCGGACATCTACATCTCGAATCTGGCCAGCCTGGTCAAGGACGACAAATACATATTCCCCGACGTGAACACGCCGATGCACCTCGATCTGCGGGGGATGTCCGGAATGCTCGTCAAGGAATCGGACGTGCTCTACATGTCGAGATTGGAGGGTGGACGGCTGGTCGCCTACGAACCCTCCAGGGACGTGGAGCGCGGAGCGACGTCCACCGGCTGGGCGTGGGATGCCGAATTCTTCGACTTCGATTGCGATGGCGATGACGATCTCTATCTCGTCAATGGGACCAACGACTACCACGCATACGCGTCGATCTACCGCTATGTCGATTCGGAAGGTCAGCGAGCCCAGCATCTGTTGAATCACACCCGCGAATCGAACGTGTTCTTCGTAAACGACGCAGGCAAACTCAAGAACGAATCGGCGCGGAGCGGTGCGGATTTTGCGGTCAATTCGCGCAGCACGGCGTATCTCGACTTCGAAGGGGATGGCGATCTGGACATTGCGGTCAACAATTTTCACGCTCCGGCGCTGATGTTTCGCAACAACGCCGAGGAGCGCGATCTCCGTTGGTTGAAGATCCGCCTGATCGGAGATTCGAGCCGTGGCAGCAACCGCGACGCAATCGGCGCGCGGATCGTCGCCACGACGCCCGATGGCCTCCACATGACCCGAGAGGTTCAGGGGGGGAGCGGCTATCTCTCGATGAACCCGAAAGAGCAGCACTTCGGTCTGGGGCGTTCGCCAGCGGCGGACGTCCACATCCTCTGGCCCAATGGCGAGCGGCAGAAACTCGAGAACCTGGCCGCAAACCGCACCTACACGGTGCGGCAATCCGAAAGCGTGAATTGGGCACCGCGAACCGCGCACTAGCCCATCCGATCGAAAGCGTTCGTCGAGCGAGCGGATACTCGCATGTAGGTCGCGGCCCTGAGTCCTCCCGGATGCTTAGCGACGACGCCCAGTTCGCCTATTCTCCCGGTCGGCGATTCCGATGCTCCGTCCGGGCTCTCGGATTGCCCGTCGGCAAGCGAGGATCGAAATGCAAAGAGCGCGCCGTCTCCCGCAAATGCGAACCCTTCTGCTCGCGGTGTTTGCCGCCGTACCGATTGCCGACGTTGCTCGCGGCGAGCAGGCGAATCTGGTGGACCGCGCCGTGGAAGCGGGGCTCGCGGATGCGCCCGGCTACGGCAAGGCGGTCTCGATGATCGATGTCGACGGCGACGGTTGGGAAGACCTCTGGGATTCGAACACGGCTCTGCGCTTTCCGCCCGACGAGCGCCCCTCGATTTCGCGCTTCTACTTCAATCGAAAGGGCGTCCGCTTCGAGCCCTACGACCTCGGCATCGACCCCGCCGATCTGGAGTTCAGCTGGGGAGCCGCCTGGGCGGACTTCGACAACGATGGCGACCCCGATCTGCTGCTCGGAAGCGGTGGTTTTCTCGGCAGGGGGAGCCTCGCGCTCTACGAGAATCGCTGGTCGCAAGAGAAGAAGCTGGTGAGGCTGCCAGCGGGGATTACCAGCGGCAAGCACGAGTGGTGGGGGGTGAGCTGGGCCGATTTCGACAACGACGGGTGCCTGGACTTTGCGGCGATTGCGCGTACGGGCCGGGCATGGGTCTATCGGAACAATTGTGACAAGACCTTCTCCGAGGTCGCGTTGGATCTGGGCATCGTCGTCAAATTCAAGGACGGCAAGAACCCCGTCTGGCTCGACATCGACAACGACGGAGACCAGGATCTATTTCTGGGGGCGATGCGCTTCAGTCGCCTGTATCGCAACGATGGCGGCGCGGGCTTCGTCGACATTACGTCCACACTCGGGCAATTTTCTCCGAGCGCTTTCGCGTTTGCTTCCGTCTCTGCAGATTTCAATCACGACGGCAATCTGGATCTCTACCTCGGCCGCCAGATGGATCAGGACATGATCGCGTTTGGCGCGGGCGACGGAAGCTTCCGCCTCGCGGGTTCGGAGGTCGGCATCCAGACCGTGCTTCGCCCCGATCGCTCCGAGAACACGATGGGGCTCGGAATCGGAGACATCGACAACGACGGGTATCACGACATCCTGATCGGCACCGGAAGCCCCGATCAGCCGCAGTCCGATCTCGTTTTCTGCAGCCGACCCAACACGGAAAATCCGTTCGGGATCGCGTTCGAGCCGTGCGGAGAATTCGCCCAGCAGGGGCACGGGAAGATCCAGACCCACGGAATCGCCGTCGGTGATCTCGATCAGGATGGCAGCAACGACATCGTGTTCAACCTCGGCGGCGCACCGGGCTTCGATGCGGACAACAAAACCGAATCGCGCGGTCCGAACACGCTCTACTCCAGAAAGGGCGGCAATTCGCAAACCGCGCAATTCCGCCTGGAGGGCGTCGACAGCAACC